>JBBIQR010000385.1:0-4534 GCA_037442245.1 Candidatus Solibacter sp. | reverse complement strand
CTCCAGCGCGAGAAGCAACATGAGCGCGGCTGCCAGTGTGAGGATCAGGCCCTGGCCGGGCAGGCTGCGGAACATGAGCGCCGGGCGGGACCGGGGATACGTGGAGAGCAGATCGCCGGAGGATGGGACGGCTTGTGTCGATGGTCTCTTCGTCACCGCGGCATCACCTCAACGGCCTGACTCGGCATGGCCGAGTCTAGCCCAGGTGCGGCGGGTTACGAAAGATTTCCGATAGTTAACGAAAGCCTGACGACTTCGGAGAGGTGGCGGACTTTGCGGCCCGTGCCGGCGGGATTCCTACTTTTCGATCTGTGCGGCTACCGGCGGTTCGGCGGGCTTCTCGGCGTCGCCTTTGAGGGCGGTCTTGAAGTTGCGAATGCCTTCACCCAGCCCCTTGGCCACTTCCGGGATCTTCTTCCCCCCAAACAGCAGCACCGCTACCCCCAGAATCACCAGCAGTTCCGGAAAACCTATCGTTTCAAACATCGAATGCCTTTCTTCTGTCGTTTATAAGACGCTTTTACCCTGTGCCAGGTTGCGCCGGAGCGCTCCTCGACGCTCCGCACACCGGCTGTCTGTAGTATATCCGCAATCCACCGCCCGCGTGCCGGCCCGCCGCCCTCACCCCTGGTTGCAGTTCGCCGGGCACAGCCAGTAGTCGAACGGCAGTTTCCCGCCCGCGTCCAGTTGGGGAGACCACTGCTCCCCGCACGCTCTACATTGCAAAACCAGTTCCGTCCGATCCAACCGCCGCACCCCCAGCTTTCTTAACTCGCCCTCGCTCATGTGCCGGACGTCCTGCTTATCGATTCCCGGATGCTCTAAAGCTTTCATCGCCATACCTCCTTGGACCTGGAGCCTCCGCTCCGAGATATAGGCCAAACCCGTGGCCGCGTCAAGGCTGCGAACGGACAGTTTCTGCCCCTCTGTCCGCTGCCGTACGCGCTACAATCTGGGTCTATGGCGAAACTCGGTTTTCTCGGACTCGGCCTCATGGGCTACCCCATGGCGCGCAACCTGTTACGCGCCGGACACGACGTCGCGGTCTGGTCCTTCACCGCCGACAAAGCGCGCAAGCTCGCCGCCGAGGAGAACGCCCGCTTCTGCGCCACCCCCAGCGAGGTCGCCGCGCACGCCGATGTCGTCTTCCTTTGCGTGGGCGATACCGAAATGGCCAAAACCGTCATCCTGGGCCCGGATGGCATCGTGGAAGGCGTCCGCCCAGGAATGGCCGTGGCCGATTGCAGCACCATCGCGGTCAGCGCCAGCCGGTCCATCGCCGCCGCCCTCAAAGCCAAAGGCGTGGACTTCCTCGATGCGCCGGTCACCGGCTCCACCCCCGGCGCCGAGGGCGGCACCCTCACCATCATGGTCGGTGGCGACCCCGCCGTCTTCGAGCGCGTCCGCCCCTTCTTCGAGCCGATGGGCAAGCGCCTCTACTACTGCGGTGCGGAGGGCATGGGACTCCAGGCCAAACTCACCCAGAACCTGGTCCTCTCCAATATCCTGATGGCCTTCAACGAAGGCATGGTACTGGCGGCCAAGGGCGGCATGGACCCCAAACTCATGCTCGAAATCCTCGACAACAGCGCCGCCAAGAGCGGGCTCATCGCGTATAAGGCGCCATTCGTTTTCGCCCGCAACTTTACCACTAACTTCAGTGTCAAGTGGATGCACAAGGACATCGGCCTCATGCTCGAGTCCGGCCAGGAGCTGGGTGTGCCGCTGCCGCTCACCGGCCTCACCCGCCAACTTTTCCAGATGGCCATCGCGGAAGGTCACGGAGAAGAGGATATCTGCTCTACAATCAAAGTGTTAGAAGAGATGGCAGGCGTCGAAGTCAAACCCCGGCCTGCATAGCCCCAAAGGGCCGTGAAAAAAACTATTGCTTCTAGAAATGGAATATTCTATTATTGGAATCAAGCCGGGGAGGCAACTCCCACCAAAGCGAGACTAACCTCTAAATAAAAGACCCCTGAAGCAATCCTCCCCGGCGCCCGCAAGGGTTTAGTTGTTCCCACCGCCCGAAAGAAATCCCGAAATTGGTATTTCCGGTCACGCTCCCCCCTCCGCCAGCCCGCCTCGATTTACGCAGAAAATCCGCGAACTGAATGGTATAATTCCACTTGCGCGCATGAAAACCCTCTCCGTGCTGGGCTCTACCGGGTCCATCGGCGCCAACACCCTCGACGTGGTGCGGCGCAATCGCCACCTCTACCAGGTGTATTCGCTCGCAGCGGGACAGAACGTGGAAGTTCTCGCCCGCCAGGTCGTCGAGTTCCGGCCGCGCTTCGTCGCCGTCGCCGCCGAATCTTCCCTCCCCGCCCTCACCGCAGCCTTCGCTGCCGCCGGTCTGCCGCGCCACGATTGGCCGGAACTTGGCTCGGGCGACCGGGCGCGCATCGACGCCGTCCGCGCCCCCGAAGTGGATACCGTGGTTTCCGCCATCGTCGGCATCCCCGGTCTCGAAGCGACCTACGAAGCCATCCGCCTCGGCAAGCGCGTCGGTCTGGCGAATAAGGAAGTGCTGGTCTCCGGCGGCGCGCTGGTCATGGAGGCCGTCCGGCGCTACCGGACCGACCTGCTCCCCATCGACAGCGAGCACAACGGCGCCCATCAGTGCCTGCGCGCCGGGAACCGCGATCAGGTCAGCAAGTTGATCCTCACCGCCTCCGGCGGTCCCTTCCGCAACACCCCTAAAGAAGAACTGGCATTCGTGACGCCGGCCCAGGCCCTGAATCATCCAACCTGGAAGATGGGCAACCGCATCACCATCGATAGCGCCACCCTCATGAACAAAGGCTTCGAGGTCATCGAAGCCTGCTGGCTATTCGATTTCGCGCCTTCCCAGGTGGACGTGGTGGTGCATCCCCAATCGAGCGTCCACGCCATGATCGAGTACTCCGACGGCAGCGTCATCGCCCAGGTCTGCGCCACCGACATGCGGATGCCGATCCAGTACGCCCTGACGTATCCGGAGCGCAGCCAGGCGCCGGTTCCCAAAATCGACTGGCGCCAGGCGCGCCAATGGGAATTCCTGCCACCCGATTTCGACAAGTTCCCCCTCCTCAAACTCGCCTACCGCTGCCAGGAGGCGGGCGGCAGCGCCACCTGCACCCTCAACGCCGCCGACGAGGTCGCCGTCGAGGCGTTTCTCCAGGGCCGCATCGGGTTCACCGCGATCGCTTCCGTCGTCGAGGAAACCCTCTCCCGCATCACCCCCACCACACCGCGCTCGATTGGCGATATCCTGGAAATGGACCGGGAGTCGCGTGCGCTTGCCCGGCAGTTGGCGGCCGCCCGCCCGGCGAGCCCCGTTACGGTTTAAACATCCTATGCTGCAGTTTGGTGAAAATGTTTTGTGGCTGCTCGTCCTGATCGGGGTCATGATCATGATCCACGAGCTCGGCCACTTCTGGGCCGCCCGCTTCTTCAATGTGAAGGTGGATGCTTTCAGCTTCGGCTTCGGCCCGCGCCTCTTCGGTTTCCGCCGCGGCGACACCGACTACCGCGTCTCCCTCATCCCCTTCGGCGGCTACGTCAAAATGGCCGGTGAGCAGGCCACCGACGAGGATCTCGATGACCCGCGCGCCTTCCTCGGCAAGCCCCGCTGGCAGCGCCTCATCATCGCCTTCGCCGGCCCCTTCATGAACATGCTGCTGGCCATCGGTCTGGTCACCGGGCTCTACATGGTGATCTACCAGCGGGTCTCCGACGCCGATCTGAAAGCGGTGATCGGCCACGTGATGCCCGATTCCCCCGCCGCCAAGGCCGGTATTCAGGACAACGATCTCATCGTCCGCCTCAACGGCAAGGACAATCCCACGTGGGAGGACGTCGGTCTGGCCGAAGTCACCGGCGCCTATAAGCCCATGTACCTGACGATGCAGCGCGGCGCCAACCGCTTCGATACCGTGGTTACCCCCGTGATGAGCGAGCGCTCCGGCGTCGGTATGGCCGGGTGGGACGAGCGCGGCGAAATCGAACTCGCCGCCGTCGAGCCGAACATGCCCGCCTACCGCGCCGGGCTCCGCAAAGGCGATCTCCTGATCGCCGTCAACGGCCTGCCCATTCACTCCCAGATCAAGTTTCAGGAGATCACCAAGAACTCCGGCGGCAAACCCATCGAGATCGAGTACGAGCGCGCCGGCAGCCACTACTCCGTATCGGTGACTCCCGAGTTTTCGCACATCGACGGACCCGGCCGCTTCATGATCGGGGTCGGTCCGCAGCAGAAGCTCCACCTCATCACCACGCAGCTCTCCTTCCCCGAGGCGCTCAACCAATCCGTGCGCCACAACATCAAGGGCGCGACCCTGATGGTGCAGTTCCTCAAGGGCATGCTCGAACGCCGGATCTCCTCGAAGAACCTCTCCGGGCCCATCGGCATCGGCGTCATGGCCGGGGAAGCCGCCCGCGAGGGCGCGTCTTCCTTCCTCACCCTCATGTCCATGGTCAGCCTCCAACTGGCCATCTTTAACCTGCTGCCGATTCCGATTCTGGACGGCGGCGTGATCCTCATGCTGCTCGTCGA
>JBBIQR010000384.1:0-4570 GCA_037442245.1 Candidatus Solibacter sp. | reverse complement strand
TTCGGATCCACTCGCGCTAACCGCGCCAACTGCTGTGCGTCGATCCGGTCGTTCTGAAGTGGACCCCTGGGCTGACACAACCAGTTAACCCACAACTCGCCGATCGCTGAAAACTACTCGACCGGCGATACCCTTTCATAGCATGATCGGCATATCCGGCGAAACGGAGGCGGGCTCTGCTGGAGAGCAACCCGCCGAGGGATAGCCGGCGCGACTCATCGCGGACGATGAGCAGGGGCGCCCCGGCGCCCCTGTTGGGTTTTCGCCACATCGGACCGATAGATCGCCCATGCCTTAGAAAACTCAGGCCGCTGCCTTTCCCGTTTGCCCAGGGTCGAGCGCCCGTTCGAACTCGGCCGGCGAGCGGTAGTCCAGAGACGAGTGCATCCGCCGGTTGTTGTAGATCGATTCCAGAAACTGGCCGATCCGTGCCCGTGCATCGGCCAGATTGCGGTATTCGGTGCGGTGGACTTCTTCGTGTTTGAGCGTTTTCATGAACGACTCACATGCCGCGTTGTCCCAGGGATTCCCCTTGCGGCTCATGCTGATCGTGATGCCATGGTCCTTCAACAACTGCGTGTAGCCGCCGGCGGCGTATTGCACGCCGCGGTCGGAATGATGCACCAGACCTGGCGGAATATCCCGCTCGCTCAGCGCCATTTCTAAAGCGGCCCGCGTGAGCGACTCGGCCATCGTGTCGTCCAGACTCCAGCCGATCACGCGCCGCGAGTACGCATCCAGAATCACCGCCAGGTAGATGGACTCATCTTCCAGCCGGATGTCGGTGATGTCGGCGATCCACAACTGCCTGATGCCCGTCACGCCGTTCGTCCTGTACACCTTCCGGCACACCTGCATCACGCGGTGGGCCAAGCACATGGACCCGTTCGCGCTGCACGTGTTGGCCGGCCACACCGACATGAACACCACGAAGCGCTACGTCCATCCGATCGAGGCGGACATCCGCGAGGCGATGGATCGGGTCCGATCTGCTGTGGCGTGAGCGCTTACCGCCCCCACTGCTCTCGGCAGAACCGCTGGAATTTCGGCCTGGTGAAGGGCGATGCAGCAACGCCCTGCTGGACGAGTTTTAGTATCGCCGCGGGACACTGATCCCGGCGAACCGCCAAGCCGGCGGCGATTTCATTTTCAAGCCGCCGGGCGTCCACGATCATTGCATCGCCGTAGAAGATGGTCGAATCGTGGCGGATGAACGGATGGTCGCCGATGCGGAGAATGACCGTCTGATCCTTGCTGTTCCGCAGGGTCGTCACGCTCACGATGGCGCAGAGGCTGGACGCGGCGTCGGGCTCCGTGATGACGATCCAAAGGTGAGGCGTCGCGGCCCCGCCAGGGGCGGGCATCAAGAAGGTGTCGCCGCACCTCATCTACGCGGGTTGAAGCATGGCTTCCGCGGCCGCCAGCGCTTCCAGTTCGGCTTCCACCGCCGCAATCTCGCTCCCGGTCTTGTTGCCAGCGCGGAGGATGTCGCCGTACTCAATCGGGATCGCGCTGCCGTTCGGATTCTGCCACTCGGGCAACTCGTGCGACAGATTCACAAGCTCCCACCGGCTCTGGCGGCCGTGCTTGGTGAAGATCTCCTCGATCAAGGATTCCTCAGCGCGCGAGAGTTCTTCTGTCTCCGGCTCGGCGATGATGGCTACTTCGTAGCTGCTGGGAGCGGAGATGTAGCGCCGCCACACCGGGTCAGTACCCGGAGCGGGCTCCTCGCGGATCAGGCTGTAAATCCGGCTGACAACCGGGCCATTGTCCATCGAGACGTACCGGTCCGTGGTGACCGGCCGGCCCCAACGCAGGAGCGCCTCGCGGTCGAGCAGGTACAAGAGCTTGATGAGCTTCAAATAGCTCATCCGGCCGCCCCGCAATTTGAGGAACCTGGCGGCAGCCTCGGTCGCTCTGAGTTCGTTGAAGCGCAGCACCATGGACTTCATCTTTATTGTACGGCAGCACGCAACCGGCGGATCAGCCCGCGCTCGAGGCGCAGGGTGGGCACAAGTCTGGTCACAGTGCCTGAACCGCCGATTTCGATTTCACTGGGCAGATGCCCGCATCTGCTGGAAGGGGCGAAGATTAGACTGGAGCCACCCGCCGGGATCGAACCGGCGACCTGCTGATTACGAATCAGCCGCTCTACCAACTGAGCTAGGGTGGCGTACCTGGGGGTGCTACCGATCGGGAGCAAACGGAAAGAGCCACTCCCTCCGCTGCCCTACCATCTTAACATCGCCGCCCGGCCTCCTCAATCCCCGTGCCGCGTCTGCTCCAGCCGGTCGATCGCCTTCGCCAGATCGCCCGGATTGCGGATCGTGATCGTCTTCCCACCCATGCGCGACACCGCGTACGCGATCGTGTCCGGCAGCCCGGAGTCCGTCACGTACACGCCGCCTCCCCGCCCCATCCCGATATGCGAGTACGGCGCCAGCCGGAAGAACAGGAACTGCGGATGCGATGCCGGCACCTCCAGCCCCGCCGGCTTATCGTTGAAATGGCTCACCGGTCCCAGAAACACCACCGCGTCCGGCGCCGGTTGCGCCGCCAACTCCGCCTGCACGAGCCCCGCCACCGTCTCGACGTGCCCGCGGCGATGCTGCAGCACCTTCACATCCACCAGCCCGAGTTCGGCGCCCATCATGGCTTCGGCCAGTTCGGTCAGGTCGCTCAGTTGGAAATTCTCCTTGCGGTAGAGTTCCTTCTGCTGGTCGAGGTTGAACGCGGCCATCCGCACACTCGTCGCCGGCACCCGCTCCACCACCGAGGAAACGGTGGAGAGCAGGGTGAACACGTCATTCGCGCGCAACCGCGTGCGGCGCGGCGTGGCCGGCGCGGCGTGCACCAGAACGCTCAGCCGCATCGGCAGCGCGTCGTCCGCCCGCACCGTCGCCGCGCCGGCCCCGCGCAGCGATACGTCGGTCACGCTGCCCGGCGCCAACGCCACCCGCACCTTGGTTTCCGCGCGGCTACGATGCGCGTCCACCCGCCAGTCCTGGCGGCACGTCCTCCCGGCCTCGTCCACCAGCAGAAGGCGCACCTGGTAGGCCCCCTCGCCCATCAGATAAACTCCGCCCACTTCCAGCCGCACCTTGGTCGGCGGGACCTCCGGCAGCCGGTAGAACGCCGTCAGGTAGACCGGACCCACGCCGCCTTTGGGCGTGACCCTCGCGATCGTCCGCCAGCGATGCCCCGAGCCTTCGAACTGCTCCATCGGCACTTCCAGCAGGTACCCGGTTTGAAAGCGGAATCCATAGTTGAGCTGCGGATGAACCGGGGTGACGAAGCAATTCAGCGTCCCCGCCGGAGCGCCGTCCGCCAACGCCGGCAGAAACCGCTCGATCCGCCGCTCCGCCACCAGCACCTGCGCGCGGCAGATGGCCGCCAACAGCGACACCAACAGGACCACCCGGCGCATGCCTGAATGATATCAGGCCGTTCCACCGCCCCAGGACATTCCTGCGAGAAAAAGCCCGCTGGCCTCCTACTAAAGTATTCGAACTTTCCAGCCGATATTCCAGCCGGGGTACATGACGTGAGCACCATCGCCGTTTGCGATACCGAACCAGTCGCCATTGAAGGCATCCGCAGCCTGTTGGGAGCCCATCCCGGCCGCAAGGTGATCGCCGCCGTCGGCGGCATCGTCGACGGCATCGCGATGGTGCGCGAATTGCGCCCTTCGGTGCTGATTGTGGACCGCGCGCTGGGAGCGCCCGCCGTCCTGGACTGGCTGCGCCTCCTGCGCTCCGAGCAGTCGCCCACGGCGGTGATCGTCTGGGGCAGCGCCATCTCCGAATCCGAAGCCCTGCGCTACGTGCAGGCAGGGGCCGGAGGGGTGGTCCGCAAGACCGCGCCGGCCGGCACTCTGCTCACCTGCGTCGCTACCGTCCTCGGCGGCGGCACCTGGATGGAGGAGGGGTTGCTGCCCGAAGTCGAACTCGTCGTCCGCACCGGCCACAGTTCGCTCACCGCCCGCGAAGCCCAGGTCCTCGAACTGGTCGAGCGCGGCCTCAAGAACCGCGAAATCGCCCAGTCTCTCGGCATCCAGACCGGCACCGTGAAGATCCACCTCAAGCATATCTTCGAAAAGACGGGCATCCGGGGCCGTTACGGCCTCGCGCTCAACGGCCTCAAACAGAAGGGCCTCGCCGGCGTCACCACCCTCGAATTCTGACACGGGCGCCGATGATATTCTGGTAACTTGACCGGCAGATTCGTGTTTTCGACTTCCCTGTGGTTCTGCGCGGTGTCCCTGGCCGGGGCGCAGCCCAACCTCCTGCTGGACACCATGTCCCAGGAACTGAACCGCAACTTCACCGCCCTGCAACAGAAAGCCGACCCGGCGCCCTATTTCCTGAGCTACGAAATCACCGATCAGGATTATAAAGAGGTCGCCGGCACTCTCGGCACCGTGGACAGCACAGCCGGGGGCAAGTCCCGCCGTCTCGACGTTTCCCTCCGGGTCGGCACCCGCAAGCTCGACAACTACCACCGCGCCGGCGGCGATCAGGGCCAGGTAACCAGCGGCGCCCTCATCACCTACGAAGACGCCGTCCCTTCC
>JBBIQR010000383.1:0-4581 GCA_037442245.1 Candidatus Solibacter sp. | reverse complement strand
GCCTCTGGGTTCACACTTCCGCCCGGAGCCGCTCCACCGCCTCCTTGCACCGGCGCGCGGCCGCGGCGCTTGAATCCATGTGCGGTTCCAGCGAGACCGGTCCCTCATACCCCAAAGCCTTCAACCCCCGGAACTGCGCCGCCCAATCCACGATTCCCTCCCCCGCCGGGACCCACTCGGGCGCTCCCGCGACCGGACGAATATCCTTCACATGCACGTTCGCGATATACGGGGCGACCACGTCGAACTCATCCGCCGGATCGGAGTTCGTCAGCCACGCCACGTTCCCCGGATCGTAATTGATCCGTACGTTCTCCAAACCCGCGATCAGCCGCGCCGCCGCGCGCCCCGTGTCGCACCAGCAGATCGGCTCCGGCTCGATCATCAGGGTCAGCCCGTCCGCCACCGCGCGCCCGGCCGCCTCCTCGATCCACGCCCGGACTTCCGGTCCCGGCCCCGCGCCCGCGAACCGCGCGAAATTCTCCTCGGTCACACCCGGTTTGTGGAAACCGAAGACGATCAAGCCCGGCAGTCCCCATCGCCGCGCCCACTCGGCGGCGCGCGGATACACCTCCGCCATCTCCCGTTGGAAGGCGCGTTCGCTATCGGTGAATTTGAACAACCCTGGGGAAAGCGCCGTGATCTCGACGCCTTCTCCGCGCGCGATCTCCCCGGCCTCCCGCATCGCGGCGTCGCCGCACATCGGCGCGCGTCCCGCCGCCAGATTCCGCACCTCGTAGCGCCGGATGCCGAGCGGCATGCCCATCCGTACGGCTTCCCGGAAATCCCGCGCAAGTTCGTCGCTGACAATCCCCAACTGCGCCGTCACCGGACCTCCACCGCGCGCCCGCTGCGCGCGGATTCGTAGACCGCCATCACCAGCCGTAGATCGCGCACGCCGCTAGCGATCGAAACAGGAGCCGGACGCCGTTCCCGCACCGCTTCCAGAAACTGCCGGTGCTGGTTGAGCGGATTCGTGACGTCGTCGAACGCCGGCGGACGCACCTCCATCTGCTGCTCCACGCCTTGCGGACCGCCGAACGCAGGCTCCTGCCCGCCGTCGTAGCGCGCGACGCGTCCCGTGAACGGCCCGGCGGTCGAAGCCAGCGCCAGCCGGTTGTCGCGATAGGTGAACCGGCCCAGCGTGCCGTGCACCGAAAGCTCCTCGCCGTTGGCGCACCACGCGGTGTCGATCGTGATCATCGCGCCGGTATCCAGCTCGAATACGGCCGAGGCGAGGTCCTCGCCCTGCAGCCCGGGACAGTGCAGGCGCCTTGTGAACCCGGTGGCGCGCACCACCCGCGCCCCCGTCGCCCACTCGAAAATGTGCAGGTAGTGTACCGCCAGTTGGATGAAGCAGCCGCCGCCGGTCTCGGCGACACGCCCGCGCCAGGTCCCGCGCCCTTCCAGCGCCTCGCGCGACCACATCATCCCGCCCTTGTGCATGAGCCGCGCGTAGCAGTGGACCACGCCGCCGAGCCAGCCGCCCGCGATCATGTCGCGCAGATCGTGGATGAGCGGCTGGTCGAAGTAGCTCATGTAGAGCCCGATGGTCCGGTCCGGGTGCGCCGCCGCGGCTGCCTCGATGGCCTCCGCATCGGCCAGCGTGTGCGCCACGGGCTTCTGCAACAGAACGTGCTTGCCGGCTTCGATCGCCGCCACCGCCTGCTCGCGATGCAGATGGTTCGGCGTCGAGATCACCACCGCGTCGATCTCCGGCCCCAGCGCATCGGCGAAATCCTTCGACGCGCCCTCCACCGCCGGATCGATGCAATTCACCAGCCGCACGTCGTCCAGCGTGCGGTATACGCCGATGTAGTGCGCCGCCATCCCGCCGCACCCGGCAAACGATACCCGGATCATGCCGTTTTTGTCCTCGTAAAATACAATGCCGCGGTCATCCCGGCGAGCGTCGCAGCCATCGCCGCCACCGCCTGCCCCAGCATCAGCGGCAGATACAGGATCAGCACTCCGCAGAACATCACGCTGGCCGCGATCACCTGGTCCGTGATGCCGCGCTCGCGGAAGAAGAGCCAGCCCGCGAACACGCTCAGGACGATCCCGGCGCGCTTGATGCTCACCGTGATCACCACGGAAAGATACGCGTAGGACGCCAGTTGAAACAGCAGGCTCACCGCGTCAAACACCGCCGCCAGCGCGATCCAGCGGAAGTTGGCGCGCGCCGCCGCGGCGAAGTCCGCCTTCCGGCTTCGCGCCAGCAGGTAGAAGGATATCGCCAGCCCCGCGCCGTACGCCGCCGCTTCGATGTAAACATCGCTCATGTCCACCAGCTTCTTGTCGAGCGGATTCGTGAGCGAAAAAATGAACGCCACCAGCAGCATGTAGCGGCTGCCCTTCTCGCGGATCACGGCCTGCACCGGAGCCAGCCACCCCACCGCGAACAGGGTGCGGTGCATGGCCAGCGACCCCACCACGATCAGCACCACTCCCAGCAGTTTTACCGGCTGCGGCTTCTGCCCCAGCAACACGTACGTGGTCGGAATCAGAAATACCGGGGTGAATGCGAGGAACGGAATGCACATCGAAAGCGGCGAGATCTGGAGCGCCCGGAAGTACAGCCACATCACGATCGTGATCAGCGAAACGTCGATCGCCAGGTACACGAGAAACGTGGGCAGCACCGGCAGTTGCACCAGGCCGAAGAGCGGTCCGGTATCGCGAATCGCCGGCGCCGCGCCGCCCGCCATCCGCGCCGCCTCGATCGCCACGAACAGAGCCGCCACCGCGGCCCGCATCCAGAACGTCACGGGGAACAGGTCGCGCCCGTGCAAGGCGCGCTTGCGCCACACGTCAGTGAGCACGTTGGTCACCGACATCGCGCCCGCCAGCAGCAGGCCCAGAGAGGAGAGTTGCAGGCCGCCCATCGGTCAGGTCCGGCGCCGCCGCTACCGCGATTCCAGCTTCACCGGTCCCATCATCCCGCTGGGCAGAGGCTTGACTTCCTGCATGTCCTGCGCCTGGAAGCGGTCACCGTACTTCGCGATCAGTTCCTTGTAATCCGGCAGCGGCTCCTTGGCCAGCAGGTTCAGGGCGGTGTTGGCCACCACCACCCGGATCGAATTCTCGCCTTCCCGCAGCAGTCCGGTGACTTCCACCTGGTACGGCGGCTTCCACACCGCGCCCGCCGCTTTGCCGTTGATGTACACCTGCGCGGCTTCCCGCACCGGGCTCTCCATCCACGCGCGCATGCCGTTGGGAGCGCGCCGCGCGGAGTCGGGGTCCACCGGGGTTCCTTCGCCGAAATCGATCACCAGCCGCGCCGCCCGCAAGGTTCCCGAAGCCACCTGGAATTTGCGTTCGTACGTCGCGGTACCGGAGTAAAACCTGCGCGACTCGTCGTCGGTCCAGGAGTGCAGTTTGTCCACGGGCGCCGGTGGCGCGCCCGGAAACGCGACGGTCCAGCCGCCGCTCAAATCCTCGGACACGCTCTGCGCGCCCGCTGCCGGCGCCGGCGCCTTCTCCTTCGAAAACACCAGCACACGCGATTCGTACGGCGCGAGCGAAAGGTTCAGATCGGCGCGCGAAATCTTCCCGGTGTACGGATCCCACCACGCCGGCTCCATGCCCTGGACGCGGAAGGTGGCCGCCCCGCGCGCCGGCTGATTGGCCGTGTTCGCCAGGAAGTACACCTCGGCGAAGGGCAGCGAGCGATGCACCACGCCCACGCCCGCGGGGACCGTCGCGTCCGCCGGCAGCGCCGCGTGCAGCGCGCCGGTGAGCGCGCCACCCTCGATCGCGCGGTACTTCGCCGCCAGCGCCTGGATCTGCGCCGCGTCGCCGGCTTCCTTTAATCCGGGCGCCAGCGACGGCACCCGCCGGGTGAAGATCACGTGCCCGCCCCTGGCCGCGTAGGCGTCGAGCCTCCGCAGCGTCTCCAGCGGAATCCGCTCCACATTCGGCACGACCAGGACGCCATACGGAATCCCCACCTGCCCGATCGCGCCGTCGTCGATGAAGTCGAAGTTGTACCCGGCATCGAGAATCGCCGGCACCAGTTCCGGACCGAGCAGCCCTTCCATTGCCTGATTGACGCTGTCGCGCCCCAGCGTGAAGTGCGCCATCGCGTCGGCTTCCGGCAGGTACACCGCCACGTCCGCGACCGGCTTGCCCTGCCGCAGCATCCAACTGATGCGTTGGATATAGGTGGTGATGTCCGGCATCACGATCCACCACGGGTTGTGATTGTTGAACACCGCCGAGGCGTAGAAGCGCCAGCCCGGCTCGCCCGCTTCCGGCGGCGAATACGGCCAGCCGTGCGCCACAAGCTGATTCACTCCCTGCAGGAAGTGCAGGTCGGCTTCGGCCTTCATGTCCAGCGGCGTGGCGCGGAATACCGGTGAGTGCAGCCACGTCCACGTCTCGGTCGAGGAGACGTTGCGCCCGTAGAGATGATTCGCGCTGGTGGCCCAGCGGGTCGTCGAGAAGTGCCGCCACTGCGCGCCCTCGCCTTCGGCCAGGTCCACCAGCCGCTGGCTCGAAAGCCGTACCGGCGGGATGCCGTAGGTCTGGGACCGGAACATGGTGCCGTGCTGTTTGGCCCACGCGGTGATGACCTTCAGG
>JBBIQR010000382.1:0-4584 GCA_037442245.1 Candidatus Solibacter sp. | reverse complement strand
CGCCAGGTGTTGGGCTCGGGAGCGATCAGGGTGGGGACGAGTCCCATCTCGCGGAGCGCGGCGGCGGGCTTGGGTCCGCGGGCTACCAGGGTGACGGTGCGCAGGGCGCGGGCGAAGGCGTCCTCGGCGAAGCGCCCGGCAAGGATGCGGGCAAGGGTGCGGGTGCCGACTCCAGTGAGCAGGATCATCATGTCGAAGGCGCCGGCGAACAGCCGTTCGGCGAACGCGAAGACGGGTTCGTTGGCCTCGACCGGAACTTCGCGCATGGAGGGCGCGATGAAAGGGTCGGCGCCCTGCCGGCGGATCAGTTCCGCGATCTCCGCCGCGCGGCGGCTTTCGAGGGCGAGGACACGCACCATGCGGGCATTATAGCGGCACCCCCGCCGGTCAGGCGGCAAGCAACACCTTGAGCGTGCCGCGGCGGGCGGCGCCGGCGAAGGCGGCGCGAGCCTCGGCGAGGGGGTAGCGGGCGGCCACCATCTCTGCGAGGCGCAGGCGTGGGTCGGCGATCAGGGGCAGGGCAGCTTCGAAGCGGCCGCAGCGCGAACCGACCAGCGTGATTTCGTTCACGATGATGGAGGCGGTATCGATCGCCACCATGCCGTGCACCGTGGATTTCAGAATCAGGGTGCCGCGCGGACGGGTCATGGCGGCAGCCTGACGGAGCCCTTCGGCGCTGCCGGTGGCATCGATCACGAAATCGTACGCCGCGGCGGGGAGCGCGCCGGCCGCGGATTCGACCTCGACACCGGCGGCGGCGGCGATCGCGAGTTTGGCGGCGTGCCGTCCGTACAGATGCACGCGGCAGCCGTGAATGCGCAGCACCTGCGCGATGAGCAGCCCGAGTTTCCCGTCGCCCAGGACGGCCACGCGCTCGCCGGCGGGGATCGCCACCTGGTCGAGGATTTCGCAGGCGGCTGCGAGGGGTTCGAGGAAAACGGCGCGCTCGAGCGGGAGATCCGTGGGCAGGACGTGCAGGTTGCGCTCGGGTAGCAAGAAGAACTCCTGGAACGCGCCGGGCTGATTGACGATGCCCAGCACGGTGCGGTTGGGACAATGCCGTCCGAGCCCGCGCGCACACCATTCGCAGCGGGTGCAGGCGAGGTTGATCTCGCCGGCAACGCGGCGTCCGATGAGTTCCCGGCGGTCCGCGTCCACCACCTCGGCGACGAATTCGTGGCCGGGTATGCCGGAGAACCCGTAGTATCCCCGCTGGAGTTCGAGATCGGTATTACAGATGCCGGCCAGAATCAATCGCAGCAGCGCGTACCCTTCCGGGCGATCGGGCACCGCGACATCGCGCGTGGCGACGACCCCGTTTTCCAGGTGGACGGCGATCATGCCCTTATAATAGAAGGTTCATGTCCGCGGAACTTGCCTGTATCGAACGGCGGTGCCGCGCGCGGTTCCCCATCACCGAAGTCCTGTACAACTGCCCCAAGTGCGGCGGTCTGCTGGAAGCGGTGTACGGCAAGCCGGCGCAATCCGCCCCGGAGTTGAAGAAGCTGTGGAGGGAGCGGCGCGCGTCGAATGCGCCGCTGGACCAGAGCGGGGTGTGGCGCTATCGCGAATTCATCCCGTTCCTCGAGGATTACGCGCACGCGGTCACGCTGCGGGAGGGGTGCACGCCCCTATTGAACGCGCCCGCGGCGGCGCGCTACGGCGGGCTGGACGCGATCGCGTTCAAGCATCAGGGGTTCAACCCGACGGGCAGCTTCAAGGATAACGGGATGACGTGCGGCGCGGCACAGGCGCGGCGGCTGGGCATGACCCGGGTCGCTTGCGTTTCCACGGGCAATACGTCGGCGTCCATGGCGGCGTACGCCAGCGCGGGCGGTCTGGCGCCGGTCATCTTCATCCCGCACGGCAACATCGCGTTCGGCAAACTGGCGCAGGCGCTCGAATACGGCGCGCGCACCATTCAGGTGGAGGCCAATTTCGACCAGATTCTGGCGCTGGTACGTACGCTGGCGGAGCGGCTCGGCATCTACCTGCTGAATTCCATCAACCCCTACCGCATCGAGGGGCAGAAGACCATCATGGCGGAGATGCTGGATCAGCGCGACTGGCGCGTTCCGGACTGGGTGGTACTGCCGGGCGGCAACCTGGGGAACACGTCCGCTTTCGGCAAGGGACTGCGCGAACTGCGGGATCTGGGGCTCATCGACCGGTTACCGCGCCTGGCGGTGATTCAGGCGGAGGGCGCGGCGCCGTTTTACGAACTGTGGCGGGCGGCGGACCGCTCGCGGCTGCATGCCGTGGGGCATCCCGAAACGCTGGCGACGGCGATCAAGATCGGCGATCCGGTGTCGTGGCCGAAGGCGCTGTTCGAGGTGGCGGAATCCGGCGGCACGGTGGAGAAGGTGAGCGAGCAGGAGATCGCCGACGCCAAGGCGGTGATCGGGCGGTGCGGCATCGGGTGCGAGCCGGCTAGCGCGGCGACGCTGGCGGGGATCCGCAAGCTGACGGCGGCGGGGGTAATCCGGGCGGATTCGGATGTGGTCGCAGTGCTCACAGGAAACATCCTAAAGGACCCTAATTATATTCATGAGTACCACTTAGGGGTACTAAAATCGCCGACGGGATCCGCCATTCAGTCAACTTTCGGCAACCCACCCGCAGTAGTCCCGAACGACCCGGAAAAAATCATTGATTTATTGAGCAGTTAACCTCCAATAACCCGCGTTTGGGGGCAGTACGACTACCCCCTTAAGAGCGCTCCCTCTTTGCAACTTAACTATTGTCATTGATTAGGCTTTCTGGTACAAGAGTACCATGTTCGCTAAGAAAGCCCTCCCCCGGCCCTCTGGCACTCGGACTTTCCGGAAGGAACTGGAGTATCTGTACGCACGTAGGACGGCGGTAGATACCCTGATTCATTCGCTGGAAGAGTACAACCGGTTCCGGCCGCAGCCGGCGATCGTTCCCTCCAAGCGCCGGCCGGCCTGACGCGCCTACTTCGCGAGCATTTCGCGAATCCGCCCGCCAATCTCGGCTTCGGCGGCGGCACCGGGGTGGTACCAACGCACGACGCCAGCACGGTCGATCAGGACCAGGGTGGGGGTGGAACTGGCGCCGTACGCGGCGAAATTGGCCGCGCTCAAGGGCGCAGGCATATCGGCCAATGCGCCATAGAACTGTCCGCGAACCTTTTCGATGTAGGGCCGCTCGACCTGGGGAGGCGCGTCTTCCCCGCCCTGCACATAGCCGTACAGCCGGGTAGGACCGACGACCGCCAGCCGCTGTGGCGCGAACTCGCGGCGCAGACTGGCGATTGAGGCGATTTCGGCTTTGCAGTCGCTGCACCAGTGCGCCCAGAAAAAGAGCAGCACGGGACGGCCGCGCAACGCGGCGAGGGAGGGCGGGTGGACGCTCCCGACCCACTGCGCGGTTTCCAGTGCGGGCGCGGGCTTGCCTTCCAGGCTGAGCAGGTTGAGGTTCTTGCCGATCCGCTCGACGATGGAGGTGGCAGCGAAGGTCTTATACTGTTCGCGCAGGTAGGCGACGGCTTCGGCGCGGTCGCCGCGCGCGGCAAGCACCTGCGCGTGGACCTCGATGGCGGCGCCCAGGGCGGTGGGCAGCCAGGGATCGGCGTCGAGTTTGCGGCCGGCCAGAAACCGCGTGGCCATCTGCGAGGCCTGCGTGGCGAAGGCATCGGCGCGGTCGAGGTCGTGGGCGGCGAAGTGGGCGCGGGCGATCCAGGAGAGCGCCGCGGCGAGATCGGTGCGCGGCCCGGTGCGCGCCTGAAAGGCGCGGGCCATTTCCTCGGCCGCCGGCAGGTTGTTCTGGGCGATGGCGGAGCGCACCGCGTTGACGATGGACGCCTGCGGGAATGCCGCGGCTGCCGTGAACAGCGCAACCCAGACCACACGGGTCATGAAGGCCGTGCGGGAATCTGCTCCGCGAGGCATTGGGCCTCCTCGCGGCAGGCGCGGTGGGAGCGGCGTCATGGGCGATCAGAGCAGCGAGTTGATGTACTGGGTGACTTCGGGTGACGTCCAGTCGGCCGGTTCGGCGATCTTCTTGACCACCTTGCCCTGGGCATCGATGATGTAGGTTTCCGGGTACATGAAGGTGCCGTACTGGGCGTGCAATTCGCTGTCACGGGCGGTCAGGAACGCGGGCTTGAACTTCTGCAGGAAGGCGTTGTAGGCGTTGACGTCGCGATCCACACTGACGGCGAGCACGGTCACGCCCTTGGGCGCGTACTGGGCGGCGAACTGGCTGAGCGAAGGCGTCTCCTGCACGCAGGGCGGGCACCATGTGGCCCAGAAGTTGAGCACCAGCAGCTTGCCTCCGAAATGGGGCAGCGTGACGGTGCGGCCGGTATCGGCGTGGATGGTGAAGCCGGGGGCGGCATCGCCGGCGATGACGACGCGCTCATGAATGCCGGCGTAGATGGCGACCACAAGGCCAACCACGAGGAGTCCGATGGCGGCGCGGATCAGAATGTCGGTTTTGGCGGTTTTCATGACGAACTATAATTTAATTGTATCTCCGGCGCCCCTTCGAGCGTCACTGAAAAGCCGATGGTCATTACCCGCAAAGTAGAGTTTTCCGCCTCCCACGTTTGCAGGAATCCGC
>JBBIQR010000381.1:0-4590 GCA_037442245.1 Candidatus Solibacter sp. | reverse complement strand
GCCATGAGCACGAGGGGGAAGCGGTACTCGTGGACGGTGAACCAGTTGCCGAAGGCGGCGACGACCGGGCCGCCGCGCGGGCCGGTCACCTGCCACAGGAGCGCGGCGAGGCCGGCCATGCAGGCGGCGAAGGTGGCGCCGGTGATGCGCGATACGGAGCGTTCGCCGGGGGTCCAGCCGAGGAGCCACACCAGGGCCAGGACGGCGAACACGGCGCCTGGCGCGACGACGACGAAGACGAGGGTGGCTTGCGCGGGGCTCACTGATCGCCTCCCGCCGGTGTGTGGGACCAGGTTTGAATCCAGGCCATCGGCAGGTGCTGCGCCTTGCCGGCGAACCACTCCGCCGAGGAGAGGGCGACGGGCAAGCGCTCGAGGCGTTCGGTGAACTCCTCGAACGCGGCGCCGCGGCGGACGTGTACGCGGCCGGATACGGGATCGATGGTGGCGACCCGCACCCAGCGGTTGTCGACGAGTTGTTTGAGGTAGGGGATGGCGCCGATGACTCCGCTCAGGCGGTGCGGCGTGGTCTCGATGACGAAGAGCATGCGGACGGGTTCGTGGATTTCGACCATCTGCCAGGGCAATCCGGTGCGCAAGTCGCTGGCGTGGCCGTCCATCACGCCGACCAGGCCGGTGACGTTGTGGGGGAGTTTGGTGCCGCAGCCGTAGCGATCGTTATCCACGAAGGAGAAGTAGTATTCGAGGCTGATGCCGGCGCAGACCGGGGTGATCGCGTCCATCAGGGCGGTGAGGCTTTCGTCGTAGGGGTCCTGGGCGGCGTCGTAGGAGACGAGGAAGGCGCGCCGGTCGAGGAAGAGGCCGCGGGTCAGGCCGCGGCGCCCGACGACGCACACGGCGTTGGTGCAATGGCCGTACTCGGGACGGGGTTCGGCCAGGTGCTCGCTGCGCTCTTCGACATGGCGGAGGGCGTCTTGCTCGTTGGCCTCGGGCGGGCAGGCGTCGAAGCGGCGGGCGCGCTCCTGGGCGTTGCGGGCGCGCGCGAGTTCGAGCGACTCGCGCATCCGCTCGAGGTCGCCGCGGTGGGTCTCCGGCACGGCGTCCAGGTCGAAGTACTCGATGTCGTCGCTGCAGGTATCGTGGTAGCAGGCCACGAAGACGCAGTCCGGGGGGATCTCGATGCCGCGCGCGGCGAGCAGGGCGCGCACCTCCTCGCGGTTGGCCATGGCGGCGAAGAGGCGGGCGTTGGGGCCGCCGCGGCGCCCGCCGCACGCGCCGCAATCGTGCGCCGATTCGTGCGGATTGTTGAGGCTGCTGGAGCCGTGGCCCATGATCATCACCAGGCGGGCGAACCCGCTGACCAGTCCCGCGGGACGCAGGATGCTCTCGACGCGGAGCGCTTTCTCCGCCGCGTCGAAGCCGGTCAGGAGTCCGGTGACGGCGCCCTGCGACTCGCTGGTGCCGCGCATGAGGGTCAGTTCGGTGCGCGGCTCGGGAAGGAAGGCGCGGTTGAGCCAGGCGCGCAGCAAGGCGTAGCGGCGGGGCGCGAGCAGATGTCCGACGAGCGGGACGGCCGAGAGCAGGCCGAGTACGGAGGTCGAAAGCCAGCCGCGCATCAGGCCCTTGGAGGACACGAGCCAACTGCGTGTCAACAGTCCGAGCACGCGGCGCCGCCAGCGCCGCCGCTCGAGGAGTTCGCTATCTTCGGCGCGCGACTGCTCGACGACGGCGTGCTCGGGCTTGACGACGACGGGGCAGAGAGCCGCGCCGTGGGTGTCGTCGATTCCGCGATAATCGACGGCGATCCCGAAGTAGCCGACGCAGCCGAAGGTTTCGATCGCGGGGTCGACTTCTTCGAGCGCGCGGCGGATGGATTCCTCGCGCTCGTCGATGCAGGCGAAGACCTGGGCGGGAGGGCGCGCAGGCGGGTGCGGGTCCCCGGCCGCGGCGCCGCGGTACTTGCGGTGGCTGGCCAGGCCGCGCAGGATTTCGCGCTCGTGCCAGCGTTCGTAGGCGGCGTGCAGAACGCGGCGGCGCTCCACGCCGTTGAACGCCTTCACTTCGGCGGCAAACGAATCCCAGTCGCGCTGGCTGAGCCGCGCCGCTTCGCGGGCCGAGAGGCGGATGACGCGCGCCGCGTCGTAAATGCGGGCGGCGCGGCTCATGCGGCGATTCTCGAGGGTCTTGAGCGGACTTTCCTGGGGCACGTCTTCCGCCGCGCCCCGGCGCGCGGCGACCCGCGCCATGGTGAGCCGCACCGCGAGGTAATCCATGAGGGAGCAGGGCAGAACGACGTGCGGCGCGGCGCCGGGGTCTTCTTCGAGCTTGTGGATCAAGCCGGCCCATCCGGGGAGGGCGAGCAACTCGGCTTGAAGAATTTCTTCCCACTGCGGCTCGGCGGCGGGCAGCGCGTCGAGAAATTCCAGGACCGCGTCGTGGGGCTGGAAGGATTGCTCCTGCTGGCGGCGGAATTCCAGGTCCAGTCCGGCCAGGTACTTGGGTAGGGCGCCGCCGCGGCGTCCGAGCAGGCCGCGGACGGCCTGGTAGAAGCCGCGCTCGCGGTCGGGCAACTGCCAGTAGGCGGCGCCCTGATCGAGGAACACGGAGCACAGGCGAATCAGCCAGGGATGAATGGCCTCATCGACGGCGCGCGGGGACGGGGGTTCTTCTTCCTGCGCGGTGACGCGCGCGAGGCAGGCGTCGAACAACTGGCGGAGAGATGGTTTGCGGAAGTCGCGGGCGAGGTCGCCCTGCTCGGTGCGCCAGAGAATCGTCGCCGCGTCGAACTCCCTGACCCCTGGGGTGAGCATCGCTCTGCGGAGCGACCCGCGGCTCAGCCCGGGGAATACGGCCGCGCCGGGTTCGCTATCGAGCACGGCATCGATATCGGCGAGCTGGATACGTCCGCGCGCCAGTTCCCTGCGGTAGGCGGCTTCGCTCATGTAAGGCTCCGCGCCGAAGCGCTGGGCGGCGTCGAGGACGGCGCGTTCGAAGGGCATGGCTTCGAAGGCGTGCAGGGTATTGTGGTGGACGAAGACGCCGATGGGACCCTGGCGCGGGAGGAGGTGCGCGGCGTGTTGGACGACGGCGCGCAGTTTGTCCAGGCGGCGGGCGCGCGGTTCGGGGGCGGGGGTCATCGTTTTCCGCCGGACCGCCTGGGCTCGCGCGACGCCTGTTTCAGCATGTCGACGGTGGTGCTGAGTTGGGCGTTGAAATAGCGGCGGAGGATGTCGAGCACTTCGATCAGGGCCTTGTCGCGGATGGAGTAGTAGACGAGGTTCCCGGCCTTGCGGTTGACGAGGATCTGTTTGGCGCGCAGGACGGCCAGGTGCTGGGAAGCGTTGGCCTGCTCGATTCCGAGGCGCTCGATCAACTGTCCGGCGGAGAGTTCGCCGCCGCGCAGGGCTTCGACGATGGCGATGCGTGTGGGATGGGCGAGTCCCTGAAAGATCTCGCTCTTGAACTGGCGGAGCGCGTCACCCATGTAAATAGAATATTCGAATACTCGAATATTGTCAATTAGCGATATAGGTTCGTGCGAGGTCCGGGCGAAGGGCGGGACGGGGCCGCCGGGGAACGCCGATGGAACCGCTAGTCCTGGCCGGAGGCGCCGGTTCCGGCGGTGAGGGTGACGAGGCCGGCGCCGGTCCAGGCGGGGGCGGCTTCGCCATCGGGCCAGTTGCGGCGCTCGACGATGGTGCGCGGCTCGTAGGTGTGTCCGGCGGCGAGGCGCCTGGCTTCGCGCCGGGCGGACCACAAGACCACGGGACCGAGCGCGGCGGTGACGAGGCGGCGCAAGAGGCCGAACTCGCGGCCGATCTCCTGACGCAACTCCCGCACCTTGGCCGCGACCGCCGGGTTGGTCTCCCGGAGGTAGCGTTCCATGGCCCACAGCGCGGCGGCATAGCCATCGCCGAGGGCCCGCGCCTCCCAATGGAAGCGGGCGCGCACGCGCGGGTCGGCGTCGTCCTTGTAGCGCTTCCAGCCCTGCAGGGTGGTGCGGCAAATCCGGTAGATGCTGGGACCGTTGCGTTCGAAGTCGCGCCGGAACGCATAATCGAGCCAGCGCTTCGATTCAGTCCTGGAGATCGCGGCGTGCTCAAAGTTGAACTCGTGCTGCCCGTGGATGTCGGCCAGTTCGACTTCTTCCAGCATCCGCCCCTCGGCCTGCATCTGCGCGTAGAGCGGCGTGCCCGGCACCGGGGTGTAGAGCATGAACTGGTGGAAATCGGTATCGTGGGCGACGGCGTGCTCGATCTCGCCGGCGATGTTTTCGGGCGTGTGGTGCTCGAGCCCGACAATGGTCGAGCCGAGCAGTTTGATGCCGTGCTCCCGCAGTTCCGCGGCCAGCTTCAGGGTGTCGGCGTTCTTGAGCTTCGCGTACTGCGACCGCGGCGATTCGAGGCCCATCCAGACCCACGAGATGCCCAGCTCCACGAGTTCCCGCATGGTGTATTGGGCAATGGCGTTCGCCGAGGAGAAGACGTACAGCACCCATGCCTTGTTGTGCTGCTTCATGCGCTCGAGCAATTCGAGGGCGCGCCGCTTATGGAGCAGGAAGTTCTCGTCCATCATGAAGAAGGAGCAGACGTTGAGCTTGGTCTCCATCTCGCTCATGACGGCGTAGAGT
>JBBIQR010000380.1:4211-4636 GCA_037442245.1 Candidatus Solibacter sp. | reverse complement strand
TCTTCCACACGGTCTACGACCTCGACGACCGCTATCAGATTCTGGGGATGTGGGCGTTGCGCGGAGGGCGCGGCGGCATGTGGCAGCGCGCCGCCGGCACCAAAGGCCACTGGATGGGGATCTACGACGACCGGAACCGGCTGATGGTGGCGATGACGTTCAACAACGATGTGGGCGACAGTTGGGAACTGGCCGACGATCCGAATTACCCGGAGAAGTTTTCCGCGCTGGGCATCCGGCTGGGAGTGAACTACGTCGTCTACGCGATGACCCACTGAACGTTGCCTCGCCATAGGCGAGGCCGGACCGGATGACGGCGATCCCCCCGGGGGGGCGCCCTTCCTGCAGTATTCGGCGCGGGTGTTTCGATTATTCCTGTGGGCGCCGCGACAAGGCCTTCATCGCGAAAGCCAGGAGCAGCAGGC
>JBBIQR010000380.1:0-4201 GCA_037442245.1 Candidatus Solibacter sp. | reverse complement strand
TTTGCCGGATTGGGCCTGCTGCTCCTGGCTTTCGCGATGAAGGCCCAATCCGGCAAAGGCCCACGTCGAGAGCGCGGGCGCCCCCTGCGAGTTCGAAAAAGCGACCGGACCGGCGCCCGTGATCTGAACCTGCAACTGCGCGGAGGGAGCGCCCTCCAGGCTGAAATAGCTGGTCCCGCCGCCGGCGGCAATTCCCGGAGAGAAATTTACCGCACCGGAGCCAGTGTTCGTAATGCTGAATGTCGAGGTCGGCCCATAATAATCCTGAGGGTCCGTGCCAGCGACCTGGCTCGCGCTGCAGTAACTGCTGCCCACGAACCGGTACCTGCAGATGCCGTCACCTTCGAACCAGAAAACGTTGGTGCCGCTCAAAGAGATCTTAGTCACGGTTACCGGGGAATTGTTCTTGATGCCCACCAACATGTCGTCGGAGCCATCGTAGCCAGTGGTATCCAGCAACGTTACCGTCACGCTCTGATCGGCATTAATCGTAATCAGAACGTTACATCCGGTCCCGGTGGCATCGGGATTGTGCCCGAAGGTCACTCCCGCCGGACAGACCGACCCTGCCCAGACAGAACAGGCGCCCGTCAGCGCCAACGCAAGACACACAACGAGTTTGTTCAATTTCTTGAGCTCCTCCATGAATCTAGAATGTGGGCCCAGGGAAACTACCGGTATCCTTTTGAAAACCACCCCAATGATCTCCCCATTTTCGGATCCCGGTTGGTAGAGTGTACGTTACGTTGTAAGAATCCAACAGTACCAATTATTAGCGCGAGAAAGTACTAGAACCTCGACGCTGGCTCCGCCAGATACCGAAGCCTCCGTCCTCGGTGCTACCGCAGTTTGCCGTCCCAGCGGAGGCCGATGCGGGCGAGGCGCGGGGCGCCGATATTGGGGGTCGGGGTGAAGGCGGTGTAGAAGGCGCGGTCGAGCGCGTTTTCCAGGGTCACTTCGGCGGACAGGCTGCGCACAATGTGCTGCCGCAGAACGAACTGCGCGGTGGCATAGCCGGGCAGGCGGAACTGGTTCAGGTCGTCGTCGTACTGGTAGGCGTAGCTGCGCACGGCGGTGGAGGCGAAAGTGCCCGCGTGGTGGTAGGTGAGCTGCGCGATGCCCTGCTGTTTGGGCACCTGGGCGACGCGGAATCCGGTCACATAGCGCGAGTCCACGTAGAGATACTGGAGCTCGCCGACCCAATCCTTCCAAACCTCGCGCAGGTCTGCCTCGACGCCGCGGCTGACAGCGGCGGCGGCATTGGCGCGCTGCCGCAGGATGGCGTTGGGGCTGGTGGAGAGGGTCACGTTGGTGATCAGGTTGTCGAGCACGTTGCGGTAGGTGGTGACCCGCAAGGTGGTGCCTTCGCCGATCCAATCGAAGCCGGCTTCGGCGCCCCACAGAGTCTCGGGGCGCAGCAGGGGATTGGCCAGGGTATCGGTATTGCCGACGCGGAATTCGCGGTACAGCTCGTTGAGGGTGGGCGCGCGGAAGCCGCGGTAGACGGTGCCGCGGGCGCGCAGGCGCTTATGGCCGATGGCGAAGCCGCCGCTGGGGCTGACGAAGCGGTTGTCGCCGCCGGCAAAGGTCTGGCGGATGCCGGCGAAGAGGCGCGCCGGGCCGAAGGTCGCGTCGGCCTGCGTGTAGACGCCGTGCTGCAACTGGACGCCGCCGCCGGTGCGCAGTCCGCCGGCCGCGAGGTGGTCGGTGGAAGTGCCGCTGAGGCGATCGACATCGGCGCCGCCGAGCAGGTTCCAGCGTGAGGTGTGGTGCTGCCAGAGAAACTCGCCGCCGGTGGCGTCGCTGGGCACGGTCTGCGAGTAGGTGAGGCGCTCGACGGCGCGGTTCGCGGTCACGGCGGAGAAGGTGCTATGGAAGCCCTCGCTGATGTGGAAGCCGGTGAGCGAAATGGAGTCGGCGGTGAACTCGCGGACGTAGCGCAGGCTGACGCTGCCGAGTCCGGTGGAGTTGTGGGTTAGGACGGTACCGTTCTGGCGGTCCTCGCCGAGGATGCTGGTCTTGAAGAAGAAGTCGCCGAAGGAGGAGTAGCGGTCGAGGTGGATGTCGCTGGTGACGAAGCGGACGCCGGCCAAAGTATCGGCCGGTCCGCGGACGTAGGAGGGGACGATGTAGTAGCCGTCGGTGGAAAAGGCGCGGACGCCGCCGGAGACCGCCCACCGGCTCCACAGTTGGGAGAAGCCGGCGGAGAGATCGTGCGTGTTCTCGTTACCGAATTCGTATTCGGTGAAGAGATGGAAGCGCTCGGGAGGGCGGGTGAAGAGGCCGATTTCCCCGCTCATGGCCTTTTCGCCGAAAGCGCTGGTGGCGGCGCCGCGCGAGATTTCGACATTGCCGATTTCGAGCGGGATGAACTGCGTCCAGTAGACCCAGCCGCCGAAGGGGTCGTTGGCGGGGATGCCGTCCCAGAGGACGAGGGTGCGGCTGGCGCCGGAGCTGCCGATGCCGCGCAGCGAGACGCCCTGCGTGGTGGGGTTGGCCACAATCGAGGAGGTGCGGCGGAAGAGGCTGAAGCCGGGGACGTCGCGCAGGCGGTCGTCCAGATTGGTGCCGGGACTCTCGTCAAGCTGAGTGTGATCGAGGACGGAGACGTTGGCGGGGGTTTCGGCGGCGATCTTCTCGGTGACGGTGACGGTGGTTTTGAGCGGTTCAGGCTGAGGCGCCGGGGGCGGCGGATTCTGCGCCGGGAGCAGGCGCGGGCAGCTCATCAGGAGACAACAGGCGAGCGTGCGCCCAACCGGCGTCGAGAAAAGTGCGTGGGGACGGCGTGAAAACGATCTGAAAGCTGGTCTCATCGTGGGGAGCTTCTGTACCGCTGAATCGCTGCGGATACACCAAAGCAAGGTACTTGAGAATAGTATATATGTCCCCATCCTCAGGCTGGCGGAAAAGATAGCCGTTGGAGCGGAAGTGGATGGCCACGCCCTCGGTGGAGAGCCGCCAGGCGAGGAACGCGCAGCATGCGACGGCGTGCTCGAACCAGTCGTCGAGGGCGTGCTCGATGCTGCGGTCGAGGAAAATTTCAACAGTTTGTTCCTGCTCGCGGGCGAACTCGCGGATTTGCAGGTTGCCGGTGTGGGCGGACGCCTTCCAATCCACGTGGCGGGAGCTTTCGAAGGCTTCATAGGGGCGGATGCGGTAGAAGTCGCGCCCGAGTCCCCGATAGTGGGTTTCGATCTCGCCGGCGACACCGGCCAGCAGTTCGGCGAAGCCGGGTTGGGGATCGAGCGGCGGGTAGACGACGACCTCGCGGCGCAGCGTGACGCGGGCGACCTTTTCGAGGAAGCCGAAAGGGAAGGCGGTGGCGAAGGCGAAGCCGTTTTCGCGGTAGGCGCCGCGCTTGGGGAAGCGTACCCGCACGGTTTCGTCGAGGGTGGAGGAAGGCGGGACGAGCGGGAAGTAGACCTCGGATTCGAGCCCGGCGGCGCGCAACGGTTCGACCCGGATGGAAAAACTCGGGATGAGCCACTTGTGGTTGCGGACGTAGAGGCGCGCCGGGACGCTGCGGCAGGCGGGGATGTGGTCGGGGACTTCGAGATCGAGTTCGAGCCCGGCGAGGCAGAGGCGGCTGATCAAGTCGCTGATGAGCAGGGTCGCCAGCATGGCCGCGAGGATGAGGAAGATCAGGTTATTGGCGCTGATGACGGCGGCGAACACCACCAGGGCGAGGGCCAGCCCGAAGAGAACGCCGGCGCGCGTGAACCGGTAGCGGATGCGGCGCGCGAGGAAGTCGCGGAAGCCGCGCCACGTGCTGGAAAGGAAGTGCCTCATAGCGCCCCTGGGTTGGCGACGGTGGAGAGGTCGCCGGGGTCTTCGCCGAGGTACTTGCGGCGCAGCAGGCGGCGCACGATCTTGCCGCTCTGCGTCTTGGGCAACTCGGCGGTGACGACGATTTCGCGCGGCCGGAAGGTGGGGCCGAGTTCGCGCTCGATGGTGGCGGCGATGGCGGCGGGGTCGAGCGCCGCGCCGGTGCTGGCGACCGCGAAGCCGACGATGGCCTCACCCTTGATTTCGTCGGGCACGCCGATGACGGCGGCTTCGGCGACTCCGGGATGCTGCATCATGGCCTCCTCGACTTCGGCGGGACCGACTTTTCGGCCGGCCACGTTCATGGATTCATCGGCGCGTCCGTGGAGGAACCAGTGGCCGTCCTCATCCACGCTGGCCCAATCCCCGTGGTACC
>JBBIQR010000379.1:0-4639 GCA_037442245.1 Candidatus Solibacter sp. | reverse complement strand
GCGGCGCGGGCGGCGGCGAGGTAGACATCGAGGCGCTGGCCCTGCATGCCGAATTCGAGGGTGCCGTAGCTCTTGGCGGGGAGGCGGCAGATTTCGGCGGCGTGGCGGCGGATGTCCTCGTTATCGGCGGCGCCCATCATGGTGTCGATCATGCGGGAGACGCGCTGCACGGTGCGCAGCCGGGTTACGGGGAGCGGGGTCTGCGCGGTATCGGGCGCGCCGGGGACGGCGAGCGTCTCGTCGATCAGGAAGCCAATGTTGAGCGTTCCGTTAGGGCCGGTAGCGCCCATAACCGCGCGGATTTCGTCGTCGGTATCGGCGATGAGGCGGATGGGGAAGTTGGAGAGCATACCGCCGTCGACGATGTCGTTGCCGGCCTTCCTGCGGCCCATATACGTGCCCCAGGCTTCCTGCCAGACGACCTGCTGCCAGACGAACGGGATGCTCATGGACATGCGGACGGCATTGGCGGCGGGGACTTTCGGGGCGGTGCGGGCGTTGAGGACCAGCATCTCCATCTCAGTAGTGTCGCTGGCGACGACGGAGAGGTCGGAGCCGGTCTTGCGGGCGAAATCGGCCAGGGTGTCGCCGGGCTGGATGCCCTTCACCGCGAGTTTCTCGTGCAGCCAATCGAGGAAGGCGGCGCCGGCGTAGTAGCCGCCGCACTCGGTGAAGGAGAACAGGTGGGCATAAATCGAATTGTGCAGAAGCCGGTCGAGCAGGTCGCTTTCGATGCGGTTTTCGAACGGCGCGGGAACGAAGGGCAGGTGAACCTCTTTGAGCGCGGTCATGGTGGCGCTGTTGGCGCGGACCTCCGCGGAGAAGTCCGCCGCCTCGGGGGAGTCCATGAAGCTGCTGAAGCGGGGGGTGCCGTCGGGCTGCCGCTCCATGACGGCGGCCATCATTTCCTGCGTGGTGTAGCCGGCGGCGAGCAGGGTGGCGGTGATGGCGCCGGCGGAAGTTCCGATGTAGCGGCGGAGCGTGTGACCGTGCTGTTGCAATACCTCCAGCGCGCCGACAAACGCGACGCCTTTGGCGCCGCCCCCTTCGAATACCGCGTCGAACCTGGCCATGGCGTTTCCTCCTTGCCAGCGATCTTACCCCAGGAAGGCGTTGCGGGAGAATAGGTGCGATGCCTGATATGACGGTTCGACGGGTGGCGCTGGTGACCGGCGCCGGAAGCGGAATTGGACGGGCGTGCGCGGTGGCGCTGGCGGAGGCGGGGTACGCGGTGGCGCTGGCGGGGCGGCGGCGCGAGGCGATCGAGGGGACCGCGGCGATGGCGCCGGGCGCGCTGGTGTGTCCGGCGGACGTGGGCGATCCGGAGGCGGTCCGCGGGTTGTTCGTGCGGGTGCGGCAGGGGTTCGGGCGGTTGGACGTGCTGTTCAACAACGCCGGACGGGGCGCGCCCGGGGTGCCGATGGAGGAACTGACCTTCGCGCAGTGGGACGCGGTGGTGCGGGTGAACCTGACGGGCGCGTTCCTGTGCGCGCAGGAAGCCATCCGGATGATGAAGGCGCAGACGCCGCGGGGCGGGCGGATCATCAATAACGGGTCGATTTCGGCCTACGTGCCGCGGCCGAATTCCGCGCCGTACACGGCGACCAAGCACGCCATTACGGGGTTGACGAAATCGATCTCGCTGGATGGGCGGGCGTGGGACATCGCGTGCGGCCAGATCGATATCGGCAACGCGGAGACGGAGTTGACGCAGCGCATGACGCAGGGCGTGCCGCAGGCCAACGGCACGGTCGCGGTGGAGCCGCGGATGGACGTGCGGCACGTGGCGGAGGCGGTGGTGTATATGGCGAACCTGCCGCTCGACGTGAACGTGCAGTTCCTCACAGTGATGGCGACGAAGATGCCGTTTATCGGCCGGGGTTGAGGAGGAGAGCGAAGGCTTTCCCGGTGAGCGCGCGCGGGTCGAGATCGGTGCGGTTGGCGAGGATCACGATGGTGATGCGCTCGCGCGGGAGGCGTCCGATGAAGGCGCGGAATCCGGTGGTGGCGCCGGTGTGCCACTGAAACGGGCGGTTCCGGAAGGGATCGAGGAACCAGCCGTAACCGTAAGCGACGGGCTTGCCGGGCGCGAGGTTGTCTTCGCCGGCTTCGGCGGGCCAGCGGGTGGCGGCGCCGCCGCCGAGCGTGGCGGGAGTGAGCGCTGGCTGCATTTCGGCGGCGGAGAGCAGGGTGTGGCGGGCGAGCGCGTCGTCCCATTTGGCGAGGTCGGCGAGGTTGGAGTAGATGCCGCCGTCGCCGAGGGTCGCGGAAGTGGAACTCTGGTCGGTTTCGACGAAGGCGGCGCCGCGGCGCGAGTGGCCGTAGGCGCGGGCGGGCACGGTGTTCGCGCCTTTGACGAAAGCGAGGGTGCGGGTCATGCCGAGCGGGGTGAAGATGCGGTCGCGGAGGAAATCGGGGAAGGAGCGGCCGGAGACTTTGGCGGCGATTAGGCCGAGCACGACGTAGGCCGAGTTGCTGTAGGACCAACTGGCGCCGGGGGCGAATCTGCCGTGCGGCTGGCGCTCGATGAGTGCGAGGGCTTCGGCGTCCTGAATCTGGTGGTCGGGGGTCCAGGGGCCGCCGTCCATGAGGTCCTCGTAATCGGGGAGGCCGGAGGTGTGGGTGAGGAGGTGGCGGATGGTGATGGCGCGGCCCCACGCGGGGAATTCGGGAAAGAGATCGGTGAGCGCGGTGTCGTAGCGCAGTTTGCCGTCGCGCACGAGCAGCATGATGGCGGCGGCGGTGAACTGCTTGGTGCAGGAGGCGAGGCGGAAATTGGCGGCCGGGCCGATGGGGTCGAGCGTGCGGAGGTCGCGTGCGCCGAAGCCGCGCTGGTAGATGGCGCGGCCCTCCTGGCGGATGAGCACGGCGAGGCCGGGGGTGTTCGCGGAGGCGAGAGGCGCGAAGATGCCGTCGAAACCGGACGCGGCGGCGGTGGCGGGGATCAGAAGCAGCAGGCAGAGGGCGCGCATGGGATGGCTCAGAAGAAGAAGTGCTTGGTCCAATCGACGAGGGCGTGGAAGCCGGTGGAGGCGAGGATGCTGGTGGAGCGCTGGAAGACCTTGCCGTAAGCGTAGCCGGCGATCGTGGCGAGAATCATGTAGCGCCAGTTGGGAAGCGGCTGCGGGCCGTTGTCGAGGTGGGCGGCGCCGAAGATGAGGCTGGCGGCGACGAGGGTGCGGGTGGATGCGCCGAAGCGCTGCATCAGCAGGTTCTGGATGAGGGCGCGGAAGAGGATCTCCTCGGGCAGGGCGGTGGCGCAGAAGATGATCGCGGCGGCGGCGGCCATTTTGCCGGGGGCGGCGGCGGCGTGGGGCATCGGGAGGAAGCCGATGGCGATTCCGGCGATGGCCAGGACGGGGGCGGTGAGGGCGAAGCCGGCGAGCATGGTGCGGAGGTCGCGGGGCGTGCGCGGCGGCTGGTACTTCATGCCGGCGATCTGGCGGAAGCCGAGGAAGAGGATCAGGCCGAGCAGGATGGCGATTCCGTAGGCCACGCTGTGAAGGAAGCCCTGCGCATGTTTGGCGACGAGTCGCGCGGCGCCGCCGGGGAATTCGAGCGGAAACCAGAGCAGCGCCACGGCGGCGAAATCGAGCGCCGCGGGGCGGGCGGCGGGTCCCGCACCGGCGACCCATGCGCAGGCGACGGGTGCCGCGGTATAGCAGAAGACGATGGCGAGGAGGCCCGGGTTCACCGTGCCGGCGATGGCGGAGGCGCACCAGAAGATCGCGGTCAAAAGCGGGGGCGCGAGCCAGAGCGCGGCGGGGCGGCGGCCGAGGGCGTTCTGCAAGGCGCGCTGCACGCCTCCGGCCAACAATGAGAAGACCATCACCAACAGAGCCGCGAGCACAAGAGTCTGCATCTGCCCAACACTATAATTGAAGAATGACCCCCGATACGATAGCCGCTGCCACCATGCCCCCCGTCCCGCTGACCCTGGAGGGCGCCAGCACCCTGCACCAGATGATGCGCTTCCGCCGCGCGGCGTGGCGCGCGCTGGAGCCGGGCGCGCGCGAGAGAATTCTCAAGGAAGCAACGGCCGCGCTGGGCGAGATGGAGAAGCCGGCGGATGGGCGCCAATCCGCGGTCTACTCGGTGCTGGGGCACAAGGGGGACCTGATGCTGCTGCACTTCCGGCGCAGCTTCGAGGAGCTCAACCAGGCGGAGATCGCGGTGGCGCGGCTGGAACTGAGCGATTACCTGGAGCCGGCGTCGTCGTATGTATCGGTAGTCGAACTGGGGCTGTACGAATCCACGTCCAAGGTGTACGGGGCGCTGATCGAGAAGGGGATCGCGCCGCACTCCGAGGAATGGAAGAAGGAGATCGAAGCGACGATGGCGCGGTCGCGGGCGGCGATGGCGCCGCGGCTGTGGCCGGAGATTCCGGCGAACCGGTACCTGTGCTTTTACCCGATGGACCGCAAGCGCGGCGAAGTCAAGAACTGGTACCAGGAGACGATGGCGGACCGCAAGCGCATGATGGAGGAGCACGGGCTCATCGGGCGGCGCTACGCGGGCGAAGTGCGGCAGATCATCACCGGCTCGATCGGATTCGACGATTGGGAATGGGGCGTGGACCTGTTCGCCGACGATCCGCTGGTGTTCAAGAAGCTGATTTACGAGATGCGCTTCGATGAGG
>JBBIQR010000378.1:0-4649 GCA_037442245.1 Candidatus Solibacter sp. | reverse complement strand
AATCGGAAGCACTTTTTCGCCGCGCCGTGGAGAAGATCCCGGGCGGCGTGAACTCCCCGGTGCGGGCGTTCCGCAGCGTGGGCGGGCAGCCGCTGTTCATCGCGCGCGGCGAAGGCGCCTACTTGTGGGACGCCGACGGCAACCGCTACATCGACTACGTGGGCAGTTGGGGGCCGCTGCTGCTGGGGCACCGGCATCCGGAGATTCTGGCGGCGCTCGAACGCGCGCTGGCCATCGGGACCAGTTTCGGGGCGCCCACCGAGCAGGAGATCGACCTCGCCGAAGCCATCATGGACGCGGTGCCCTCGATCGAGATGGTGCGGCTGGTGAATTCCGGCACCGAAGCGACCATGAGCGCGATCCGGGTGGCGCGCGGGTTCACCGGGCGCGACCTGATCGTGAAATTCGAGGGCTGCTACCACGGCCATGTGGATTCGCTGCTGGTGAAGGCGGGGTCCGGCATGGCGACGCTGGGGATCGCCGATACACAGGGCGTGCCGCAAGCCTTCGCCGAGACCACGCTGGCGCTGCCCTACAACTCGCTGGAAGCCGTGGAGGAGGCGTTCGGCGCGCACGGCGGCCGCATTGCTGCGGTGATCGTGGAACCGGTGGTGGGGAACATGGGCTGCGTTCCGCCGCTGCCCGGATACCTGGAAGGACTGCGGGCGATTACGGCGCGGCACGGCGCGCTGCTGATTTTCGACGAAGTGATGACGGGCTTCCGGGTGGCCTTCGGGGGCGCGCAGGCGCGCTTCGGCATCCGTCCGGACCTGACGACGCTGGGCAAAGTGATCGGCGGCGGGCTGCCGGTGGGCGCCTACGGCGGGCGGAAGGACATTATGAGCAAGGTCGCGCCGGCGGGTCCGATTTACCAGGCGGGCACGCTCTCGGGCAATCCGCTGGCGGTGGCGGCGGGGCTGGCCATGCTGCGGCATCTCAAGGCGCATCCCGAGGTGTACACCGCGCTCGAAGCGCGCGCGGCGCGATTGTGCGCGGACGCGCCCGCCGGGGTCACGGTGAACCGGGTTGGCTCGATGTTCACGTTCTTTTTCACGGAGGGTCCGGTCACCGATTGGGATTCGGCGAAGAAGAGCGATACCGCGCGGTTCGGGCGCTTCTTCCGCGCCATGCTGGAGCGCGGCATTTACCTGGCGCCCTCGCAGTTCGAGGCGGCGTTTCTGGGCGCGGCTCACACCGACGAAGACATCGCGCGGACCCTCGCCGCGGCCCGCGAAGCGTTCGCGGCGTAGACGCCCTATCCCGCTGCGCGCGGGCTTGTGATAATTTTGTGTCAACCGTATGGATACAGCCCTTGTACTCAGGCGCCTGAATCTTTTCGAAGGCCGGATTCCGTATATGTACCGGTGCACCGGCGGCGAGGTCACGGTGGGGGTCGGACACGCGATTCAAACCGGCGACGACGCCACCCTGCTCACCTGGAATGTGGGGGCCCGCGCCGCGCTCGACAGCGAAGTGCGGGCGGACTACGCGCGCATCGCGGCGACGCAGAAAGGGCTGGCCGCGCCGGCTTACGCGCCGCTGACCACGTGCCGGATGAGCGATGCGGCGATCGACGCGCTGGTCGCCGGTGACGTCACCGCCTTCACCGCCAAGCTGGCGGCGCGGCTGCCCAACTGGAGCCGCTACCCGGATTGCGTGCAGGCGGCGCTGTTCGACATGGCCTTCAACCTGGGGATCGACGGGCTGCTCAAATTCCACAAGATGCTGGCGGCGTGCGATGCGGCCGATTGGAAAACGGCCGCGGCGGAAAGCCACCGCGAGGGCATCGGGGACGACCGCAATAACCAGACGGCGGCGATCATCCTGCAGGCCCTGGTGCAAGGATAAGGAATGCAATTTCAAGGCGCGGGCCGGCCGCCGGTGGGAATCGTATACGACGCGGGCTTCGGGAACACGATGGACGGCGCGCTCGCGTTGGCCGCATTCTACGGGTTTCAGGGCAAGGGGGAAGATCGCGTGATCGCGGTCAACTGTTCGCGCCCGGGATTGGACTCCGCGATTTTCGCCGATATTCTGGTGCGCTTCTATACTGGAGTGCCGGGACCGTTCGGCACTGCGCCGGCTATCGGGCTGGCGCTGGGAAAGGGCGCGCCGGAGCCGGCGTGGGTCGAGGCGGTGGTGGGCAAGAGCGGCTACCCGCGCAACATCACCAAAGCCAACGACACCGCGGACCCGGTAGCGGTCTTCCGCAACGCGCTCACCGCGCAGTTCGATGACAACGCGATCGTATTTCTGGGCGGCCCCGCGACGAATCTGGCGCAGGCGCTGGACTTGCCCGGCGTGAAGGAACTGATCGAGGGGAAAGTGCGGCTGCTGGTGACCACGCTGGGCAATTATCCGGAAGGGGCGGCGGATCCGCAGGTGCTGGCGGACGTGCGGGCGGCACGCAGGGTTTTCAGCGAATGGCCGGGCCCGATTGTGGCCGCGGGCGGCGAACTGGGCCGCGCGATTGCATTCCCCGGCGCGAGCATCGAGAAGGATTTCGGCTGGGCTCCGGACCATCCTCTGGTGGATGCGTATCGCGCGGCGGCGCCGATGCCGTACGACGCGCCGGCGCCGGCGCTGGCCGCGGCTCTGTATGCGGTGCGCCCGAATGCAGGCTACTTCCAGTTGTCCGAGCCCGGCACGATTACCGCCGGGGACGATGGACGCGTGCATTTCGCGCGCGCGCCCGGCGGCCGGCACCGCTACCTGATCGCCGACGGCGCGCAGCAGGACCGCATCCGGCAGATTCTGGTGGAAACCGCCGGCACCCGGCCCATCCCGCGGGCGCCGCGGTTCCGCCCGCCGCAGAAGAAGCAGTAGGGGACTCCGCCCGCGCGCTAAGCACTTAGTTTCGCAAGTACGGTCTCGCATTCCGCGTCCACCGCTCCCTCACGGTCGCGGCTCCGTTCCGAGCCGCGCGCGTCAGCAAGCGGTCTGCGGAAAGGGTGTACTAAGCTAATAAGTAAGCGCCTTCACTCGATAAGAGAGGAAGATGACTGTCGAAGAGATCCGTCTGGAAGAATCGCGCGGCCGGAAGGTGCACTGGAAGCGCTGGGGGCCGTACCTCAGCGAGCGCGCGTGGGGCACGGTGCGGGAGGATTACAGCTCCGGCGGCTCCGCCTGGGAATATCTGCCGCACGATCACGCCCGGTCCCGCGCCTACCGCTGGAATGAAGACGGCCTGGCCGGCATCTGCGACCGGCATCAACGGATCTGCTTCGCGGTGGCATTGTGGAACGGGCGCGACCCCATCCTCAAGGAGCGGCTGTTCGGGCTGACCGGCAACGAAGGCAATCACGGCGAGGATGTCAAGGAGTGCTACTACTACCTGGACAGCACCCCGACCCACTCGTACATGAAGTTCCTCTACAAGTATCCGCAGGCGGCGTTTCCCTATGAGGAACTGGTGCGGGTCAATCGCGAACGCGGGCGCGGGCAGCCGGAGTACGAGTTGATCGATACCGGCGTGTTCGAGGGCAACCGCTATTTCGATGTCACGGTGGAGTACGCCAAGGCGACGGACGAAGACATATTGGTGCGCATTCAGGCGGCCAATCGCGGGGGGGAAGCGGCGGATCTTCATGTGCTGCCCACGATATGGTTCCGCAACCGGTGGTCGTGGAACGGCGGCGCGCGGCCGCAGATGCAAGCCGTCTCGGCGTGCGCGATCGAGTTGGAAGAAGAGTACTACGGGAAGCGCTGGCTGGTGGCGCAAGGCACGCCGGAACTGCTCTTCACCGAGAACGATACCAACGCGCCGCGGCTCTTCCACTACGGCGACCCTGGGTATTTCAAGGACGGCATCAACGATTACGTGGCCGGCGGCAGGCAGGACGCGGTGAATCCGGCGAAGTCCGGCACCAAGGCCGCGGCGCACTATCGGCTGAGCGTGCCGGCGGGTGGGTGCGTGGAACTGCGGCTGCGGTTCACCGATAGCGGGGTGGGACAGGACGCGCTGGGCAAGGAATTCTCGGACATCTTCGAGCAGCGCATCCGCGAGGCCGATGAGTTCTATCACAAAGTGATCCCGCAGGAACTCTCGGCCGAGGGCAGGAACGTGATGCGGCAATCCTTTGCCGGCCTCTTGTGGTCCAAGCAGTATTACCACTACGTGGTGGAACGGTGGTTGAAGGGCGACACGAATGGTCCGCCGCCGCCGGCGGAGCGCGTGAACGGGCGCAATCACGAGTGGACGCACCTGTACAACGCCGATGTGCTCTCGATGCCGGACAAGTGGGAATACCCGTGGTACGCATCGTGGGACCTGGCGTTTCACTGCGTGCCGCTGGCGGTGGTGGACCCGGACTTCGCCAAGGAACAGCTCACGCTGCTGCTGCGCGAATGGTACATGCACCCCAACGGGCAACTGCCGGCGTACGAGTGGGCGTTCGGCGACGTGAATCCGCCGGTGCATGCGTGGGCGGCGTGGCGCGTCTACAAGATCGAAAAGAAACGCACCGGGAAGGGCGACCGCGCCTTCCTGGAGCGGGTATTTCACAAACTGCTGCTCAACTTCACCTGGTGGGTGAACCGCAAGGACGCCGAGGGGCGCAACGTGTTCCAGGGCGGCTTCCTCGGCCTCGACAACATCGGCGTCTTCGACCGCAGCGCGCAGCTGCCGACCGGCGGACACATCGACCAGG
>JBBIQR010000377.1:0-4659 GCA_037442245.1 Candidatus Solibacter sp. | reverse complement strand
GCCTTCAGGATGCCGGCACGCTGTGACCGCCCGCCGGCGCGCGCTTGTGGCAAACTGGGAGAAAGACTAGGCATATGAGAGCCATCGGCATAGTGGGCGAGATCGACGATGACCATCACATCCGGGCTGAAGCGCCGCGGGACCTGCCGCCCGGGCGCGTCCAATTGATTGTCGTTCGGCCCGATGAAGACGGGGCGGGCGCCTTGTGGCCATGGGACGTTTCGCGGGCCTGGAGTGACGAACTCGGCGACGCGCAGCAGGATATTTATACTCTGGCGGACGGCCAGCCCGTAGATGCATCCCGGTGAAATCTGCCTCGCGAGTTTCCCGTTCGGCGATATCGCGGGGATGAAGCTGCGGCCGGTGCTCTTGCTGGCTGGACCGGTGGGCCCGATCCCCGAGGTCCTGGTTGCCTACATTTCGTCAGTTGTACCGGCGGCATTGATGCCTTCGGACTTGGTTTTGACCCTGCGAAAGCCGAGTTTCGCTCCACGAATTTGAAAACCGCTTCCGTGCTCCGATTGCACAAACTGGCTACGATTCATGGCTCGATGATCGTGCGCCATCTCGGCGATCTGCCGGACTCTCAGAAGACAAACGTGGCGGCGAAGTTGCGCGATCTGCTGGCCGCCTGGTGACCGAGAATGCCGCGAAGGACATCTCCAATTTCCTAAACCCACAAAAGCGGCTGGCGGACGGGGAAGTTGCGGATCACCTCCTCGACCGTCGGGTCCGGATTCAGGCGCTTCCACAGGTCCAGATACTCGCCGCGGTCCAGTGCCAGACCGGCGAAGAGCAGGCAGGGCTGGCGGACCGGCCACTCCCGGTCGTACATCACGTCGGGCGGCTTGGGCCACTTCTTTTTGTCCAAAAGGAACGGGTACATCCACGCGACCGCTTTGGCCATGCCGCGCCCGTCGGGCAGGCGCCAGGTCCAGAGGTTGTCCGGTGGAGTCGTCAGGGTCTGGACGAGGATGGACATCACGTCCAGGTTGAAGAGCGAGTAGCCGTAGGGTTTGGTGCGGCGCAGTTCCTGCGGGAAACTGCCGTCCTCGCCCATCTGGCCCGGAATGAGAATGGTCTTCAGGCGGACGCGGCAATCGTCCATGGTCCGGCGGTCGCCGGTGAACTGCGCGAAGGCCGCCACCTGCGCGGCCCAGGCGGTTGCGTGGTTGTTTTTGGCGTCGCGTTCGGCGATGCCGTAGGGGTGCGTCGCCATCCAGGCGGTGTAGGCGGCGAACCAGTTCCTGATGCCGTCGAGATCGGCCGCCGGCAGGTCGAGCTGTCCGGCGGCGCGCGCGACCTCCACCAGGTGGAGCGTATCGATGATCCCGGTGCCGCGTCCGGTGGCGCGCCCGTGAATCGCCTGCGCGTAGAGCAGGTTCGGGTTCATGCGGGTAGCGCCGTCGAGGAACCAGGCGCGCAGGTGGCGCGCCGCGGCGGCCGCGTACTTTTCTTCGCGCGTGAGCTTGTAGGCCGCGGCCAGCGCGGGCACGATCAGGCTGAGCCGCACCATGGCCCGGCGGTGGGCCACGAAGTTATCGGGATTGCTCATCCCGTCGCGCTGGATGTAGGGGCCGTCCGGGTGCGCCGGGTCGGGCCACCAGTAGTCGCCCTCGCTGAAAAAATCGTGCAGCCCGCCGGCCGACCGCGGACTGTGGGACGCGGTGACCGTGACCGGCTCCGCGTCCAGGTATCCGGACGCCGCCTTCAGCACGCGGGGGCGCTCGATAGCCGCGAGATCGAATTTCTCCCCGCGCGCCACCCCAGCCGCCGCCGCGGCGCCCAGGAATGTCCGCCGCCGCATGGACTACTTGCCCGCCGGGAGCGGCTTGAACATCAGGTTGCGGAACTGCACGACGCTGCCCTTGTTGTGCTGCTGGAGCGCGAGGTAGCCCTTGGTGTAGCGGTTGGTCGCCTCGACGTAGTCGGTGGCCACTTTGTCGTTGACCTTGATGATGATGTGGGTGCCCTGCGCGATGATGTGCTGCGAGCCCCAGGTATCGTCGGGGATGAGGGTATCGAGGATCTTGTAGAAGCCGTAGAGGCTGCCGGTGCGCACCGGGTCGGTGTGGCTGGAGTTGACCTGGGCTTCGTAGCCTTTGGGGAAGCCGGGGCCGAACGCGGTGCGGAAGTACATGCCGGAGTTGCCGCCGTGGCTGATTTTGACCTCGGCCTTGAACTCGCAGTTTTCGCACTCGCGCTCCATCCAGAACAGGTGGCTGATTTCGCCGTCGCCGGTGATGCAGCCGTCGCGCACGGTCCAGGAATCGGGATTCTGATTGGCTTTCCAGCCGTTCAGCGTCTTGCCGTCGAACATGCTGATCCAGCCATCGTTATCGGCCGGGGCGGCGGCCAGCGAGAGCAGCACGGCGCCGCAGAGGATGAGGGCGGGGAAAAGGGTCTTCATATTTCTCCTTCGGACCGCCATTGTAACCGGACGCGCGGAGCGCCGCCTATTCCAGGGGAGCGTTGTAGCCCATGCGCCAGTTGGCGCGCAGCGGAGGCAGTCCCCGCGGGGGGATGACCTTGACCAGGATGCGGTGGTATTTGCCGTCGCGCGGCTGCGCCTTGGGCGAGTAGCCGAGAATGTAGCGGTTGCGCAGTTCGATGCCGATTTTGCGCGCGATGTCGGGCAGTTCCGTGACGTCGGCTTCGAACATGCGCGCGCCGGTCTCTTCGCTGATGTGGGTGAGCATACTGGGACCGCCGGCTTCCTCCGGCGTGCCGAAGCTGCCGAAGACGCCGATCGAGTAGATCAGCACGTCGCTTTCCCGGACCAGCTCGCGCACTTCGTTCATGCTGTAGCGGCTGTGATTGTCGCCGCCGTCGGAGATGATGAGCAGCGCCTTCTTATTCTTCTTCGACTTCTTGATTTCGTGCAGCCCCATGTAGATGGCGTCGAGCAGGGCGGTGGATCCCTTGGCGATCGAGAAGGCGAGCCGGTTCTCGATCTCGCCGGTATTGGCGGTGAGGGGCACGCGCAGGTGCGGCGTATCGCCGAACTCGACCAGGAAAAATTCGTCTTCGGGATTGGCCACCTGGAAGAATTCCCTGGCCGCCTGCCGCGAGCGCCCGATCTTGGTCTGCATGCTGCCGCTGGTATCGAAGATGAGGCCGACGGCGACCGGTTCGTCGTCCATGGCGAACTGCAGGATCGGCTGCTCGACGCGATCCTCGTAGACGCGGAAATTTTCCTTTTCGAGTCCGGAGACCGGGCGGTTCAGCTTATCGTGCACCGTGACCGGCACCAGCACGAGTTGGGTATCCACCCTGAGATTGGGGCGCGGCAACTCGGATGGCGCCGCAGGGCGCGGGCGCGGCACGGTCAGCGGCCCTTGCGCCGGCGCGCAGAGCGTCAGGACGATTCCCAAAAACGTCCAGCGCAGCCACTTCATGCCCGTATTGTATGTCCGCCGGCGGCAGTCTGGCGGTACCATGACGATTCCCATGTTTTCCTCCCGCTTTCACTGGGATTTCCGGCCCAACCGGCTGACGCTGGCGCTGGCGGCGCGGCGCGCCGAAGGGCGCGAGGTCCTGGACCTGACCGAGTCCAACCCCACGCACGCCGGCCTGGCGTATCCGGACGACGTTGTAGCGGCGCTCTCCGGTCCTGGATTGCTGGCCTACGAACCAGCGCCCGCCGGCGCCCCCGCCGCGCGCCAAGCGGTGAGCGAATACTATCGCGCGCGGGGCTGCGCGATCGCCGCGGAGCGCATCCTGCTCACGGCCAGCACCAGCGAGGCGTACGCGTACCTCTTCAAACTGCTGGCCGATCCGGGCGATGAAGTGCTGGTACCGCGGCCCTCCTACCCGCTGTTCGAGTTCCTGGCGGCCATGGAGAACGTGACGGTGCGCCCGTATTCGCTCGTGTACCACGGGACGTGGGGCATCGACCTGCCCGGCGTGGAGGCCGCGATCGGACCGCGCACCCGGGCCATCGTGCTGGTGAACCCGAACAACCCGACCGGATCTTACGTGAAGCGCTCCGAGTTGAGCGAGCTCGTCCGGATGTGCCGCGCGCGCGGGATCGCGCTGGTCAGCGACGAAGTCTTCTCCGACTACGCGCTCACCGGCGATCCCAGCCGGGTGGCTACCCTGGCCGGCGTCGAAGAGTGCCTGGCATTCTCCATGAGCGGCCTCTCTAAAGTAGCCGGACTCCCGCAGATGAAATTGGGGTGGATCGTGGCCAGCGGTCCGCCGGCGGAGCGCCGGGAGGCGATCGAGAAACTGGAGTGGATCGCGGACACGTATCTTTCGGTGGGGACGCCGGTGCAGTGCGCGGCGGCGCGCTTGCTTGCCGCCGGGGAAGCGGTGCAGCGGCAGATCCGTGAGCGGACGGCGCATCACCTCGCCTTTGTACGGAACATGCTGGCCGGCTCGCCCGCGAACCTGCTGCACGTGGAGGGCGGCTGGTACGCGGTCCTGCAAGTGCCGCGCATCCGCGGCGAGGAGGAGTGGGCACTCGATCTGCTCGAACGCGGCGTCCTGGTGCAGCCCGGCTTCTTCTACGATTTCGAGTCCGAGGCCTACCTGGTCGTGAGCCTGCTTACGGAACCGGCGATCTTCCAGGAAGGAATGGCGCGCCTGCGCGATGCACTGGTGTAGTGTGATGACCGTGTGGTTTCTTCCGTTTCATCGGCGACCGCTCCCTCACGG
>JBBIQR010000376.1:0-4665 GCA_037442245.1 Candidatus Solibacter sp. | reverse complement strand
TCAAGTAGTCCTCCCAAGGAAGCAAGACTCTCACAAGCCGGAATCTGGATTTAGCCACGGATGGACACGGATGCACACGGATTGTGGGGTGCGCGATACATCCACGCGGCGGGTTCAAAAGCGGAATGCTGCCGCCTGACGCCGGACCGCTCCCCCACCGCACGCTCCCGTCCGCAAGACCGCAACCATCCTCGGCTATAGTGTTAGGCATGCGCAAGCTGCCCGCTACCATCCTCTGGTGCGCCTTCTCCGCCGCCGCATGGTGCCAGCCCTACCCCGTCACCATCGATCACGGAGCGATCGCCCGCATGCGGGACGGCGTCCGCCTCGCCGCCGACATCTACCGGCCGCGCGCCGACGGCAAGTTCCCCGTCCTGCTCGAGCGCACCCCGTACAATCGCGCCGGTGACGAGACCAACGCCTCCCGCATGGCCTCCCACGGTTACGTCGTCATCATCCAGGACACCCGCGGGCGATTCGATTCCGAAGGCGAGTTCTACCCCTTCCGTTACGAAAGCCAGGATGGCTACGACACCGTCGAGTGGGCCGCGGCGCTGCCCTATTCCGACGGCAAGGTCGGCATGTTCGGCGGCTCCTACGTCGGCGCGACCCAGTGGCTCGCCGCCATCGCCGCGCCGCCTCACCTGGTCGCCGTCCAGCCCTACGTCACCGCTTCGGAATACTTTGACGGCTGGACCTACCAGAGCGGCGCCTTCGAGCAGTGGTTCGCCGGTTCCTGGTCGAGCGGCCTCGCCGTCGATACCTTGCGCCGCAAAGCCGGCGGACTGGTGGACGCCAAAGCCTGGGCCGCCCAACTGCCCGTCGAAGCCTACCGCATGTTGGAACTGCCGCCCGTCTCCACCCTCGCCCCCTACTACCGCGACTGGGTGACCCACGATACCGACGACTCCTACTGGCACCCGTGGAAGATCTCCGATCACTACCCGGAGATGAACATCAAGGCGCTCCACTCCGGCGGATGGAACGACATCTTCCTCAAAGGCACCCTCAAAAATTACGAGGGGATGCGCCGCCAATCGCCCGCCCGCGCCGATCAGCGCCTCCTCATCGGCCCCTGGGCGCACGCCGCCACGTCGCCCGAAGGAAAAATCGGCGACGTCACCTTCGGCAAGAGCGCCGTGCTCGACAGCGAGGCCACCATCCTCAAGTGGGCCGGCTACACGCTCAAGGGCGTCCGCAACGAATACGCGACCGGTGCTCCCGTGCGCCTCTTCATCATGGGCGAGAACGCCTGGCGCGACGAGCACGAGTTCCCCCTCGCCCGCACCCGCTACACCAGCTACTACCTCTCCCCGGGAACGCTCGCCCCGAACGCGCCCGCAACCGCCGATCCGGAGGCCTACGAGTACGACCCGGCCAACCCCGTGCCCACCATCGGCGGACGCCTCTGCTGCGGCAACCAGATTCCGCCCGGACCCGCCGATCAGCGTCCCAACGAAGGCCGCCCCGACGTGCTCGTCTTCTCCACCCCGCCCCTCGAGCGCGATCTCGAAACCACCGGCTGGGTCAAGGTCAATCTCTACGCCTCCAGTTCCGCCACCGACACCGATTTCACCGCCCTCCTCGCCGATGTCGACCCCTCCGGCTACGCCCGCTTCCTCACCGACGGAATCGTCCGCGCCCGCTACCGCAATTCCACCCAGCAGGCCGAACCCATCGAGCCCGGCAAAGTCTACGAATACACCATCGACCTCTGGGCCACCGGCAATCTCTTCAAGGCCGGCCATCGCATCCGCCTCTACATCTCCAGCAGCAACTTCCCGCGCTTCGACCGCAACCTCAATACCGGCGAAGCCATTCAGGGCGCCACCCGCATGGTCAAGGCCCAACAGCGCATCTATCACGACGCGCAGCATCCTTCGGCGCTGGTGCTGCCCGTGATCCCGCGCTGACCCGCGCGCATTGCCCTTACAATAAAGCCGTGGCCAGACGGCGATTTTTCGTGGACCAGGTGCGTGGCGGCGCTGCCGAACTGCGCGGCGATGAGGCGCGCCACCTCACCCGCGTCCTCCGCGTCGAGCCCGGCCAGCGCTTCGAACTCTCCGATAACGAACGCGCCTACCTCGCCGAGATCGAGGAGGCCCGCGGCGAACACGTGAGCTTCCGCGTGATCGAGGATCTGGCTTCTCCCCCCCTGCCCGCGCGCGTCACCCTCTGCGCCGCGCTCGTCAAGTTCGACCGCTTCGAGTGGATCGTCGAGAAGGCCACCGAACTCGGCGTCGAGCGCATCCTGCCGGTCGAGGCCGCCCGCAGCGAGCGCGGTCTGTTCGAGGCGTCCCTCAAGCGCGGCGAGCGATGGCAGCGCATCGCCCGCGAAAGCAGCCAGCAATCGCGGCGCGTCCGCATCCCGGAGATCGCTCCCGCCGCCCCCTTCGCCGCCGCGCTCCGCACCGAAGCGCCGCACCGCTTCTTCCTCGAGGAAGCCGCCGCGCCCGCCCTGCTGCGCGAAATTCCCGAGGAGCGCCAGGATACCGTCGCCCTTCTCCTCGGTCCCGAGGGCGGCTGGACCGACGCGGAACGCAACGAAGCCCACGCCGCCGGCTGGAGTGCGGTTTCCCTCGGTCCCCTCGTCCTCCGCGCCGAAACCGCCGCCTGCGCCGCCCTCTCCGTCGTGATGGCCGCATGGACCGCGTGAGACAATAATCGGTAGTGTCGAATTACCTGGACCTCGTCCTCATCGCTGTATTCACCCTGGTTCAGTGGCGCATCACACGGCTCGTCCTGGCCCGCCTGCCCGGACGCGGCGCGCGTGCCGCCATCTACGGGTTCAACTTCGCGGTCAGCCTCGCCTACGTCTTCGCCCAGCCCTGGGCATGGGCGCAATCGCCCCTGCCGCCGCGCATTGCCATGGTGCTCGGCGCTTGCGGCCTCGCCTACTTCATGACCGCCACCGCCGCCCTCGCGATCCACACCGCGACCCTCCCCTTGCGCCGCGCCATCCACGCGGACACCAATCCCGCCCGCCGCAAAGTCCTCCACATGGGCGGCAACGCCCTCCTCGCCGCGCCCTTCGCCGTCATGGGATACGGCGCACTCGTTCAGCGCACCGACTTTCGCGTCCGCGAAGTCCTCCTGCCGCTCCACGGGCTCCCCGAGGACCTGCACGGGCTCCGCATCCTCCAGCTCAGCGACATCCACCTGAGCGCCTTCCTGAGCGAAGGCGAGTTCGCCCGCGTCATCGACGCCTCGCTCGGTCTCCGCCCCCATCTCGCCGTCATCACCGGCGACCTCATCAGCGGTCCGCAGGACCCGCTCGACGCCTGCATCCGCCAACTCGCCCGCCTCAAGGCCGACTCCGGCGTCTTCGCCTGCATGGGCAACCACGAGCGCTTCGCCAGGGTCGAGGACTACACCCAGCGCGCCGCCGCCGCGCGCGGCATCCGCTTTCTCCGCGGGCAGGCCCAACCCCTCCGCTTCGGCGCCGCCACCCTTAACCTCGCCGGCTGCGACTACGCCTCCCACTGGGAGCGCGACCGCTATCTGCGCGGCATGAACCGCCTCGTCGTCCCCGGCGCGTTCAACCTGCTCCTCCAGCACAATCCCGACGTATTTCCCGTGGCGGCGCGCCAGGGTTATAATCTCCTGCTTGCGGGCCACACACATGGCGGACAGGTCACCATCGAAATCCTCGATCAACCCATCAACCCGGCGCGAGTCTTCACGCCCTTCGTCTACGGTCTCTACCGGCAAGGCGCCGCCGCGGCTTACGTCACCCGCGGCATCGGCACCATCGGCGTGCCCGCGCGCATCGGAGCCCCGCCCGAAATCACGCTGCTGCGCCTCGCCAAAGCCTAGCCCGCGGATGGTCCAATCGTGCGCTATCTGATCGTCAGCGACCTCCACGGCAACCTCGAAGCCCTCGATGCCGTCCTCCGCGATTCCGCCGGCGGCTACTCCCAGGCCGTCTGCTGCGGCGACCTCGTCGGCTACGGCGCCGATCCCAACCCCGTCACCGATTGGGTCCGCCAACACTGTGCCGCGGTCGTCCGCGGCAATCACGACCGCGCTTCCACCGGCCAGGACGACCTCGAGTGGTTCAATCCCGTCGCCCGCCAGGCGGCCCTGTGGACGCTCGCCCATCTCTCCCCGGACAACGCCCGTTACATCGAAGCCCTGCCGCGCGGACCCCTCTCCCTCGAGGGCTTCGATCTGCTCCACGGCTCCCCCGCCGATGAGGACGAGTACGTCGCCGGCGCCGCCGACGCCGGGCAGGCATTCCACTACCTCGGCTCCCGCCTCGCCTTCTTCGGCCACACCCACCTGCAGGGCGGCTTCATCTGGAATCATTCGCGCGTCGAAACCATCCCCCGCGTCCCCGCCGCGCACCGCGTCGAGTGGATGGAGATCGACCCCGAATGCGCCTACCTCGTCAATCCCGGTTCCGTCGGCCAGCCCCGTGATGGCGACCCCCGCGCCGCCTACGCCATCTACGATGCCGAAGCGCGCCGCGTCGAGTACCGGCGCGTGCCCTACGATGTGGACGCCGCGCAGCGGAAGATCTTCGCCGCCGGTCTGCCCGCCATCCTCGCCGAAAGGCTGTCGGTAGGCCGGTAGTGTGATGACCGTGTGGGTTCTTCCGTTTTATCGGCAACCGCTCCCTCACGGTCGCGGCTCGTTTCCGAGCCGCGCGCGTTAGCAAGCGGT
>JBBIQR010000375.1:0-4669 GCA_037442245.1 Candidatus Solibacter sp. | reverse complement strand
CAGCCACGACCAGGTGGACGCCAACACCGCCGACCCCGCCGTGCTGCACGCCCTGGGCATGCCGGATGCGGGCATTCAGGCGCTGGTGACGCAGCGTAACATTGCGCCGCTGGATATGGGCAAGCTCGGCGATATGGCGGAACTCTTCGGACCTGCCGCGCCCCTCCTCCGGCTGGAAGGCCACTCGATTCTGACCATCCGCGCCACCGCGATGGTGAGGAACCCGGCCGGGGGATTTTCCGATCTCAGACGCACCGTCGCAGCCATGGTCAAGTACATGCCTCAGGGGTACGATTCCCCGATCCACATCCTGCGCTGGTACGACAACGCCTGGAGCAACTGACCCGTGCCGCGGACTCTCGCTACATCTCTGGACTTGCGCAAGCTGCTGGCGTTCGGCTCCGGCGTGGGCATCGAAATCCGCGGCAAGGATCTGGAGATTGTGGCCGCGCGCGTGCGTCCCGGCAAGGTGGACGTGCCCGGCCGCCTGGTGATCGAGGATTACGCGTCGCGTCCCGCCGCCGAGTGGGGCGCCGAGTACGCCGGCTTCCTGCGCGCCAACGGCCTCGCGCGGATCAGCGCCACCGTGCTGCTGCCGCGGCGCGACATCATCGTACGGCACATTTCGCTGCCGGGCGTCGCACCCAAGGATATCGAAGGCGCCATCCGGCTGCAGATCGATACGCTCCACCCGTACGGCGAAACCGACGTGGTTTGGGGCTGGTCGCCGCTCGGCTGGGGCGCGGTGCTGGCCGGCATCGCGCGCCGGGATACGGTCGAGCGCTACAACACGCTTTTTGTCGAAGCCGGCATCGCGGTGGCGTCTTTTACCTTCTCCGCCGCCGCGGTGCACGCGGCGATCCGGCTGGGTAAAGCAGGACCTCCCGCGGAAGGGTTTGTCGCGCTCTCCCCCTCGGACAGCGGCGGCGTGGAGGTGTACGGCGAAAGCCAGGCGCGTCCCGTGTTCACCGCCGAGTTTCCGTTGCCGCCGGCGCGCGCCGCGGCGGTCGCGCTCAGCGAGTTGCGGCTGCCTCCGGACACCGCGCCGCTCACCGTGGAAGCCGTGCTGCCCAAGCCGCTCGCGAATCCGATTGAGAACGATCTATCCCGCAATGCACGGCCGTATGCCGCGGCGCTGGCCGGAGCATGTCCCTGGCTGGCGCCCGCGGCCAACGTCCTGCCGCCCGCTGACCGGCGGTCGAACTCGCGCGCGGTTTTCATTCCCACCGCGATTCTGGGCGTGCTGGCGCTGCTATTGGCCGGCGCCGGGCTGGCCTACTCGTCCTGGAGCGAGCACCAGTACCTGGACAGCCTGAACCGCGAGATCGCCCGGCTCGATCCGGCGCGCCGCGGCGCCGAATCCTACGGGCGGCAGACCGGCCAGTCGCGCGCGCGCGCCCTGCTGCTCGAAGACTTCCGCAAGCAGACCCGCAAGGACCTCGACGCGCTCAACGAACTCACCCGCGTCATCGAGCCGCCGGCGTGGGTCCACCTGCTCGATATCACGCACGATACCGTCCGCATGGACGGCGAAGCTCCCACCGCCGCGGCTTTGATGCAGGTTCTGGACCGCTCGGCGCTGTTCGAACGCTCCGAAATGCTGCTGGTGAGCAAAGGCGCGACCGGCGAGACGTTCCAGATCCGCACCAACCGGAGGCCCGGCAAATGACCACCGGCACGCTGGACCGCAAGACCGCCATTCTGCTGGGGGTTGGGGTGGGCGCCATCCTGATCCTGCGGTTCGCGATTCTTGGGGGCAGTTCCGCGCCCGCCGTGGTCTCCGCGGCGCAGACGATTCCCACGGCCGAAGCACGGCTCAAGCGCCAGCGCGAGATCGCCGCCACGCTGCCCGCGCGCGAAACGCAGTTCAAGCAGGCAACCGGGGACTTGCAGGCGATCGAGAAAGGCATGCTCAAGGCCGATACCGGAGCCCAGGCGCAGGCGCGGCTGCTCGAAAAACTGCGCCGCACCGGCGAAGGCAACGGGATCGATATCCGCGGTATGGAAGACGCGCGCGTGCGTCCGCTGGGCAACGATTACGGCGAGGTCATGGTGTGGGTCCGGTTCAACTGCCGGGTGGAGCAACTCATCAACCTCCTGGCGCAACTGGCCGACGACCCGGACCTGATCTCCACCAACCAGGTGCAGATCACCGGCACTACCGCCAAGGAGAAGGTGCTTCAGGTGCGGCTCGGACTCTCCGGCGTGGTGACCAGGAAGATCGCGCAAGAAAAGAAAGCGGGGGGACTGTGAACCGCAAGCTGATCCTGCTGAACGCCGTGCTCGGCGCGCTCGTCATCTGGGCCGGATTCCAGTGGCACAGCCAGTACGCGGCCGCGCGCGCCAGGGAACTCCGGATGCGGAACGCCAAGGTATCGCCCGCGCCCGCCGCCGCGCTTCCGCCCCTGCCGGTGCAGCCGCCGGTGCTGGCCACCGGCTACAACGAGGTCGCGCAAAAGCTGCTGCTGCACCCCTCGCGCAATCCCGATATCGTGGTGGACCCGCCGCCGCCCCCTCCGCCGCCCGAGCCCATGCCGCCCCTGCCCAAGTATCACGGGCAGATGAATCTCGATGGCGACGTGGTGGCCATCCTCAGCATCGGGAAGGATCCCACCGTCGAGGAAGTAAAACCGGGGGAGATGATCGGCCAATTCAAGCTGGTGGACGTCAATACAAGAGACATCACGTTTCAGTGGAAGGATCAGCAGGTGCGGAAGACGCTCGACCAGGTTCTGGAAACCTCGCAGGCGCAGGCGGTCGTGAATAACTCCGGCGCGGCGCCCGCGGCGGTGGAGGCGCCTCCACCGGCGATCAAGAGCCAGGTCGGACCGGTGGGCGACGTCAGCCAGTTCGGACGGCGCGCCTGCGATCCGAACGACAGCTACGCCGAGGGTTCCGTTGTCGATGGCTGGCGCAAGGTGACGTCGCCCACGCCTTTCGGCAAAGCCTGCTACTGGGATCGTGCCGGCCGGTAAAGGAAAGAGATGACACACATCATGAGAAGCGCAATCGCCCTTTCGGTTTTCGCCGCGGCCCTTGCCGCCGCGCCGCAGGACAAGCACGCCGCGGCGGCCGCCCCGGCGCCTTCCGCCGCAGCCGTCGGCCGCACCATTCCCGCGGGCGCGGTGGAACGCGAAGACGGCCGCTTCTTCTACACGGACCAGGACGGCAAGAAGTGGATCTACGTGCGCACGCCGTTCGGCATCGCGCGCACCGCGGACCCCGGCACCGCGGACTCCGCGGCGCGGAAGGCCGCCGATCCCATGGCCAACGTCAAAGTGACGGAGAGCGGCGATACCGTGACCTTCGAGCGTCCCGGGCCGTTCGGCACTTTCCGCTGGCAGAAGAAGGCGGCCAATCTCGACGAACAGGAGCGCGCGGCGTTGAACCGCTCCCGCGCCGCGACGGCGCCCACGGCTAAGGCAGCGGATCCCTCCGCGAAGCAGGAGCGCTGATGCGGTTTCGCCCCCATATCCGGTTGATCGCCGCCGCTATATGCTGCGCCGCGGCGGTCTTCGCGCAGGCGCCGTCCCGCCCCTTCATTCCGCCCGGCCAGGAGGAACCCGGCCAGCAACCGAGCGTCGTGCCGCAGCAACCCGGGCAGCCACAGCCCGCGCCGCCCCCGGCGCAGGCCCCGCGGACAGCCCAACCGGCGCAGCCCGCCGCCCCCGGCGCGCCCGCTCCGGCTACGCAGCCGCAGATCCTGCCCCCTAGCGAAGCGCCCAAACTCGCGGAGACCGGCAGCTTCATGCTGCCCAACGCCACCCTTACCGAAATCATTCAGATCCTCGCCAAACGGCTCAAGATCAACTACATCCTCGACCCCGCAGTGCGCGGATCGGTCAGCGTCTTCACCTACGGCGAGGTCAAGCAGGTCGACTACCTGCCGCTACTCGAGACCCTGCTCCGCGTGAACGGCGCGGCCATGGTCAAGGTCGGAGACTGGTACCGCATCGTCCCGGTCGCCAGGGTGGCCAATCTGCCGATGGAGCCCATCGTCAATCCGGATTTGAAGACCATGCCGGACGACGAGCGCATGCTGCTCAACCTGATCTTCCTGAAATACGCTACCGCCAGCGAGATGATGACCCTGCTCAAGCCGTTCTTCGGCGAATTCGCCACGGCCAGCGTCTACGACCCCGCGAACCTCCTGATCATTCAGGACAACGCCCGCAGCATGCGGCGCACCATGGGGCTGATCGCGCTCTTCGACTCCGATCAGTTCGCCGGACAGCGCGTACACACCTTCGAGGTAACCAACGCGCGGCCCAGCGACCTGCAGAAGGAGTTGGACGCAATCTTCAAGGCGTACGCGCTTTCGGAGAAGAGCCAGGCGGTCAAGTTCATTCCCGTCGACCGCATCAACACGCTGATCGCGGTGGCTCCGAATCCCGGTGTGTTTCAGAAGGTGCAGGAGTGGATCGACAAACTCGACGTCGCGGTCAAGGTCAGCGCCGGAGCGGTGAACAGCTACGTCTACCGGGTAAAGTACGGCAACTCGGCAACCGTCGCCATGGCCATCATGGCGCTCTATAGCGGCGATCCCAACAGCCTGATGATGCTCGCCAGCATGGCCCAGATGCAGAACATGAGCATGATGGGCGGCATGATGTACGGCGGCGGCGGCCTCGGCGGAATGGGTATGGGCGGTTACGGCGGCATGGGTGGC
>JBBIQR010000374.1:0-4673 GCA_037442245.1 Candidatus Solibacter sp. | reverse complement strand
GCTGTAAATCACGCCCGCGTGCGCCGCTGCCGCCAGGAGGAGAGTGAGACCGGCGGCGCCAAAGGGGTACCGGTAATGCTGGGCAGGCGAGCGGCGGGTTTTCCTATGCGCGTCGGCCTATAGAGACTTCGCTTCGATGCCGAGTTTGCGCATCTTGGCCTGGAGCGTGGTCCGCTTCATCCCCAGTTTCGCCGCGGCCCCCTCCGGACCCGCCACTTTGCCGCCGGCGTCGCGCAGGGCGCGCACGATGGCGTCGCGCTCCGCCGTCTCCAGGGTCACGACGTTGCCGCTGACGCCTCCGCGCTTCAACTCGCGCACCGGAATTTGCAGAACGGTACCGGTCGAGAGAATGACGGCGCGCTCGATGAAGTTCTGGAGCTCGCGGATATTCCCGGGCCAATGATAGCGCGCCAGCGCGTTCATCGATTCCGTGGGGATAGTGGTGATCCGGCGGTTCATGCGGCGCGCGTACTGCTGCACGAAGTACCGCACCAGGAGCGGGATATCCTCGCGGCGGTCGCGCAGCGGCGGCACGGTGATGGGGAAAACGTTGAGCCGGTAATACAAGTCCGCGCGGAAGAGACGCTCCTGGACCATCTGCGCCAGATCGCGGTTAGTCGCCCCTACCAGACGCGCGTCGGTGCGGATGGTGCGGGAACTGCCCAACCGCTCGAACTCGCGTTCCTGAAGGACGCGCAGCAGCTTGGTCTGGAGTTCCAGCGGGATTTCGCCGACTTCATCGAGGAACATGGTGCCGCGGTGCGCGAGTTCGAAGCGCCCGATGCGCTGCGCGATGGCGCCGGTGAAGGCGCCTTTCTCGTGGCCGAACATCTCGCTTTCGAGGAGCCCGGTCGGGATGGCGGCGCAGTTGAGTTTGACGAAGGTCCCCTGCTTGCGCGCGCTGAGGTCGTGAATGGCGCGGGCCAGCAGTTCCTTGCCGGTGCCGGTTTCGCCGTAGATCAGGACGGTGGAATCGGTCGGGGCGACGGTCTCCACCTGCTTGAGGATCGCCTTCAGGGCGCGGCTGTTGCCGACGATCTCCTCGAAGCGGTTGTCGGTGCGGATCTCGTCTTCGAGATAGATCTTCTCTTCGGCGAGCCGTTCGTTCAACTCCTCGATGCGCTCGTAGGAGAGCGCGTTATCGAGCGCGATGGCGACCTGCCCGGCCACCTGGGTGAAGAAGGGGACGTCGGCGGCGGAGAAGAAGTGTTCCTGCCGGGAGCCGGTATTGAGCGTGCCCAGCACGGCGCCGCGCGAAATCAGCGGGACGCAGCACAGCGAGCGCAGGCCCTCGCGCCCGACCACGTCGGCGGTGGCGGGGGAGATGGCGCGCGCCTCCTCCAGCGTGAAATGCCGCGCCTCGCGGGTGCGGAAGACGTATCCGGCGAGCGAATCCTCGATCGAGACCACGGCGTCCTCGTGGATCACGCCCGTGCCTTCGGGGAAGTCCAACATCTTCAGGCGCAGCGCATCGATGGCGGAGTCGTAGAGCAGGATGCTGGCATAGTCCAACCCGAAGGCGCGCCGCAAGGAGCCGCTGATGGCATCGAACAACTGCCGCGTCTCCAGGCACTGCACCACGGCGTTGTTGATTTCGAGCAGGGTGCGGAGGCGGTCCCGCTCCCTGGCCAGTTTTTCGCGATAGCCCTCCACCGCTTCGAAGTTGAGCGCGTTATCCACCGCCACGGCGACCGGGCGCGCCACCTGTTCCATGAACTCGATGTCCTGGGGCGTGTAACCGGCGGGCGATTCCGACCCGAAATGCAACCCGCCGATATCGCGCTGCGCGGTGTAGAGGGGAACGATGCAGGCCGCGCGGATGCCGTTGGCGCTGAGCATGTCGCGCACCAGGGGATAGCGGTGTTCCTGGGACACGTCCGGCATATAGTAAGGACGCCTGGTGGTGAGGGCCTGCATGGTGGGGGTCTGGTCGAAGGGGGTCGCGGTCTTCGGTTTGGCGACCACTTCACGGTCGGTCGAGAGCACGTGCAGGCGGACCACTCGCTCGCGTTCGTCGATGAGGGTGAGCCCGATGAAGTCGAAGGGGACCAGGGGACGCAGCAGGCGCGCGAGGTCGTCAAACAGCGTGGAAAGCTGGCGGCGGGCGGAGATGGCTTCGGCGACCTCGAGCAGGGTCTGGTATCGGGCGCGGGTTGTGTCCGGAGTTGCGCCTGCCGGGTGCGACATCAGGAGGTGCCGTTTCTACCTCCCACCCTAGCACAGCAGCCGGGGCCGCAAAGCTCGTCCAACATGGCGCAAATGAACGGGCTTTCGCCGACGAACTGCACCTTGTCGGCGTGCATCCGCGCCAGCAGTTCCTGTCCCGCCTGGTCGACGAAATCGACGTCGGCGAGATCCAGCACGGTGCGGCGTTGGGACGTGGTCGAGCTCGCGGTGCGCCAACACAACTCGAGCTCCCGCACCCAGGCGCCCGCCAGACGTCCTTCCAGGGTCAGGCGAAATTCGCCGGCGGTATCGTGTAGCGTTATCTTGAGCATGGCGTCCTGCCGGAAGTGGTTGCAAGACGTTTGCCATTGTGCAAATCCCTCAAAACACGGGAGGCGGCCCGGCGTGCCAAGCGCCGTCTGCCCAAATACCGGCACGCCTGCCGGACCGGCGGCCCGGCCAGCGCCGTACACTAAGGTTTGGCTCCGCGCACCCTGCTGCCCCTGATCGCGCTCGCCGCCGCCGCCGCGTACGCACCGGCCCTGCACATCCCGCTGATCGCGGACGACTACCCGAACATCGCGCAGGCCATCACGTGGGGCGCGCCCGAAGGACTGCGCGCGCTGCTGGGCGACCCGCAGTTCCGGCTGCGCGCCACCAGTTACTGGACGATGTTCGCGCTGTGGCAGGCGGCGGAACTCGCTCCGTGGGTGTACCACACCGCCAGCCTGCTGCTGCACATTCTGAACGCGTGGCTGGTGTTCGGCATCGCCTCGACGTGGGAGCGGACGCGCGCCGCCGCGCCGTGGGCGGCCCTCTTTTTTGCCGTACACGAGGGCCATCAGGAGGCGGTGATGTGGTTCAGCGCGGTGAATGAGCTGCTGCTGTGCTTCTTCGGGCTGGCGTCCCTGTGGTGCTGGCTGCGCCGGAGGGAGGCGCTGAGCGCGTGCCTGTTCGCGCTGGCGCTGCTCTCGAAGGAATCGGCCGTGGTGCTGCTGCCCCTGTTTTTCCTGGTGACGGAGCGGGCGCGCTGGAAGCGTCTGGCGCCGCACGCCGGGCTGGTTGCGCTGGCGGCGGCATCGATCCTGCAGAGCCACGCCCATTCGTTCCGCTTTCACGACGGCAGTTTCTCGCTGAGTGCTCCGTTCTGGGACACGTGGCCGCGCAGCATGGCGCGCCTGCTGTGGTTCTGGGGCTGGCCGGCGGCGCTGGCGATCTGGCTGACGCGGGACCGCGAGGCGCGAATCACCGGCGCCCGCGCGCTCGGGTGGATGGGGATGGCGCTCTTGCCCTACAGTTTCCTCACCTATACGGATCGCATCCCGAGCCGCCAGACGTACCTGGCGAGTGCGGGGCTGGCTCTGCTGGTGGGGATGGCTGCCGCACGCATCCCGGGCAGACGTCTCGCCGCCGCAGTGCTCGCTGCCATGCTGCTCCACAATATGGGCTACCTGTGGACGAAGAAGCGCGCGCAGTTTCTGGAGCGCGCCGCGCCCACCACGCAGCTCATCGTGTTCGCGGAGCGCACGCGCGGACCGGTTTGGGTGCGCTGCTTTCCCTTGCCGCGCATCGTGGCCGAAGAGGCGGTCCACCTCTCCACCGGGCGACCCGCGGGCTCGCTGGTGTGGGAGCCGGAGACGGGTGCGGCGGACTTCTGCTATCCACCCGGACCGCTCCGGCAATACTAGTACCGAAAGCCCGCTACGCGAAGCAAATAACAGGGATAAAGATCCGAAAAGCTGAACCAATACAAATGGCACGCTTCCCGGCGCGGAGGCGTTGCCGCGCGGCGGCGTGCGCGCCGAATCCCCTATCAGGAGTATGCCGATGCGTTACGTTCTCCTCGGCGCCTTATTGTGCCCGTCTCTGTTTGGCGGCAGCATCGCGATCGTCAACCCGAGTTTCGAGCTGGCCGGCCCTGGTACGCCGTTGACCAGTTCGATCGACAGTTACAACACGTCCACGCAGCCGTACGGGTGGACCATCACGCAGGGCAACCTGGAAATGGTCCAGCAGGGCTACGGCGGCTACTGGACCTCCCAGGACGGAGCGTACAGCGTGGACATGAACGGGGTGGGCGCGGGCAATACGGTGATGACGCAAACCATCGGCGGCTTCACGCCCGGCGGGAACTACACGCTGACATTCGGCCTGGCGGCCAACGTGAGTTGGTGTTCGCTGGATTTGCCGTGCACGCTCAACGTGGGGATCGGCGGAGCCGGAGGGCACTACACGGCCGGCGGCGGCCCGATGATCTGGAGCGACCAGACCCTGTCCTTCACCGCCCCCGCGGCGACCCTGGATTTGCAGTTCACCGACACGACGAACCGGGGCGGGAACGGCGGACCGGCGATCGACAATGTGCGGATCACCGGCGCAGCCGCGGGCGTGCCGGAACCCGCGTCGATAGGCCTGCTGCTGCTGGGCGGCGGCGCGCTGATCGCGCTGGGACGCGCGCGGCGCTGACGTCTACTGCGCAAACGGTGCGGCTCCTTCGGGACCGTACC
>JBBIQR010000373.1:0-4747 GCA_037442245.1 Candidatus Solibacter sp. | reverse complement strand
GCTCGGCCACGGGCGCTCCGGTGAGGGGATCCTTGATCGCCGAGGTGAACAGGCCGTTGCGCTGGTCGGCGGAGGGGGTGGCGCCGCGCACCACCGAGCCGCTGTGCGAATCGACCCACTGTTCGCTGACGAAGAAAAACGTCTTCTTGTCGCCGTGATAGAGCGGGACCAGGACCGGCCCGCCCAGCGTGTAGCCCCAGATGTTCTGCTTCAGGGTCGGCACGGTCGGGCTGAAGAAATTGCGGGCGTTGAGGATGCGGTTGCGGAAGTAGTTGTACGCGCTGCCGTGTATCTGGTTGGTGCCGTGCTTGGAAGTGGCCAGCAGGACGCCGCCTCCGGTGTGGCCGAATTCCGCGGAGAACGGGGTGGTGATCACCTTGAACTCGTCCACCGAGTCCGGCGATGGGGTGAAGGTGTACGTGTTGTCCGACGGATTGGTGGTGGGCAGTCCGTCGATCAGGATCTCGTTGGTGTCGGGTCGCCCGCCCCCAAAACTGAAATTGTTGATGTTGCTGTTGTTGGAACTGGTGGACACTACCCCCGGCACAAGCTTCGCCAGCAGAAACGGCGAACGGCCGCGCGAGGCGGCTGCCAGTTCCGGCACGTTGGCCAGTTGCTCGCTCCCGACCACGTGCGCAATCTCCGGCGACGCGAAGTTCACTTCCGACGCCTTGGCGGTCACCTCGACACTATCGCTGACGGAGCCGACCTGCAAAACCTGGTCGAGGCGGAAGGTCTGGTTCAGTTGCAATTCGAGCCCGGCTTGCACCTCCTCCTTGAACCCCTTCGCCTGGAAAATCACTTTGTATACGCCGGGCTTGAGGAACGAGACCGTATACGCCCCGACCTCGTTGGTCACGGTCTTCGCCGTCACGTTGGTGGCCACCTCGGTCGCCTGCACCACCACCGCCTGTACCGGCAGCCCGGACGCGTCGGTCACGTGTCCCTGGATACTGCCTGTGAAGGTCTGCGCCTGCACGAAAACCGGCGCGGCAATCAGACCGGCGAGAGCGATTGCGGCCCGGCACGCGATTCCGAATCGGGCGGATAGGCGGTTGAATCGTTTCTGCATTTCGACTCCTGTTCCGGATACCGGCGCCCGCGTCGCCTGGCCGTTCCGCCAAGACACACGCAACCCCGTTCATCCGTCTGTTACAAATTCACATCTTCTGAAGCGACGTTGCTTGGAGAAATGCTGGCATGCGGTCCGCCAGCGCGTCAAGACAATATTGGGTTACAGCAATTAAATGCAATGTTTATCAATGGAGTAGTCCCGCGGTGAAGCGCCTTGCCGTCCTCCGCCAACATGTGTTATTTTTTAACAACAATGAGCACGGCCGATCCTCCTATCACCGACGGACCGCGGCGCGACGCCGTCCTGCGCCTGCTCCGGGAGCAGACCAGCGCGTCCATTTCTGAAATCGCCGTCCGCTTCCAGGTATCGGAGATGACCATTCGGCGCGACATTCAGAAACTGGCCGAATCGGGGCAGGTGATCCGCATTCCGGGCGGCGCGCGAATTCAGCGGGCGTTCGGCGGCGAACGCGATTTCTTCGAGCGCTTGCAGCGCATGGCGGACGCCAAAACCGCCATCGGCCGCGCCGCCGCCGCCATGGTGCGGAACGGCGAGTCCATCACGCTCGATTCCGGAACCACCACGCTCCACATCGCGCGCCACCTGCGCGAGCACCGGCAGGTCACCGTCTTCACTTTTTCGCTCGCCGTGCTGGAGGAACTCGCCTGGTGCGACGCGGTCCGGGTCGAACTCACCGGCGGGGTCTACCGCCGCAGCAGCCACGACCTCGTAGGCAGCGCCGTCTCCGCCTCGCTATCCGGCGTCTTCGCCGACTACGTGTTTTTCGGCGCGGCGGCCCTCTCCTTCCGCAAGGGGGTGATGGTCTTCGATCCGGAGGCTCCGCGCGTCCTGCTCGATGCCGGCCGCACCCGTATTCTCGCCATCGACAGCAGCAAGATCGGTCAGGAGGCCACGTACCGGTTCTGCCCGTTGGACGGCTGCGACCTGATTCTCACCGATCGCGGAATCAGCCCCGAGAATCTGGAACGTCTGCGCGAAACCGCAAAGGTGGTGGTGGCGGAATGAATGGCTTGCTTCGGCGCATGGCGGTCCTGTCGTGCCTGACCGCGCTGCTCTGCCCGGGAGGAACGATCGGCAGGCACACGGCGGTCTACGATGAGCACGGCATCCTCAAACCCTGGACCACTTGGGCGGATGCCGTGGACCGCGAGATGAACTTCTACCTGCGGTGCCCTTTCGAGCACGGCTACCCGCGATTCGCCTTCCTCACGTTCATGGACGGCAACTACCACGCGGTGACCAGCCGCAAGGACACGATTCCCGCCATGCAGGACGGCATGGGCATCCTCTCTTACCTGAAGTATTACGTCTACCAGGGGCGGCGGAACCCCTCGGTTCTGCGGGTCGCGCGTGGCCTGGGCGACTACCTCGTCCAGGAAACTCTGACACCGCCCGGCGGCGCCTATCCGCTGTTCACGCGCTCGACGGGAATCCGCGAGACCTTCCCGCTGCCCCCCGATGCCGGTTCACAGAAGGACGGTCCCTACGAAATCGAGCCCGACAAAGGCGGCATCGCCGGGTATGCGCTGGCCGAACTCTACCGGGAGACGAACGACCGCCGCTACCTGGAGCAGGCGCTGCGCAACGCGCGCGCGCTGGCTGCGAACATGGGCGAGGGTTCGGCCACCCAATCGCCCTGGCCGTTTCGCGTGGACTATCGCACCGGGGAGGCGCGCGGGCTCATCTCGGCGAACATGTCATTCAACCTGCGCCTGTTCGAAGCGTTGATCGCGCTCGGCTACCCGGAATTCCAGACGCCCCGCGACCGGCTTTGGAAGTGGATCCGGCAGGATCAGATCCCCAGTGCCGCCAAGGACGGCGCGCTCTGGGTTCAGTTCCACGAGGATTACGATATGGCCGGGAATCGCAACGCCTGGTCGGCACTGAACCTGGCACGGCTCTTGTGCGAACGCCGCGAGGCGCTGGACCCGGACTGGCGCACGGATGCCCGCGGCCTGATCCGCTTCGTCATCGCGCACTTCACCAGCATCCGGTTCGGCGTTCCCGTCTCCGGCGAACAGGACGACGATAAGGACCCCTGGGGTGGCGCGCTGACCAACTACGGCGGAACCCTCGCGGTCTATTCCGCCGCGACCGGTTCGGACGAATTCAAGGGGCTGGCCTGGCAGGCGTTGACCCTGGCGGTCTACGCCATCGACGCCGACGGCTGCCCCAGCGATACACTGGTTCGCGGCCTGCGCGGCGGCTGGCAGGAGGACGCTCACATGGACGTGATCCACAACTTCATCGACGCCATGCGAGCCTTCCCGGAGTGGGCCCGGTGAGCGGGCGAGCGCGCCTGCTGGTCATCGGGGCCAACGGTTTCGCCGGAGGCCGGCTGGCTGAGGCCGCGCGGGCGCGGTTCGACTGTATTCCCGCGGCCAGAAGCGGCGCGGCCCTGCACATCGATATCACCGATGCGGATTCGGTCGACGCCGCGTTCGACGCCAGCCGCCCGGCCGCGGTCGCGCTGCTCGCCGCCATCGCCGATATCGACGCCTGCCAGCGGCATCCGGAACTGGCGCGCCGTACCAACGTGGATGGCGCGCGGCACGTGGCCGCGGCGTGTGCGCGTACCGGCGCCCGCCTGGTGTTCACCTCCTCCGGAGCGGTATTCGACGGCACGCGTCCGGAGTACCGCGAAGACGACGCGCCCTCGCCACTCAGCGTCTACGGCGAGACCAAGGCCGAAGCCGAACGCGTCGTCGCCGGACTGTGTCCGGGCGCAGTCGTGGTTCGCCCGTCTCTGCTGCTGGGTTTTCCGCTGGGCGCCGGGACGAACTCGCTGGCGGCGAAACTCCGCGGCGCGTTCGAGCGCGGTGAGACCGTCGCCGCCACGCGGCTCGAGTATCGTAACGCGATCGGCGTCGAAACCCTGGTCGAGTGGATCCTCGATCTCGCTGCTGCGCCGCATGCGCGGGGCGTCTTTCACCTCGGCTCGTCCGGGCCCCTCTCGCGGTTCGAGATTGTCCGCGGTCTCGCGCAGGCGATGGGCTATCCCGCCGAACGGGTTGTGGCGACCGGCAGCGCGATCCCCGGCCGCGCGCCCCGCGGCGCTTACGAATTCCTGGTGCCCGGACGAATCGGGCGCTTCAGCGGCACCGCGGTTCCCTCCTGCCGCGAAGCCATCGAAAGGTGCGTATGCAACTGCCCAAAGCCATTCACGAGCTAGAGTTCAACCACGGGTCCATCTACGGCGAGCAGGAGACCGCGGCGGTTCTGGAGGTGCTCGCCGAATCCGCGCCTTCGTGCGGGAAACGGGTACGGGCGTTCGAGGAAGCCTTCGCCTCCTACTGCGGCGCCGGACACGCACTCGCGGTAACCTCCGCGACCGCTGGGTTGGACCTGGCCCTGGCCGTCGCCGGAGTGGGGCCGGGCGATGAAGTCATCACCACGCCCATCAGTTGGATCTCCACCGCCAATGCCGCGGCCAAACTGGGAGCCCGAGTGGTCTTCGCCGACGTGGACCGCGGCAACCTGAATCTGGACCCGGCGTCGGCCGCCGCCAGGATCACGCCCCGCACCAAGGTGATTCTGCCCGTCCACCTCTACGGACACTGCTGCGATATGGATGCGCTCGCCGCACTCGCCCGCCCGAGGGGCATTCTGCTGATCGACGAATGCGCCCACGCCGCGGGAGCGGAATATAAG
>JBBIQR010000372.1:0-4758 GCA_037442245.1 Candidatus Solibacter sp. | reverse complement strand
AGTTCGTCGCAGGCGTCGAGCAGCTCCGGGGTAGGTGGATTGTGCGACGTGCGGATGGCGTTGCAGCCCATCTCCTGCAGTTTGCGCACGCGGAAGCGCTGTACGGCGTCGGGCAGCGCCACTCCGAGGCCGGCGTGATCCTGGTGGTTGCAGGTGCCCTTCACTTTCACCGGCCGGCCGTTGAGCAGCAGGCCCCGGTCCGCATCGAACTGGATGTCGCGAATGCCGAAGCGCGTTTCGTAGCGGTCCGCGACGATCCCTCCCGACTCGATCTCGGTGACGAGGCGGTACAGGTTTCGCTGTTCCAGGGACCACAGGGCCGGCTGCCGCACGGTCGCCTGCTGTTCGAAGGCGCGCTCCCCGAATTCGCCGACCGGGGCCGGAGCGGAGACGATCTTCGCCGCCTCTTTTCCGGAAGGATCGAGGATGGTGGAGATGACCCGGACGCTGGCGGCGCCCTTTCCCTGGTTTTCGACTTCGGTGTGGATCGAGATGGCCGCCTGGCCCGGCAGCACCTTCGCGGTGGCGAGCGTGCCCCACTTCTTCACATGGACGGGCTCGGTGGTCACGAGCCACACGTGACGATAAATCCCGGCGCCCTCATAGAACCACCCGTCGCTGAGCGTGGCGTCGACGCGCACCAGCAGGACGTTCGGCACGCCGGGCAGCGCGAAGTCGGTGAGGTCGAAGCTGAAGGGATCGTAACCGCCGCTGTGGCGGCCGATGTAGTAGCCGTTGAAGACGACCATGGTCTCGCGATAAGCGCCGTCGAACTCGACCGAGATGCGCCGGCCGGGGGAGGCGGCGGGGAGATCGAAGACGCGGCGGTACCAGCCGACGCTGGTTTCGGGATACTCGCGCCCGAGTGGATACGAACCCTTGGAGGCGAGCGCGGGGTCGTTCTTGAAGGGGAGTGAGATGGCCCAGTCGTGCGGGAGGTTGACGGGGGTCCAATCGCCGTCGTCGTAGGCGAGGTTGCTGGGCGCGAGGAAGCCGCCGGTTTTTTGGAACCCGCCGGAGCGGCCGAGGCCGAAGCCGAAATCCTTCGCCGGGTCGAGGGCATGGCCGAAGTGGAAGCGCCAGCCGAAGTCCATCAGGAGACGCTCCCTGGGGGCAGTCGTTGCGTGGGACGGCGCAGCCGCACCCTGGGACTGCGCGGGTTGCGCGGGATCGGCGGTCTCCGGCAGTCCGGCGGCGGCGGCCGGCAGGACCGCCGCACTCTTTAAAACATCGCGACGCGACAGAGGTTTCATTTTGTAACTCCTGGCCCGCGGCGCCGCCCGCGCGAGAAGCGGAGGCGCGCACGGAAGTTTCAGATCTGCTATTCCGAACTTCCGAGTCTATCGCGTTTCGCGCCGGGGCCTCAGTTGGCGCTCACGGAAATGGTGACCGGCGGGCTCGATGCGGTTCCGGCCTGCACCAGCACGGGAACCGCGCTGCCCGGCGTCACGCCGGCCGGGGGTTCGCGCCCGAAGGTCCGGCACAGGTAACCCCGTGCTTCGCGGCGTTGATGACGGTGGGCGAGAGACGGATCAGGGCTTCCCTTTGGGGGACACCCACCGGCCCTTGCGCGATCGACCGCTTATCCTTCTCCGCTCAGTTCCTGTTGCAGCCACGCCTTGGCGAACTGCCAGTCGCGGCGCACGGTTCGAGACGAGGTCTGCATGACCTCGGCGACTTCTTCCTCGTTGAGTCCGCCGAAGTAGCGCAGTTCCACCACGCGAGCCTGGCGCGGCGCGATCGCGGCGAATCTCGCCAGCGCCTCATCCAACGCGGGCACGAAGTCCTCCGTCTCCGCCGACAGCAACGGCAGATCGTCGACGTTCACCTTGGCGGCGCCCGCGCCGCGCTTGTGGGTCACGCGCGCTCTCGCCGCATCCACCAGGATGTGCCGCATGATCTGCGCGGCGATGGCGAAGAACTGAGCCCGGGCGCGCCAGTCCACCTGCCGCACGTCCACCAGTTTCAGGTAGACCTCGTTGACCAGCGCGGTGGCCTGCAGGGTGTGATCCGGCCGCTCGTTGCGCATGTAGCGCCGCGCCATGCGGTGCAGTTCGGCGTGCACGTGGGCCGTCAGACGATCCAGGGCGGACTCGTCGCCCGCGCCCCAATCCCTCAGTAAACGCGTCACTTCCACCGTTTTCGCCGGTTCCATAGCCGCTCGCAGTAAAGAATCTACCACCTTCATGGCCGCATTTTCCGCTGCCTCTCGCCGGCACCGGCGAAATGCAGCGAATCATGAAACTCCTGGCGGCGATGATGACGATGGCGACGGCGGTTCTGGCGGCCGGACGCACCCCTCAACCCACTCTGACGGTCTGCCTCGATACTGCCGGCCGGGCTGCCGTGCTCGACCCGGCTCGCGCCACCGCATCGCGCGTCTTCGGGAAGGCCGGAATCCGCATCGCGTGGCGCATTACGGAAGGCCCCTGCGCGGCCGGCGCCGGAATCGTGGTAACGGTCGTCTCTACCGCCCCGGGGAACGTCAGCAGCGACGCCCTCGCCTACGCCCTGCCCTACGAACGCACCCACCTGGTCCTGTTTTGGGATCGCCTTTCTACGGCCGCGCCCCCGGCCGAAGTCGCCGGACTGATCGGCTACGTGCTGGTCCACGAGATCGGCCACATGCTGGAGGGCGTCAGCCGCCACTCGGCCAGCGGGATCATGAAAGCTCACTGGGACAGCAACGACCGCGCCGATATGCGGATCGGCCACCTGCGTTTCGCCGGCGAGGACCTGGAGATGATCCTCGCCGGCCTGGCCCGCTTCGCCGGAGCGGATTTCGCGCACTGACGCCGGCCGGAGTATCATTGGGAATCGCCCGATGAGTCCGGAGAGGTTGCGGCGGATCGAAGAGGTCTACCACGCGGCGTGCGATCGTCCGGTGGAGGAGCGGGAAGCCTTCCTGCTCAGTGAATGCGGTTCCGATGAGGAACTGCTGCGCCGCGTCCGCGCCCTGCTGGCGCAACACGATTCCGGTCCGCTGGAAATGCCGCTGCCCGAGGTCGCGGGCCGTCTGCTCGGCGGCGGCAAGCTGAAGCCCGGCGCCATGCTGGGACCCTACCGCATCGAACGTCCGCTGGCCGAAGGCGGAATGGGCGACGTCTACCTGGGCCGCGACACGCGCCTGGGGCGGGACGTGGCCGTCAAGGTGACCCGCGAGGAGTTCGGCAGCCGCTTCCAGCGGGAGGCGCGCGCCATCTCCGCGCTGAATCACCCGCACATCTGCACGCTCTACGACATCGGGCCGGATTACCTGGTGATGGAGTACGCGGCCGGCCAGACCTTGCAGGAGCGGATCCGCCGCAAGGGACTGCCGCTCAAGGAAGCGCTCGGCTACGCGATTCAGATTGCCGACGCGCTGGCCGCGGCCCACGACTCCGGCATCCTGCACCGCGACATCAAGCCGGGCAACATCATGGTGACGGCGGGCGGCGCGGTGAAGGTGCTGGATTTCGGCCTCGCGCGGCGCGTGCGGTTGGAGCCGGAGCAGACCGCCAGCGTGACGGCGGCGGGAGAGATCGCCGGCACCCCGGCCTACATGTCCCCGGAGCAGGTGGAAGGCAAGCCACTGGACCCTCGCAGCGACATCTTCAGCTTCGGCGCGGTGCTGTACGAGATGGTGACGGGGCGGCGCGCGTTTGCGGGTGAGAGCGCGCTCTCGACGATCTCCGCCGTACTGCACGACGAGCCGAAGCCGGTCGAGGACCTCCCTCCCGATCTCAAGCGGCTCCTCGGCCGCTGCCTGCGCAAGGACCCGAACCGGCGCTTTCAGAACATGACCGACCTCAAGGTCGAGTTGGAGGAGTTGCAGGAAGAGTCCGCCTCCCAACCGGCCTCTGCCGCGGTTGTGCGCGGCAAACCTCTCCGCCGCTGGCTCTGGATCGGCGCCGCGGCGGCGCTCCTGCTCGCCGCCGGTGTAGGGCTCGGCCTCCTCTATGTACGCCCCGCGCCGGCTCCGCCGCGGCTGGTTCGCCTGACTACTCTGCCCGGCTACGAGTCCTTCCCTTCATTCTCCCCGGATGGAAAGCAGGTGGCGTTCCAGTGGAACGGGGAAAACCAGAACAACTTCGATGTATACGTCAAATTCGTGGGGGAGGCGACGGCGTTGCGCCTCACCACCGACCCGGCCTACGACGGGATGCCTGCGTGGTCGCCCGACGGGAGACAGATCGCTTTCGTCAGCGTTCGAAATGCCAGGGTCGGCATCTACGTGGTGTCTCCGTTAGGGGGACCCCAACGCAAGGTGGCGGACTTGGCGGTGGGCGGCCGCATGTCTTGGACGCCGGACGGAGAGTCCCTCCTGGCGGCGCGGGCGCACAACGAAGCGCATCCGGGCGATGGCGATGGCGAACTGGTCCTGGTCCCCGCCGACGGCAGCAGACCGATTCGCCGGATTCTCGCCGCGCCCAAAGGAACCTGGTACTTCGACCCCAAGATCTCTCCCAATGGCCGGACCCTGGCCTTCGCCCTCTGCACGGGCGTGTCTTCCGCCGCCCACTGCAGTGTTCAGACAGTAGGCTTGGGGCAGGGATTCACCATCTCCGGCAGAACCCGGCCCGTCACGCCGTCATTCCTGGGATTTGGGGGACTGACCTGGACAGCCGGCGGTGAGTCCTTGATTTACAGTGCCGCGGACTTAAGCGTCAGTGGCGGTCAACTTTGGAGAGTCACCCCCCGGCAAGGTGCGAAGCCCGAGCGATTGGATCTGGCGGGGGCAGGAGCCGTGCAGCCCGCAATCGACCCCACCGGCGAACG
>JBBIQR010000371.1:0-4766 GCA_037442245.1 Candidatus Solibacter sp. | reverse complement strand
CAAACGGCGCCGCGGAAGTCCGGTCTGCCTCCGGGTTAGTGAGGGGGATTGGAATTACACCAAGCCGAAGGAGTCGCGCTGAAAGGCGTCCAGCGCGGCGCGCATTTCGCGGGCGCGCTCGGCGGCGATCTTCTTCGAGCGCGGCAGCCGCACCATGCGGGGATTGTTCTCCAGCCGGATGAGCGCGCGTTCGTAAGCGCCGCTCATGCCGTAGCCGGTGGGAATCGAGTAGCAGGTGCTCCCCGCGGTGGGCACGCAGGCGAACTCGCGCAGCAGCCCCACCACGCCCAGCCCATCGAGCGCGTCGGCGTCGCGCAGCAGTTGCGCCTCGAGGCAGCGGTCGTCGGCGCCGCCGTGGTGGTACTGGATGGCTTCGAGCACCCGCTCCGCGATCGCGGCGGGCAGTTTCATCTTGTCCAGTTGCCGGGCGGCGAGCTCGCGGCTGCGGGCGCAGTGCGAAACTCCCTCGCGCGACCAGTGCGGGAGCGTGCCCCAATCGTGCATATGGGCGGCAAGCCAGATCACTTCGGGGTCGTATGCGAGACCCTGGCCGATGGTCTCGACGAGCCGGATCAGACGCTGTGCGTGCTGTACGGCCCACTCCCCTCCATACTTCTCTGTCAGCGCGGTGACGCGCTCACGGTACGAGGCAGACATCTGGACCCTATTATATACTTCAGGCGCGCTAGGGCAGCATGACCGGCTGGGTGAACGCGCCGTTGCCGGCCGAATCCCACACCGCGAGCCGCACCCATTTCTTGCCCGCCGCATCGAAGGGTACGCGGAAGCGCTGCGCGCCGAAGGGCGCGGTGCCGGTGGCGGAGACGATTTCGCGGCCCGTCTTCGTGCCGTCACCCCAGACGATTTCGACGAATTCGAGCGGGAAGGTCCACTCGATATCGGCGGCGAACGCGCGCCTCGCGCCGCTGCCCTCGACGCCGTAATTCTTCAGCAGCACTTCGCCGGTCGTGATGAAGTAGGCGCCCGCGCGCATGGCCTGAAGGACCGGGGTCCAGCCATCGTCGAACCGCGGCAGGCGGTCGAGTTTCACGTAGTTGACGCCCAGGTAGGGATAGGTCTCGTCCTCGGGATACTTGGTGTAGGTGTCGCCCTCGGCCAGCAGGAACTTGGGTCCCGCCCAGTTGTTCATATCGTCGAGGGTGCCGAAGCAGCGTACCTCGCACAGCCGCTTCTCGCTCTGGTCCACCGGCAGCGATTCCCACGAGCCGCCGAGGAAGCGGTCGCCCCGGAAGTTGGCGGTCTGCCGCACCGCGTCCGGGAAGCCGGTGGAGCCTTTGGTGCGCGGGTGCGATTGCCAGGCGTAGCCGTTCTCCGCGCGCAGCATGGCGTACAGGTCCTGCTGGTCGCGCACGTGGTAGACGGGGCCGAGTTTGGCGTCGTTCTCCACCACGGGTTGCCCTTCGGCGCGCGACCGCACCCAGTAGACGGGCTTGGGCATCGCGGTCATGAGGTGGCCGGTCGCGGGATAGCTGGCTTCTTCGCCCGGAATGATGAGGAAGGAGCGGTCGCTGAAGCGGCGCGCGCCGGCGAAGTAGGCCGTCTGGTCGCGCAGGCGCGCCGGACCGGTGGTGGCGCCGTCGCCGTGGAAATCCGCCAGGATCGCGATATTCACGCCGATGCCGCGGAACACGCTGATCCACGGCGCCTGCAGGTCCATCGTGCCGGCGTCCTGCAACTCCTCCTGGAAGTGGAGGTGAAAGTGGCTGACCAGGACCTGGTAGCCGGGCAGGGGTTTGAATTCGTCGTTGTGGGTGTAGGCCATCACGGCCTGGTGGGTGGCGGGCGCGTCCTGCGCGCTCAGGTACCAGTAGACCGGCATGTGCTGTTCCGTGCCGGGCGGGGCGTTGTAGAGCGCCTGGTTGTCGCGGTTCTCGCGCCCGCGGTCCACCTGCCGCTTCCAGACCGCGTCGCTGATGCCGTAGGGGCGGTAGGGCTCCTCGTGCTCAGCCTGCCGCACGCCGGCGGAAAAGGCGTGCTCGCTATCCTTCCGATACCAGACGTAGCCCTGATTGACCTCGATTTCGCGCGCCCAGAAGAAGCGGTGCGGGGCGGGGAAGACCGCCAGCGTCCCGCCGCCCGCCGCCACTTCGGCGACGCGCCCGCGAGCGCGCAAGGCCACGCGGTCCTGGTTGGGAGCGCCGCCGAACTGGTAGCGCTGCCAGGCGCCGGCTTCATCCTTCCAGCGCACCTCGGACGCGTCCGTGAGCGCGAAGCCGGTTAGGCCGGCATCGTATTTGTAAGCGACGTCCGGCTCGCCGGTTTTGGCGACGGCCTCTTCGCGGAGCAGGTTGGCGCCGCGGTACACGGTGAACCTGAGGCTACCCGAGAACATGCCGGCGGAGAAACCGGGGAAGGTGATTTCGAGCCGCGCGCCATCGGTGCGGACCGCGCATCCGGTGGCACGGTAGTCGGCGCGGGCGCGGCGGATCTCCTCCGGCTGGCGCGGCAGGTCCAGGTTGCGGCCGGGGGTCCCGGGCACCTGGAGCGGCGCATCCCAGAACGCATTCCACTTCTCGCGCGCGACCAGTTCCGGGGTGAGCGCGATTCCGAGGGCGCGCAGCGGTTCGATCTGCTGCTGGCTCATGCGCCGCTTGCCGCTGGTGATTTCAAACTCCGGGGCCAGATCGCGCGCCAGCACTTTGCCCTGCGCGGCCAGTTCCAGGATCACCGGCTTGCCGTCGCGGATGGCGAAGCGGGCTCGCAGTTCCGCACTCTGCTCGCCGCGCCATGTCACTTCCAGGGCATTTCCGGCGGCCGCGGCGCGCAATCCCTCGGCGGGGCGGTAGGCGCTCAGGTCGCAGGGGAGGGTTTGCGCCGTTAGCGCGGCGCAGCCGATGCAAAGGGCCAGGGGAAGTCTCATCGGCTGCCAGTATATATCGCGGCGGGCGGGCTGCTATGGCTCGATGTGGATGGGGGTGCCGTCCGGCACCAGGCCCCAGATCTCCTCGATCTCGGAGTTGCCGACCGCGATGCAGCCCTGGGTCCAGTCACCCTCCCGCGCCTCGCCGTCCTTCAGCCCGTGGATCATGATGTCGCCGCCGGGATCTGCTCCGAGGGCGGCGGCGCGCGCGCGGTCGGCTTCGTTGGGGTAGGAGATGTGCAGTCCCAGGTGATAGCGGCTCCTGGGGTTGCGCCGGTCGATGAGGTAGTCGCCCTCGGGGGTGCGTCCATCGCCTTCGCGCTGCTTGGGGCCGACGGGGTCGCGGCCGAGGGCGACCCGGTAGGTGCGCAGGATGGTGTTCCCGCGCAGCAGGAGCAACTCCCGCCGCGACTTGTTGACGATAATCCGGTCCGCCCGCAGCACCCCGCAACGCATAAATGCATGGTACCGTCCCTGGGCGGACGGGGAGATAATTGGTCATGGCCGATCGTGTAACCATGGCCCGGCTGGTGAAAGGCCGCGCCCCGGGACGGGAATTCGACGTCGAGTTCTGGCAGAAACTGGGACCGGCGCGGATCTTCGAGGCCGCCTGGGACCTGGTGGTCACGTCCGCCCGGGTGAAGGGTATCCAGGAAGATCAACTCCGACTTCAGAGATCTGTTACGCATCTTCAACGGGGCCGGCGTCCGCTATCTAATAGTCGGCGGCTACGCGGTGATGGTCTACACGGAACCCCGCTACACGAAGGATCTTGATGTCTGGATTGATCCCGTCGAGGACAACGCCCGCGCCGTTTTGGGTGCATTGGCCGCCTTTGGGGCGCCGACGGCCGGGGTCGAGCCGTCGGATCTGATCGAGCCGGAAGTATTTTTCCAGATCGGCGTCGACCCTGTTCGCGTCGATATTATGACATCGGTCACCGGGCTGGACTTTCCGGACGCCTGGGGCCGGCGCGTCGACGTGGATTTTGGCGAAGTGCCGGCGCCAGTGGTGTGCCGCGCGGATCTGATCGCCGCCAAGCGAGCGTCCGCCCTGGGCGCTGGCGGGATGTCCGCCGCCTCGAGCGTTCGTGATCCCCGCAAAAGATACTGGAGACATCCCCCGTGGAGGGCGTTTCGCGAGACTTGTTTGGAAGTGACTGAAGCGAAATAAGTTCCGCGAAAACCTCGGCAAGGAGTTTGGTTTTCAGATCCACAAACCTGTTGAATATTACGACAACGCGGTCTTATACTATGGTTTAGGAAGTAAAGCCCAGGCAAAGGAGGGGCAACTTGAGCAGCTCATCCCGGCCCAAAGTGACCATCGACGGCAACGAAGCCGCCGCTTATATCGCACACCAAACCAACGAAGTCATAGCCATTTATCCAATTACTCCGTCGTCCAATATGGGCGAGTGGGCGGACCAGTGGTCCGCGGAAGGGAAGACCAACATCTGGGGCACCGTGCCGACGGTTGTCGAAATGCAGAGCGAGGGCGGCGCCGCCGGCGCCATCCACGGCGCTCTGCAAGCCGGGGCCCTCTCGACGACGTTCACGGCATCGCAGGGTCTCCTGCTGATGATCCCGAACATGTACAAGATCGCGGGCGAACTGACGCCCACGGTCTTTCATATCGCGGCGCGTGCGATTGCGGCGCAGGCGCTGTCCATCTTCGGCGACCACTCCGACGTGATGAGCGCCCGTTCGACCGGGTTCGCCATGCTCGGGTCGGCGTCGGTCCAGGAAGTGATGGACATTGCGCTGATCTCGCACGCGGCCACGCTCGAAGCGCGCATCCCCTTCATCCACTTCTTCGACGGGTTCCGCACGTCGCATGAAGTAGCGAAGGTCGAGCAGCTTCAGGCGGACGACATCCGCGCCATGAT
>JBBIQR010000370.1:0-4833 GCA_037442245.1 Candidatus Solibacter sp. | reverse complement strand
CGAAGAAAGCGAAGTATCGCAGGGGTGGATGGCAGTGGTGGAGGGGATCGCGCATATTGTCATGGTAGCCGCACGGAGCGCGGGGTGGGCGGGGCGGGTGATAGAGTGGAGCCATGTTTCGCCGCACATTTTTGCAAACGCTTCCCGCCGCGGCCGCGGCGCTTTCCACGGCGGCCGCCGCCGATGAGGTCCCGGTCAAGCTGGGGTTCGATACGTACTCGCTGCGCGCGTTCCGGTGGAAGGGGCTCGAGCTGCTGGATTTCGCCGGGCAGCAGAAGCTGGACACGATTCAGTTTTCGGCGCTGGGCGATTACGGCGGGCTGGACGTGGCCAATCTGCAAAAGGTGAAAGACCGGGCCGCGCAACTGAACATCTCGATCGATAGCGGGATGGGGTGCATCTGCGAGACGAGCAAGAGCTTCAACAAGAAGGGGCGTCCGGCGCGGGAGCAGATCCTGGAAGGGCTGCGGGTGGCCAAGGCGGTGGGGTCGAAGGCGATGCGGTGCTTCATGGGATCGAGCGACGACCGTTTGGGGGCGGTGCCGATCGAGGCGCACATGGAGACCACCATCAAGCTGTTCCGCAGCGTGCGCAGCGAAGCCATCGACCTGGGGGTGAAGATCGCGCTCGAAAATCACGCGGGGGACATGCAGGCGCGGGAGTTGAAGACGCTGATCGAGGAAGCGGGCACGGACTTCGTGGCGGCGTGCCTGGACACGGGGAATCCGCTGTGGGTGGTGGAGGACCCGTTCGTGACGCTGGAGATTCTGGCGCCGTACGCGGTGACGACGCACGTGCGCGATTCGATCGTGTTCGAGACGCCGCATGGCGCGGCGGGGCAGTGGGTGGCGATGGGAGACGGCATTCTGGATCTGCCGCGGTTCGTGGCGGAGTTCCGGAAGCGGTGCCCGCGGAGCACGATGCAACTGGAGATCATCACAGGGCGTCCGCCGCGGTTCATGAATTATCTGGAGCCGGAGTTTTGGAAGGCGTTCGGGAAGATGCCGGCGTGGGAGTTCGCGCGGTTCGTGGCGTGGGCGAAAACGGGGCGGCCCTTCCTGGGTGCGATGGTGGTGGAGGACGTGCCGGGGAAGAAGCCGGCAGTGATGGAGGAGGCGCTGAAGGAGCAGCAGCGCGTAGACCTGGTGCGGAGCTTCGAGTACTGCCGCAAGACGCTGAACGTCGGGGTGAACTGGCGGGCTTAGGGGGGCGGTGCGGCGGGCTTGCGGTTAGAATAGGGTGCCATGGAGGAAGGCTCGCGGGCCGGAGCGAAGTTCTGGCCGCAAATTCCGCTGCGCGCCAAGGGACTGCTGGTGCTGGTGATTCCGACCGTGACGATGTTCACGGCGCTGTGGCTGGTGTACCGCGCGGAAGCGGATCTGCGGGCGAGCGACGGAATCTTTCTGCGGGCGTATGAGGTGCGGGCGCAACTGGCGGAGTTGCGCGGCGCGCTGATGGATGCGCAGACCGGGGTGGCGGCGTACGCGGCGAATCCGTCGCCGCGCGGGCTGGCGCTTTACGGGGAAGCGCGGCAGCGGACCGCGCAGGCGCAGTCGCGGCTGACGGCGGCAGCCGCCGGCGACTCCGGTACAGACGCGGCGGTGGAAGGGATCGCGCGCGCGACCGGGGAAATCATCCAGCGGTTCGACGCGATTCGCGATACCCGGCGGGCGGACGGTCTGGAGGCGGCGCGGGCGGCGCGGGCCGAGTTGCACGCGCGGCTGGCGGCGGCGGGCGAGCGCGAAGGCAACCGGGTCGCGGAGGCGGGTTCGCGGCGCGACCGCGCGCGGGAGGAACTCTTCCGGGTGCTGCTGGTCTGCGCTACGGCGGGGCCGATGGTGGCGGTGCTGGTGCTGCTCGGCTTGACCGGCAGGATGGTGGAACGGCTGCGGCAGGTGGAGGCGAACGCGCATCGCCTGGCGCATGGGCTGCCGCTACAGGCGGCGCAGGAGGGACGCGACGAGATCGCGAGTCTGGGGCGGGAACTGGAGCACGCGGCGCTGCTGCTGGGCGATCGCGAGAGGGAATTGCGGGCGAGCGAGAGGCGGTACCGCGAGTTGTTCGACCGGGCGCCGGTGCCCTACGAGGAGACGGACGCGGGCGGCACGGTGCGGCGCGTGAACCAGGCGGTGTGCGCGCTGCTGCGGGTGGGGAGCGAGCGGATCGTCGGGCGTCCGGCATGGGAATTCGTCGCGCCGGGGGATCAGGAGGCGGAGCGCGCGGCGATGCTGGGCCGGATCGCCGCGGGTACGGAGGCGGCGCCCTACGAGTGCGGCTGTCAGTTGGACGATGGCACGCACCTGACGGTGGAGATCCGGGAGAGCCTGATCGGCAACGCGGGTGGCGAAGTGACGGGCACGGTGCGTTCGATCATGGACGTGACGGAGCGCAACCTGGCGGCGATGGCGGCGCGGAAGGTGGAGCGGTATTCGCTGGAGTTGCGGGTGCGCAACGAGCAGCTTGGGCGGGCGCTGGAGGCGGCGAGCGCGGCGACGCAGGCCAAGAGCCGGTTTCTGGCGTCGGTATCGCACGAGTTGCGGACGCCGCTGAACGGGATCATCGGGTTCAGCGAATTGCTGCACGATGGAAGGCTGGGGCCGCTCGAGGAGGCGCAGCGCGATGTGCTGCGCGACATCCTGGCGAGCGCGCGGCACCTGCTGCGGCTGATCGGCGACATCCTGGACATCAGCAAGGTGGAAGCGGGGCGCATGGAGTTTCATGCGGAGCGCGTGGTGTTGCGCAAGCTGGCGATGGAAGTGCGCGACGTGCTGCGTCCAGTGGCGGAGAAGAAGGGGTTGCGGCTGGAGATGGAGGACAGCGCCGGGTTCGAGGCGATGCTGGACGGGGCGCGCTTCCAGCAGGTGGTGTACAACTACATCTCGAACGCGATTAAGTTCACGCCGGAGGGCGGGCGGGTGACGGTGCGGCTGGTGGGCGCGGAGGAAGGGGAGCGGTTCCGGCTGGAGGTGGAGGACACCGGGATCGGAATCCGGGAAGAGGACGCGGGGCGGTTGTTTCAGGAATTCAGCCACCTGGCGACGGGGACGGCGGGGGAGCCGGGAACGGGGCTGGGTCTGGCGCTGACGCGGCACCTGGTGGAAGCCCAGGGCGGGCGGGTCGGGGTACGGAGCGCGGCGGGGGGAGGCAGCGTATTTTTCGCCGAGTTACCGCTAAGGGCTAACTTTCCGGCGTAAGAGATAACGCTGCCGGATGGGTGCGATCGGCTACAATAGGTTCTCACATGGCCGGCGAGCCCATTCTGGTGGTTGACGATACGCCTGTCAACCTGAAGCTGACGCGGATCCTGCTGGTGAACGAGGGCTATAAGGTGCTGACCGCCTCCAGCGCGGAGGAGGCCCTCGAACTGCTGCGGAGCTACCGCCCGGTGGTGATTCTGGCGGACATCCAGTTGCCGGGGATGGACGGGCTGGAGATGACGCGGCGCATCAAGCAGGACGCGGGGCTGCGGGACATCATCGTGGTGGCGCTGACGGCGTTCGCGATGAAGGGAGACGAGCAGAAGGCGATCGAAGCGGGGTGCGACGGGTACATCACCAAGCCGATCGACACGCGGACGCTGGGGCAGCGGATCCGGAGCCTGATCGACAGCCGCGCGGACGCGCAAGCGCCGGCGGCGACGGTGCCCGCGGGGGAGAGCGGGGAGAAGGAAACGGTAACGGGCGCGGAGTTGGCGGTGCTGCGGCGGCGATTCCTCGAAGAAGGGCAGTCGCGGTCGCGGCAATTGCTGGCGGAACTGGACGCGGAGTTCAGCGCGTACGACGCGGGGCGCGTGGTGCATCAGTGGATCGGAACCGGGGGGCTGCTGGGATACAGCGCGATCAGCCGGCTGGCGCGCGAGGTGGAAGGAATTCTGCAGGAGCGGCCGATCGACACGGCGCAATTGCGGGAGACGCTGACCAACCTGGTGCTGGCGTTCACGAGTCCGCGGGAAGCGCGGGACGCAGCGGTGCCGGACGCGATCATCAAATCGCTGACGGGGAAAGTGATCGCGGTGGCGGGGCTGCCGGCGAACGAAACCCAGAGGCTGTGCGCGGCGCTGGAGCGGGTGGAGGCGCGGCCGGTGTTCTTCGGTCTGGAGAAAGCGCCGGACGCGGCGTCGCTGGGCGGGTGCGACCTGGCGGTGGTGTACGTGCGTGGGGACGGAAGCGGCGCGGCCTGGCTGGACGCGGGGTCGGCGGTGGCGCGGTTGCCGGTGGTGCTGGTGGGGGCGCGCGAGCAGTTGCTGGGGCTGGAGCCGGCAGTGCAGGCGCTGGCGCGCGAATTCCTGATGGACGCCTGGCAGCCGGACGAGGCGCTGGTGCGGCTGAGCCTGGCGATATCGTGGGCGCCGGGAGAGCGTCCGGCGGCGCAGGCGCTGCCGCCGAGCGTGATGGCGCGTCCGCGGGTGGTGATCGCCGACGACGATACGACGGTGCTGACGCTGGTGCGGATGACGCTCGAAAACTTCGGCATGCAGTGCGAGCAGGCGGCGGACGGACGCGGGGCGATTGAAGCGGTGCGCAGGCTGCAACCGCACGCGGCGGTGCTGGACGTGAACATGCCGGGGATGGACGGCTACGAAGTGCTGGCGGCGATCCGGGCGGAAAACATGCCGACGCGGGTGCTGCTGCTGACGGCGCGGCAGCAGGAAAACGACGTGATCCGCGGGTTTTCGCTGGGCGCGGACGATTACGTGGTCAAACCGTTCAGCCCGATGGAACTGGTGGCGCGGCTGAAGCGGCTGTTGGCGCGATGATTTCGCTCGACGGAGAAGCGCTGGCCGCGGCGGCGTTCGAGCTTCTGGCCGCCCTGCTGGGGCTTACGCTGCTGGTT
>JBBIQR010000369.1:0-4843 GCA_037442245.1 Candidatus Solibacter sp. | reverse complement strand
CGGTGGAGAGGGCCACGGCGCGGCGCAGGGCGTTCTCGAGTTCGCGAACATTGCCGGGGAAGTCGTGCTGGCTGATGGCGTCGGCGGCTTCGCGGGTGAGCAGCGGCGCGGCGCCGCCGGGATCGCGGGCAGCCTGAAGGAAGTGGGCGGTGAGCAGTTCGACATCGCCGGAGCGGGCGCGCAAGGGGGGCAAGTCGACGGAAAGGACGCTGAGCCGGTAGAACAGGTCGCTGCGGAAGGTGCCGGCGGCGACGAGGTCGCGCAGGGGGGCGTTGCTGGCGCCGACGACGCGCACATCGACACGGCGCGGCTGGGTGGAGCCGACGCGCCGGACTTCGCCGCTTTGCAGAACGCGGAGCAGGCTGGCCTGAAACGCCGGGCTGGTGGAGGCGAGTTCGTCGAGGAAGAGGGTGCCGCCATCGGCGGCTTCGAACAGACCGCCGCGCTCGGTGGCGGCGCCGGTGAATGCGCCGCGGGTGTGGCCGAAGAGTTCGGCTTCGAGCAGGGTATCGGTAAGGCCGCTACAGTTGACGCTGAGGAAGGGGCGGGAGCGCCGTGCGCTGAAATCGTGGATGGCGCGGGCGACCAACTCCTTGCCGGTGCCGCTCTCGCCCATGATGAGGACGGTGGCATCGGTGCGGGCGGCCTGGGCGATGAGCTTGTAGACCAGGATCATGGGGGCGCTGCGGCCGATGAGCCCGGCCTTGGTGAGGCGGCTTTCGGTTTCTTCGGCCGCGGCGGGAGTTTCGGAAGCTTCGCGGCGCGCGTCGAGGTAGCGGCGCAGCAACTCGACGACGGCGGCGATTTCAAACGGCTTGCCGATGAAGTCGCTGGCGCCGCGTTCGACGGCCTGCACGGCGGCTTCCAGGGAGCCTTGCGCGGTCATGAGCACGATGGGCAGACCGGGTTCGGCGGCGCGCAGGTTGTCGACCAGTTGCAGGCCGTCCACGTCGGGCATGTAGATGTCGCTGAGCACCGCGTCAAACCGGCACTTGGCGGCCGCTTCCAGAGCTTCGCGCCCGGTGCGCACGGTGGTGACTTGAAAGCCGTTCAAAGAGAGACCCGTCTCGAGCATGAGACGGATGGATTTTTCGTCGTCCGCGACCAGAATGTGGGGTTGTGTCGCCATATGATGAGTCCTCTTACTGTGCGCCCTGGCCGGGCGTCTTGTTGGCCGTCTCCGCACGCGGGAGACGGAGGGTGAATGTGGAGCCGCGGCCCAGTTCGCTGCGGACCGAGACGCTCCCCCGATGGAGTTCGGCGATCTCGCGCACGAAGGCGAGGCCGAGACCGGTGCCGGGCGTGCCGGCGTCCTCGACGCGGGGCACGCGGTAGAACTTGTCGAAAATGCGCGCCAGGTCGCCTTCGGGAATACCGTAACCCTGGTCGGCGACTTCGACGCGGACGAAGTCCTCATCGGCCGCGGTGGTGACGGTGACCTCGGAGTCCTCCGGACTGTACTTGATGGCGTTAGAGACCAGGTTCTCGAAGGCGCGGGAGAGCAGGTCGGGATCGGCCAGGAACGGCGGGAGGTCGGTCGCGAAGTTGCGCAGGAGGCGGATGCGGCGCTGCCCGGCGACGGGATCGAGCAGGAGGAGGCTGCGCTCGAGGAGGGCGTCGGCGCGAACGGCGGCGGGGCGCATGGCGGTGGCGCCGCTTTCGAGACGGGTGATGTCCAGGTACTGGCCGATCATGCGGGTGAGGCGCTTGACCTCGTCGTTGATGGCCAGGTTCATTTCCTTGCGGCGTCCGGCGGGGACGTCGTAGTTGGCGAGCAGTTCGGTCATCCCCTGAATGGCGGTAAGCGGGGTGCGCATTTCGTGGCTGACCAGGGAGATGACGTCGTTCTTGGTCTGCTGCAACTCGTGCTGGCGGGTGACATCGCTGAGCGAAGCCACGATGCCCAGGACCGAGCCGGTATTCTTCTCATCGACCGAAACGGCGGCGAGGCGCAGCATATAGTGGCGGGGTTTGGTGGTATCGCGCAGGGCGATTTCGCGCTCGAGGCGGCCGCGCTCGGCGACCAGGCGGTTGAGGGTTTCGGAATCGACGGCGCCGTGGAGGCGCTGGGCGAGGTCCTGGCCGACGAGTCCGCGGGCGGCGGAGCCGAGGATGGCGCCGGCGCTGCGGTTGGCGAAGGTGATGACGCCGGAGGGATCGGCGATGAGCAGGCCGTCCTCTACGGAGCGGAGGGCGAAGTTGACGAATTTGGCGCGGTCGAGGAGGCGGGCGTTGAGTTCGCTGAGGGTACGGGCTTTCCACTCGACGCCTTTGGGCAGCCAGCCACGGGCCAGGGTGACGGGACCGCCGTCGCCCCAGTGATACGTGCCGGGGATTCCGGGACCGGCGGGGGCGAGCAGGTCGCCGGAGACGGCGAGTTGGGCGATGTCGGAATCGAGCCGCGCGCTGGCGACGAGCGAGCGGCGCAGCAGGCCGAGGATACCGGCGACGGCGAAGGCCACCAGGCAGGGGACGATGGGGGGTACGATCAGGGCGAACTGAAACAGGGCGCGTCCACCGAAGACGATGAGGGCGGACATGCCGCCAAGCACGAGGATTTGACGGAAGAATTCGCGTCCGCCCTGCGCGGCTTCGAGCAGCAGGAGGGTGAGGGCGGCGATGCCGGCGGCCCAGCAGAAGGAGCCGAAATCGCCGGTATCGGTGTAGTAACGGGAGCGGAGGATGGTGTTGAGGGCGTTGGCCAGCACCTCGACTCCGGGCATGAGCTCACCGTGCTGATCGGCGCGGGCGTCGGTGTAGCGGACGAAGGGGTTGGCCAGGCGTTCGCCGAGGGAGGCGGCGGTGGCACCGAGCAGGACGTACTTGCCGCCGAACTCGTTGGCGCCGAAGTGGCCGGCGAGGACATCGGCGAGCGAATAGGTGACGGGAGCGAAACTGCCGGCGGGGCCGATGTAGTCGATATTCATGCGTCCGCCGTGGAGGACCCTGGCGGCGGCGCCGGCTTCGAGTTGGACGCCGGGGCGGACGGTTTCGAGTTGGACGGTGCGCGGGCCAAGCAGGAGGGCGCCGGGCGCATCGGTGATGCCCTCGGCGGAGGTGTTGTCGGCTACCCGGACGAGTTCCACGGGCATGGCGAGGAGGGCGCGGCCGGAATCGTCGGCGAGGCGGACGGCGACCTGGCGGGCGGCGCCGTCCTGTTCGGTCTGCACGTTGACGTGGCCGATGGCGGCGGCGGCGCGCTCGAGGGAGGGAAGGGGGAGCAGCCAGCGGGAGGGTCCGCCGTGGACGGGGCTGGCGGTGAGTTGCGCGGCCACGACGACGTTGCCGGCGCGGCCGATGGCGCTGGCGAGGGCGTCGTCGTCCTCCTGGGCGGTGCGGTCGGTGAAGAGGATATCGAGGGCGATGGCTTTAGGGCGCGCGGCGGCGAGGGCCTCGATGGCGTGAGCGACGACCTGGCGATTCCAGGGGAAGCGTCCGAAGCGGGCGATGCTGGGCTCGTCGATGGCGACGATGGCGATATCGCCGGGCGCGGGGAGGGTGCCGCGCTCGCGCATCAACCAGTCGTGGGCGTAGCGGCCGATGCCGGGGGCGTTCCAGTCCACCAGCAGACCCGCCGCAGCCGAGACGAGGAGGATGGCGGCCATCCAGGCGGCTTTAGCGGCGCGCAGATGCAAATTGGGCATCAAGATACGTTTCGTCTGGGTACGGGGCACGCGGCGTACCACGATCGGCGGTTCATAACTCTTTTTATTTCAGCACGGATTGAGTCACGCCGGAGCCCTTGGCGGCGTTTTGCCGCCGGTTTGGGCGGCAAATGTGGTGGAGGCGGGTCAGGTTGTAACGTCGCCTGGGGGCCTGACGCCTATACGGGCACTATGACGAAGAAGTTGCTTTTTGTAGTTACGATTGCGCTGGTCCTTGCGGTTGCCGCCATGGCTGCGGATGTGACCGGCAAATGGACCTATGAGATGCAGGGCCGCGGGGGCGGTCCGGCGCGCCAGATCACAATTACGCTGAAGCAGGACGGCGACAAACTCACGGGAAGCGTCCCAGGGTTCGGCCGCGGCGGCGACAACCCTCCTCCCCCGACGGAGATCACCGACGGCAAGGTCGACGGCAATAACGTGTCCTTCGCGGTGAAGCGGGAATTCAACGGCAACGCATTTGTGACGAAGTATGAGGGCGTGGTCAACGGCGACGAGATGAAGCTGAAGATTACGCGCGATACGCCGAACGGGCCGATGAGCAACGACGTGACGGCGAAGAAGGGCAATTAAGCCGGACAGATTTTTTCGGAGGATGATTGCTTCAGGGGCCCGCACCCGTAGCCGGGAGAGCGGGCCTCTTTCTTTTTTTGTTCGGATTTATGGGGGAGGTGGTGGCGAAGGTGGGGGTCGAACCCACACGCACAGTGAAGTGCGCCAGATTTTGAGTCTGGTGCGTCTGCCAGTTCCGCCACTTCGCCACGGATCGGCTACCCCTCAGTGTAGCGGATTCGGCGTGGGATTAGCGGGAGAAGGCTGAGCGATGAGAATGCGGACGATGCGTTCGGCGGCGCGGCCGTCCCACTTTTCGGGGGGGGTGTAGGCGGTGCGGTTGAATTCGAGGGCGCGGGCGGCGGCGGCGAGGATGGCGGGCGCGCTGCGGCCGACCAGGACGTTGGTGCCGATTTGGCAGGTAATGGGGCGCTCGGTGTTTTCGCGCAGGGTGATGCAGGGGATGCCGAGGACGGTGGTTTCCTCCTGAATGCCGCCGCTATCGGTGAGGATGAGGCGGGAGCGGGCCATAAGGCCGAGGAAGGCGAGGTAGCCGAGGGGGTCGATGCGGCGGATACCGGGTTCGCGCTCGAGGGCGGGGAGGAGGCCAAACTCGTTGAGTCGGG
>JBBIQR010000368.1:0-4888 GCA_037442245.1 Candidatus Solibacter sp. | reverse complement strand
TCAGCCTCCACCGGACATTCAGAGCGGAGCCAGCCGGACGGCCGTCATCGGCGACGGCACCGGTCAATTCCGTGTTCAGTCCAAACTGCAACTTGGCCGTGGGGGCGGCGGAGACGGCCGGCGGCGTGTTTGCGGCGGTCGAAATCCACTCATTCGTCAGCGTCTGCTCAAGGTTCCCCACCTTCGCCGTGATGACATCCACGCCCGGCTGGGCGCCGGTGTACGCAAACAGCGCTTCGCCCAGGCGCGAGGAACGGACAAGCCCCGTCGCCGGGTTGGCGCCGGTCACGGTGAACGTGATCTGGAGATCGGCGGTTGGGAGTCCGCGGGCGTTGGCGGTGTGCGCGACCACTGTCTTTGGTCCGCCCAAGGCGGCAAAACGCGTGGGTTGATCCAACGCCAGCGTTGTCCCCGCCTCGACGGAGTCGCTGCAGAATCCTCCAATGAACCCATAGGATTCATACGATTCCCAGCCATAGACGCAGGCATTGAACGGGACCGGCGCCGAGAGCGTGTGTTTGCCGGGGGCGACCGGGATCGAAGCGCCCGCATAGCCGCCGCCGTTGATCGGCTGGAACCGGCTTGCGGGTATGAATTCCCCGTCGAGCGAAATCGTCCCCACCCCGTCTTCAAACACGGTCAGATTGAGGAAGTTGGTGTAGCTCGGACCCTCCCAGTAATTGTGGATGTCAACCGGCGTCGTCAGGAGGCAATCTCCGCCGAACTGTTCCACCGGCGGGATCTGCATCATGAACGGATCGCCGAGTCCGCCCCCATAATTGTCGAATTCGTTCCCGTTCGCGTATTGGGCGGCGAGAATCGGGCGCGTTGAAAGAATTTCCGCCGGGCCGCCGATGAGCTGCTCGTGGAAGTCACCCCTGTTCAGAGCCGCGACGACGTGTCCATTGACGGCGACCTGGGTGTCGTCCTCTGCGGCGACGAACCGGAAGGTGTCGCCGCCGGATCGCGGCGCCAGCGGCAGGGTTGCGAAGTGCCGGCCCCAGAGGCTGACCGGGACCATCTCCTCGGCCAGATGATCGCCCCAGCCGTAACCCGCCGGCACCCAGCTCGAGGCGGTGCCGCTGATGACCGCCACGGGTTTGTCGGACACCACGGAAGTGCCGGTGAGGTCGCCATCGGACGCGGCCAGACGGTAAACGTCGCCCTTCTGAAGCACGACGCGGTACGGCGCTCCGGCCGGACGCTCGCCGGCAGCGGTGGACGGGGTGATCCAAACGGCGGTCTGGTCTTCTGTCGCGACCACCGCGAGTTCGGCGCCGCCATTCGAGTAAGTCAGGGCGATGTAGTTGGTGCCCAGCAACGCCGTCGGCAGGGCGATAAACCCATCGGCGGAATACGCCACGCGGTTCAGCGCATACACCGTCACCGGGTTGCTCGCCAAGACGCGGACCGGATCGTTGCGAACCACATCCGACCAGGGCTCGTCGCGCCACACGTCCGGCGCGGGATAGGAAACGACCTTTGTGCATCCCGCGTCGAGATGGAACCGCTCCGCAACCCTTGGCACCGCCTCCTCGAACGTGGAATGCTCAACCACCACATCGGCGTCGTCCCCGGCGGTGACGATGATGTGATGGTACGCGGGGTCTTCGTAGCCGGCGTTTGCCTGCCACAACAGCGCAAACCAGAAATCCGTGCCCCGCGTGGTCCGGGCGGCGGCCAGGTGGCGAACCGGGGCGGGCAGAGCCGTCACGTTCATCGTGTCCGAGCGCAATCCGCCCCCGTAGCGGACACGAAGCTTCAATTGGTACGCGCCAGGCGCGCCGAATCGCGCCCGGGTATTCAGGCTGTGCGCATCGTCAAACTGCACGTCGCCCGGTCCGCTGAGGCTGAGCCAGGTGATGTCGGTCTCGCTGCCGAAGACGGGTGTTCCGATGGTCACGACGCCTGCAAGCGAGGCGGCCTGTCCCGTTTCAACAATCTGACCGGCCCCGGCATCCACCGCGAAGTCGCCGCTCTCGACTTCGATGACCGAGATCGCGACGTTGCTTGAAACGGAGGTCGCCCCGTCGTTGTCCGCCGCGGTTGCCGAGAGCGTGTGCGTTCCAACGGCGGCATTCGTCCAGACGAGGTTAAAAGGCGGTTCGGTGAACTCGGCCAATGGCGCTCCGTCCGCACAGACTCTCACGACGGCGATGGACCCGTCCGAATCCGTGGCGCCAATCCTCACCGGTATGGGATGACCCGCGCTGAATTCGCTTTGCGCCGCGGGGGAAAGGATGCTGACCGCCGGCGGATCGTTGAGTCGCACGGTCGTCATCGCGTAGTTGGTCGCAATGCCGTCGTCGGCGGTCAGCCGAAATTGATAGATGCCCGGCACGGCGCACGTCGCCGTCGTTGAACACGGGTTCGTCACATCGACACCTGCCAATGGAATGCTCTGACCGGGCGGATTGAACGCCGCCGCGCCGGGTCCGCCGATCCGGCTCCACGCCAGAGTCAGGGCTCCGGCGGGCCAGCCGTCGTCGATGACTTCGGCGCTGATCTGGATCGGATTCGGGCAGGTCGCGGTCAGGGGAGTTTTGATGGTGACGGAGGGCGGCTGGTTCACGCGCCGGACGGTGATGTGGACGCAAGCCGGTGCGGAGTTCGTCAGGCCATCGTTAACCGCAAAGAGGAAGCTGTCGTCGCCGACGAAACGGCGCGCCGGAGCATAGGTGAACACGTTGGAACTGGACGACGCGGGGCTGAGCGCGCCATGGGCGGGCTGGCTGAGGATCAGGAACGTCAGCGCAGAGTTCTCGGGATCGGCGCCGGCCAGGGTGATCGTCAAGGGCGCGTCCTCGTCCGTCGCGAGAGTCTGCGGCGTGGCGACGGGCGGCTGGTTGGGGGCGGCGCAGGCCTGGATGATTCCGCATCCGTTCACGGCGAGGCGATCGCACTGGACCGATCCGACCAGCCGGCTCCCGCCATTGACAACGACGGTGCCAGCCGGGGCGAGCACGCTGGCGTGGACTGTGCAGCCGCCGTTGAGCGTGAGTCCGCCGCAGGCAATCTGGAGCTGGAGCCAGGAGGATCGGTTGCTTGCGCCGAGGGTGCCGCTGGCGTAAACGCTGTCCGCGACTGTGAGCACGACGGGGCCGAGGACGTCGAGGCGCGCCTTTCCGTTCAGGTTAAGGCCTTGGAGATTATAGGCCGCGGGTTGCGTCGCCCCGGCGACACCCAGGGAGAAGCCCGCTGCGCCGCCGGCGGTGAACACGCCGTAGGAGCCGGGCGGAACCGCGACCATGCCGGCGTTGCAGATCAACGTGAGATTGCGGAGTGTGGCGGGGTTGCCGATGGATTGGCCGGGGGAGTTCAGCGTGAGGTTGCGGGAGCCGCCGGGCGCAGGCGGCGGCTTGACTTTGGGCAGACAGAACGGAGTTGTGCGCGTCCGCAGGAAGCGCAGGGAGCAATTCCCGTTGAGAGCGATCGTGTAATTGGCGGGCGACGCGGGGCCGGACCCGGCAACCGTGCCGGCGAAGGCGGGATGCCCATTGACGCGCACCGCGGGCGTGCCCGGCACCAGGAGATCGCCGGTAAGTGCGAAACCGCCGTTGAGGGCCACGTTTTCGCCTGACAATTGCTGCAATGATCCTTCAATGAGCCCGCCGCCGTTGAGACAGGGGGCGTGGCAAACAACCACGGCAAGGTTCGTTTGAACAATTGGAGCGGACGCGAACGAACCGGCGGTGAGAGCGATGAAACCGAAGAACGTTGTGACCCCTTTGCCGATGAATTGATTCATGATGCCCTTTCGAGTGTTGTTCGGGTCGGGCGCATTCCGGCGGCGCGTGAATCGCGCGCGGGGACAAGGGAACATCCGCTGCGAAGGAAGGCGGGAAGTGACTAAAGGAAGTGCGTCTCCGTCTCGAACAAGCCCGGGTCACGGCACTGCGCCCTTGCAGTTGCGTCCCTTTCATGACCAAACCCTGCGCGCGGTTTAGCCCGGGCCGGCGCGAACGTCAAGAGAAAATGATTGTGTCCGGACGAAACGCGGCGTCGCGCGGGCGCCAAAACCAAAGGCCGATCACCATCGCCAGCCCGGCTGCCGTCACTCCCAGTCCGCAGACGAAGCTCCAATCCTGGTAAACGAGGCTCACGGTGTGTTTCCCGGCGGGAACTTCAAGCGCCTGAAATGCTCCATTCGCCTTCCAAAGCGGGACGGGCCGGCCGTCGATGGTACACCGCCAGGGATGATAGAACGCCTGCGCCACCGTCACCAGAGCCGGCCCGGAGGCCTCGACCGAAAAGTCGATCCGTCGCGCCGTGCCGCGAACGGCCGTTGCGGCGGCAAGGACAGGATTGGTGGCGGAAATAAGCGACTGGGCCTCCGGAGGGAGGAAGACCGTCCGACGCAAATCGATTGCCGGCTGGGCGGCGAGCGCCTCCAGCGCCTCCGCATCGGAAACGAATACCGGTTGTTGCCCCGCAGTCACCCGCGGCGCGAACGAGGGACGCTCCCGCCAGTCCAATCCATCCGGTGTGACATCCACCCCCACGTAGCGCACGCCGAGGAAGTCGTTCAGTCCGCTCATGTCCCGTCCCTTGGCTTCGCCATCCGCCGCGAGATCCAGAACCCGTTTCGAATCGGCAAGGTAGGAGGAAAAGAAACCGTCGGTCTTGGCGATCCGGTCCAGAAGGTTCCAATCATCCACCAGGGCGGCGCGGGCGAACAGGCAATCCTCCCGCGGACCGGGCCGGCCGGTGTAATTGACCTTCTGAAGAACGGCGGCAGTGAGGCCGACGCGCGGTTCGTCCGGGGAGTCCGCCGGGGAGAGTTTCATTTGGGCGCGGACAACTCCCGGCTGGTAAACCGAGGGGTCAACGAGCGGCTGGATTACAGGCGCGTGCAGGGCCACATCCAGCCACTGCGCCAGCAAGAGGC
>JBBIQR010000367.1:0-4902 GCA_037442245.1 Candidatus Solibacter sp. | reverse complement strand
AGGTGCTTGAGCAGATAGCTGCCGCGGCTGCCGGTGCCGATCATGCCGTATTGCACCTGATCGTTGGCGGCCCTCACTTTCTGAATGGCGGGAGCGCCTTCAACGGCGGCGGCGACGGCGGTCACGGCGGCGGCGGTCTTCACGAAATCGCGGCGGGAAACTTCCTGTTCCTGAGCCATGTCGGCAAACCTCGACTGAGATGATTTTCCCCGATTGTAACAGCACAGCGGCCCTGGGTGCGCCAGGGCAGGGGATGTGTTTTTCGCGCGGCACAGGGGAGGGGGGCGCCGCACCGGTCCCGCCACAGGCGGTCTTCCGTTTCATCGGCGACCGATGTCTTACGGTCGCGGCTCGTTTCCGAGCCGCGCGCGTTAGCAAGCGGTTGGCACACCGAACCGAACCTGCCGGTCAAAGCATTAGGTCCGGTACTTCTCCATGGTGCGCGGGTTGTAGCCCCAGTGGAACTCGAGTTCGTAGCCCATGCTGCGCGCCAGACCATCGAGGTCCGGGAACAGGGTGGCGAAGGTGATGTTCATGCGGTAGAGCTCGCGCATCCCCACTTCGCGCACCGGATGGGCGAGGACGAACTTGGCCAGGGTGGCTTCCTGGTCGCGCGCCGGGAGGATCTCCTCGACCGGGACGTCCAGCACGCCGGGCACGGCGAAGGTGCCGGATTGGGCGATCAGGCGGCGGTTCATGGTGTACGGTTCGCCCATCCAGATGAGGTGATTTTTGCCGCGCAGATAGTGGCGGGTGAAGTTGCCGGAGGCGCGGGGGTCCATGCGGGCCGGATGCGGGTTGCGGCTGGAATCGATGCGCGCCGGATTCAGCGCCCACACCACGCCGTTGCCCACCGCGCGCTCGAGCGCGAAGAAGGCGGCCACGTAGGGCGACCAGGTGAAATCGATCAGGCGGGTAGGCGCGCCGTGGTGCTGCATCAGGGCCAGCCACTGGAAATCGTCGTCCCACTCCGGGGGACGCTCCAGGAACTGGTGCGCCTTGCGTTTGAAGATGCGCAGGATGCGGGCTTCCTGCTGCGGCCAGGCGTGGGCGTGCACGCCGAAATTCCGGAAGTAGCGGGAGAGCGAGCTGAAGAGGGGACCGGGCTTGGCGTTCTCGCCCTCTCCGCGAAAGGCCCAGTTCGAGTAGGGCGGGTTGATCACCAGCTTGAGAAACGCGTCCCAGCTTGTCAGCCGGAAGACGCGGTACGAACCGGCGGTGCGTTTGCGCGTCGCCATGTAGGCTAGTGTAACCGCGCGCGGCGGGCGAAGGTTCGGGCGACTCCCGGTTAGCGCGGCTCGCCGGCGCGCATGGCGCGGAGATCGATGCCGAGGGCCTGGCACTTTTTGTAGAGGTGGCTGCGCTCGAGGCCGAGGGACTTCGCGGTATCGGTCATGCGGTAGGCATGGCGCTTGAGTTCGGCGAGGATCTGTTCGCGCTCGAAGGAAGAGGTGCGGCCGGCGAGAGGTCCGGTGAAGGAGGCGGCGGCGGATTGGGCGTCGCCTTCGCTCGCGGGGAGGGCCAGGCGGACGGCGGCCAGGTCCACCGGGCCATCGGCCAAGAGCAGCAGGCGCTCGACCACGTTGCGCAGCTCGCGGACGTTGCCGGGCCAGGGGTAGCGCTGGAGCTCGCGGATGGCCTCGGGGTCGAAGGACTTGGGTTTCCAGCCGTTCACCTCGCAGACCTGCGCGGCGAAGTGCCCGACCAATGCCGGGATGTCTTCGGCGCGCTCGCGCAGCGCGGGCAGCGTGAGGGGGAAGACGTAGACGCGGTGGTAGAGGTCCTGGCGAAAGGCGCCTTTCTTCACCTGCTCTTCGAGGTTGCGGTGGGTGGCGACGACGACGCGCACGTCGACCGGGATGGGGCGGTCGCCGCCGACGCGCTCGACCTGGCGCTCCTCGAGCACGCGCAGGAGCTTGGCCTGCATGACCAGCGGCATGTCGCCGATTTCGTCGAGGAAAAGCGTGCCGTGGTTGGCCTGTTCGAACTTGCCGATGTGGCGGGCGGCGGCGCCGGTGAAGCTGCCCTTCTCGTGGCCGAACAGTTCGCTTTCGATCAGCTCGCCGGGGACGGCGGCGCAGTTGAGGGTGACGAAGGGGCCGGAGTGGCGCGGGCTGCGCTGATGCAGGGCGCGGGCGATCAACTCCTTGCCGGTGCCGGTTTCGCCGAGGATGCAGACGCGGGCTTCGCTGGCGGCGACGCGGTCCACCTGGGCCATGACGCGGCGCATGGCATCGCCGGTGTGGACGATGTCGTGCTTGCCGACGCGCTGGCGCAGGTCGCGGTTCTCGTCTTCGAGGCGCTTGAGCCGGAGCACGTTATCGACGGTGAGCAGGAGCTTGTCGGTGGTGAGGGGTTTTTCGAGGAAGTCGGCGGCGCCCAGGCGGGTGGCGCGGACGGCCATCTCGATGCTGGCCTGGCCGGAGATCATGACCACCGGGAGAACAATTCCGAGGTTGCGCAAGTCTTCGAGTAATGCGATGCCGTCCTTGCCGGGCATGACGACGTCGCTGAGCATCATGTCGAAGGGCTGGGATTTGACCAGTTCCAGGGCGCGGGCGGCGTTGTCGCAGACGGTGGCTTCGTGGCCGGCCATGCGGAAGGCGCGGGCGAGCGAGGCGAGGGTGTTGGTGTCGTCGTCAACGATCAGAAGGTGTGCCATAGGTTGCTGGGAGGGCGGTTGTGGGGAAGGTGTGGATAGCACCACAGAGGCACGGAGGCGCCGGGGAAACGCGGAGAAACGCGATAAGAAGATTCGAGACGGCGGCGGGCCTGCGGCACGAGGGCGTCATGTTGGGTCACCGTAGAGTTCGATGCGGAAGGTGGAGCCCCTGCCTTTTTCGCTGTGCACGGAGACGTGGCCGTGGTGGTCGCTGATGACGCTCTGGACGATGGCCAGGCCGAGGCCGGTGCCGTGGGTTTTGGTGGTGTAGTAGGGGGTGAAGAGGCGCTGGCACTCCTCGGGGGTGAGGCCGGCGCCGGTATCGGAAATTTCCAGGCGCGCTCCGTTGTGGAGGGACGTGGTGCGGATGGTGAGGGCGCCGCCGGCGCTCATGGCGTCGATGGCGTTGAGCACGAGGTTGCGCAGGACGCGGCGGATCTGCTCGGGGTCGGCCGGGACGGGGCGGAGAGCGGGGTCGAGTTGCAGCGCCGCGGCGACGCGCGCCTGGGCAAGCTGGGGTTCGAAGAAGCGGACGGTTTCGGCGGCGAGCGCGTTGAGACCGGTAGGCTGGATTTCGGGGGTGGGCATGCGCGCGAAATCGCTGAAGCGGGCGATGATCTGCTTGAGCTGGGCGAGCTCGGCGAGCAGGGTGGCGGTGCCTTCGCGGAAGACTTCGTCGAACTGATCGGGGTAGCGGTCGCGGGCGCGCTGCATGTTTTCGACGGTGATTTGCAGGGGGAAGAGCGGGTTCTTGAGCTCGTGGGCGAGGCGGCGGGCGAGTTCCCTCCAGGCGGCGACGCGTTCCGCCTGGACGAGGCGCTCGCGCTGCGCGGCGAGCTCGCCGGTCATGCGGTTGAAGGCGGCGGCGAGGCGGGCGATTTCGTCGCCGCCGGGGATGTCGACGGTGGTAGTGAGGTCGCCCTTGGCCACGCGGGCGGCGCTATCGGCGAGGCGGAGCACGGGGCGGGTGACGCGGGCGGTGGCCCACCAGGAGAGGGCGATGCCGATGACGATGCCGGTGGCGGCGACGAAGATGCCGGTCCACAGCAGGGAGGATTCGAGCTGGAGCGCCTGGCGGCGGGAGTTGGCGATGAGGAGGACGCCGGCGATGCGTCCGGAATTATCGGGGAGCGGCATGGCGCGGATGGCTTCGGCGCCCACGATGGCGGTGATTTCGCGGGTGCCCTGGAGCGACCGCTCGATGAAGGGGCGGAGGGCGGCGGCATCGGCGGCGGGACCGTTGACATCGATCAACTCGGCGGGGGAAAAGCGGCCGGAGAGGTTGCGGTAGAGGAGCACCCGCATGCCTTCGGGCAGCACGAGGGTGGAGAGGAATTCGCGGTCGAGGCGTTCGCCGCCGGTGACGAAGAGGCGGCGGTCGCCGGCGGTGGCGACGCCGACGGCGACGAGCGCGAGGACGGTGCCCTGCTCGAGTTCCTCGGGGCGCAGGAAGGCGCCGGTGTTCTTCCAATCGACGGGAGCGAGGAGCCAATCCTCGTGGTAGTTGAAGCGGGCGGGCCACTCGGCGCTGCTGACGATGGAGCCGTCGCCGGCGATCAACTCGAGCAGGTCGAGGCCGTGGCTGGCGGCGAGGGAGGCGGCGGTGTCGTAGTAGCGCGCCGGGTCGGAGGCGATGGCGATATCGGCGGCGTCGTTGCCGGAGGCGATGGCGTTGACGGCGCGGACGATCTCCTGCCCGCGGCGTTGAAACTCCTTGCGGAACTGGCGGGAGAGGGCGGCGGCGCGCTGCTCCTCTTCATGCTCAAAGGTCTGGCGGGTGATGCTCTGGGCGAGGAGTTCGACGATGCCGACCGCGGCGACGATGGCGATGGTGAAGACGAGCAGCAGCCTGGTGCGGAAGGTCATGGCCTTGGGACATCGAGCCAGAGGTTTTCGAATTGCCACTCGCCGGCGCTGGACACGCCGGCGCCGCCGCGGACGCGGGGAGCCGCGCCGTAGACATCGGGCAGGTGGATGAGCGGGATAACCTTGAATCCGTCGAGCAGGGCGCGTTCGGCGTTGAAGAGCGCTTCGGCGGAATCGAGGCGGTTGGGTTCGGGCGCGCCGAGAGCGGCGGCCATGGCGGCGAGCGCTTGGGCGGGATCGGCGGAGGCGACGCGGAACCCGGTGAGCCGGAGATCGGCGGCGGCGGGTTGGGAGGTGACCGTGAGGGTGATTCCGGCATCGCGGGCGTTGAGCGCGATGCGCTCGGCGATGGCGCGGGCGGCGGGGTCGTCGGG
>JBBIQR010000366.1:0-4911 GCA_037442245.1 Candidatus Solibacter sp. | reverse complement strand
AAGTACATGATCGAGACCATGCCGGGTGGCATCGCGGCCTTCGACTACGACGGCGACGGCCGGCCCGACATCTACTTCACCAACGGCGCGGACATCCCCTCCCTCGAAAAATCCGAGCCGCGCTACTGGAACCGCCTCTACCGCAACGAGGGCAACTGGAAATTCCGCGACGTGACCGCGGAGGCGGGCGTCGCCGGCGCCGGCTACTCCATGGGCGCGGCCGCCGGCGATTACGATAACGACGGGCATCCCGACCTGTTCGTCGCGGGCGTGAACCGCAACATACTCTACCGCAACCTGGGCAACGGCAAATTCGAGGACGTGACCGCCAGGGCGGGCATCGCAAGCGGCGAGTGGGCGGTGGCCGCGGCCTGCGCATTTACTGCCATCCGAAATATTTCACCCCGCTCGCCAATACCCTCTACCGCAATCGCGGCGACGGCACCTTCGAAGACGTCAGCGCCAATGCGGGGATCGCCAAATTCGCCGGCCGCGGCATGAGCGTGGCCTTCGCCGATTACGATGGCGACGGCTGGCCGGACGTGTTCGTCACCAACGACAACATGCCCAACTTCCTCTTCCACAACCTGGGCAACGGCCGCTTCGAGGAAACCGCCCTCCTGGCCGGCGCGGCGGTGCGCGACGACGGCAAGCCCGTGGCCGCCATGGGCGCGGAGTTCAAGGACTACGACAACGACGGCCTCCCCGACCTCCTCTTCACCGCCCTCGCCGGCGAAACCTTTCCGCTCTTCAGAAACGCCGGCAAGGGCGGCTTCATCGACGCCAGCCTGCAATCGCGCATGGGCGCAATCACCCTCAAACACAGCGGCTGGGGCGTCGGCATGTTCGACTTCAACAACGACGGATGGAAGGACGTCTTCACCGCCGATTCGCACGTCAACGACCGCGTCGAGATGTTCGAACCGGCCGTCTACAAGGAGCCCGACAGCGTCTTCGCCAACTCCGCCGGCGTGTTTCAGGACGTGAGCGCCGAAGCCGGCCTGACCCTCAAGAAGGCCCACCGCGGCGCCGCGTTCGCCGATTTCGACGGCGACGGGCGCATCGACGCCGTCGTCTCCGCCCTCGGCGAACCCGCCGAACTCTGGCGCAACGTGAGCCCCGAGCCGCGCCACTGGCTCATCCTCCGCTTGCGCGGCGCCCGCAGCAACCGCGACGGCATCGGCGCGCGCATCCGCATCGGCACACAGTATCAGGAGATGACCACCGCGGCGAGCTACGCCTCGTCCTGCGCATGGGGCGTCCACTTCGGCCTGGACGCCGCCGCGGTCATCCCGCGCATCGAGATCCGCTGGCCGAGCGGCACCCTCCAGACCCTGCGCGACGTCCACCCGGACCGCGTCCTCGAAGTGACGGAGCCCCGCTAACGCGTCAGCCCATGTACGGCATGGGCGGCGTCTTGCCGAGCAGCCGCGAATACACAGTCAGCGCTCCCCGATGGTGCGCCGTGTGCTCGATTATGGCCCAGACGATGTTGGCGACGGGCTGCCCGCCCATCACCGGACCGGGAGGCAGCGGGCGCGCCAGATCCTCGGGGCTGCGCGCGCGGAGGAACGCGACGGCGTTGCGGAACGCCGCGGCGAGCGAGGCGCGCGCGGCGGCGAGCGATGTCACCGCGGCGAGGTCCGCGGCCTGGCGCTCGAAATCGAGGTCGAAGCCTTCCGCACGGGACGCGCCCTGGATGAACCAGTCGAGAGTCTGGGCCGTGTGCGCCACCTGTTGGGCGGCGGTCATCATTCCGTCGCGCGGCCGGAACGTGGAGTCGGCTTCCTCGAGCACGCTCGTCGAGCGATCGAAGAATTGTTGGCCCGCCAGCAACTGGCCGGCAAAATCGTAGGACTCGGGTTTCGGACTCATGGCTAAATTATCGCGCGCCATCCGCCCCCACGCCCTACCCGCAAACTCCTTCCCCGGCGGAAAGGTTCGCTTGTCCGGGGAGGCGGGAAGCCCCGCCCCCCTGGGGTTGATTTAAAAGATGCGCTGGTGGACGCGATCGACCGAGAACTGCTCCGTCGCGCTGTGACACGCGGTGCAGCTTTCGCCCAGCACCGTGGTGTTGGCCAGAGCGTGGGAGGCGGTCGCGATATCGTCGTGGCATCCCTGGCAGGCGGCGGAGATCGGCGGAGTCGTCTTGGTGAACCCGCCGGGACTCGCCACCACAGCCTTGGCTCCCACGTTCTCCGGCAGGTAGGTGCCGGGAAGGTGGCAGGTGGTGCAATCGCGCAGGTCGCCTGGGAAGCGGACGTCCTGGTAATTCGTGGTGCCGAGCACGTAGGGGTTGGTCAGGTTTTCGCCGCGGTGGATGCTGTGAATCTGCCAGGCGAAATTGACGCTTTGCCCCGAGGTGCCGTCGGAGAGCGCCGGATTGTGGCACATGACGCACTCCTGCACGTCGCCGCGGACGCCGCCATGGATGAACTTGAGGTCGCTGTGGCAGGCGGCGCACTTGGCGGTGGCGACGACCTGGCGGCGCGGCGTGAGCTTGCTCTTATCCACGGAGAAGTAGACGCGCACCGGCGCGGCGGCATCCGTGGCGGTCGTGGCGATGACGGTGCCGGGCAGCAGCGTGACGCTGTTGCGGGCTTCGATGGAGATGGTATAGGACCCGGCGGCGGCAGCGGGGATCTTATTGGTCATGGTGTAGGAGTAGGCGCCGCCGACGAACTGGCTGGTCTTGCTGGGATCCTCGGACGCGCGGATGGCGCCGGCGCCCGTGTTGTAGTCGGTGTTGGGACCGGCCAGGACGACGCGAATCGAGGCCAGTTTCGTGATATCAATCACGTTGCCGGACTTGTCGTTCACGGTGAAGCTGACGGTGGGAGCGTTGCCGGGAGTCGTGTTGGAGACCTGGAGAATCTGGAGGACGACACCGGGCAGAGAGGCGCTGTTGTTGGGAATCACGTGGCCGCCCGGGATGGATGCGTCGAAGTCCATGCTGGCGTTCGGCGTGTGGCAGTTGGCGCACTGATTATCGTTGAGCTGAGCCAGATTGACGTGGTTCAGCCCGGTCGCAAAGTTCACGTCGTCGTGGCAGGAGCCGCAGGCAGCGGCGGAGGGGTTGGTCTTCCAGTTATCGGCCTGGGCCGCGCCCTTGGCGTGGCAGGTGGTGCAGTTGCGCACGTCCTGCGGGAAGACGACGGTCGAAAAGTCCGACCACGCGCCCCGGTGCCAGATGCGGTACGGCGTGCCCGCCTTGACGCTCGGCAGGCTGGCCCCCGAGTGGATCTTGTGGATCAACACCTTCATGTCCTGCGTCAGTTGCGTATCGGGGTTGATCGTCTGCGGCGTGTGGCACATGATGCACAGCTCGACCTCGAGGCGGCTGCCCCCGTGCCCGTAGAGAGGATTGTGGCACTGGTTGCAGGCATCGGTGGTGACCACCGAGCGGGTGACGCTGACCGGGTTGCCGTTGGGCACGAAGCTGAACACGTCGTTGGCGGTCTCGCTCCACTCGTCGAAGATGCCGTATTCGGAGAGGTCGCGCTGCGCGGAGACCCCGATGGAATGAGTGACGGTGGCGTCGAAGTTGGCCGGCGCCTTGGTTTTGAAGGTATAGGTGTAGTCGCCGATGGCGTTATTGGCAAGGGTACCGCCGGAATCGGTGGATGCCTGGGTCTGCGAGGGGTTGCTGTTGATGGTGGCTTTGGCCACGCTGGTGGTGTAAGCCACGTACTGGCTTTGGCCGGCCGGGATGTAGACGGCGATGAATCGCAGGGAGACCGGCCCCTTGGTGGCGATGCCCAAGCGGTCGAGCGGGATGCCGTCGGAATCGGCGATCGTCACCCGCGCGGTGATGGTGCCGTCCTTGGCGATGGCGGCACTTTGAATTTTCACTGCAACGCCGGTCTTCCCCAGGGCATTGGTGCTGCCGTTGAGCGGGGCAGGGGCGGAAAAGTCCACGGTCCGTTTGGCGCGGTGGCTATCGGCGGATGCAGTAGTGACAAGAGAGAGAGAGGCCAGTGCCAGGAGGGCACCGGCCATGGATTTACGCATGGAATCACTCCTCGATTGAAGAACAACAGATAAGAATATCTGAAATCATGCAACAAGTGGTGAAAGAATCGACGAATTGTAGAGTTTGCCGCTAGAAAAAATGGCCGGACGCCCACCGGCGGCGTCCGGCCCGGAGGAAACCATCAGGGAGGATCAGGGATTATCTGTGGAAGCCGCCACCGCCGCGCATCCCGCCGCCGCCCATCGAGCGCATGCCACCCATGGCGCCCATCGAACGCATCCCACCCATCGGGGCGCGCATGGGAGCGCTGAAGCGGCCGGGAGCGGAGCGGAAGCCGCCGCTACGTCCTACCCCCGCGACCGCCGGACCCCGCCACGCGCGCCCGCGTCCGGCTCCGTAGCGGTAGGGGTAAGCCCCGCGGTAGCCGTAGCCGCCGTAGGGGTAGAAACCGGGTCCCATGCCATACCAGTAAGCCGGCGAGTAGAACCCGAACCCGAAGGGGTCCATCAGGTAGCCGTCGCCGGGGACGAAGGCCCAGCTATCGTACCAGGGATTCCAATACCACCCCATCCCGTACCAATCGGGTCCGCCCCCCACGATGTTCTCGACGGTGGCTTCGCTCGCATCCGCCAGGTAGCCCGAGCGGAGTTTGCTCCAGGCGTACAGTTCGTCGGTCTTGCGGCGGTCGAAGTCCCGCACCTTGAGTTTGCCGCTCGTATTCAGGGCGATTTCCCGCCCTTTGCCGAGTTGGAACGAGCGCCCCCCGGCGGTCACCTCGGCTTTGCCGTCGAAGACCGCGACTTGCGGCACATCGGCGTTAAAGCGGTAGATTCCGTGCTTTTCGATGAACGTATCGGCCCCGTGGTTGACGATGTCGATGCGGTTCTCGCGTTCCACATCGGCGGCTTCGACCAGCGCCTCGCCGCGCAGCACTTCGA
>JBBIQR010000365.1:4521-4921 GCA_037442245.1 Candidatus Solibacter sp. | reverse complement strand
GACCAACTCGGAGACGGCGCTGTTCATCCGAGTCAGCTGGCTGAGCATCTCAGTCAGGCCCCATTGAAACGTCGCATTCAGTTCGGAGATGGCGGTATTCACCGCTGAGATGCCGCGGACGGCTTCTCGAACCTCCCACGAAAGCTGCTCGAAGCCTTCCTCGGTCGCGTCAGCAACTCTGCCGAATCCGGCTTCCATGCTCCGTATGTTTTCACGCGCCATGGCCTCTTGTGAGGCGATTAACTCACGGGTTTGCTTGGCGACCGACAGGTTGATAGATTTAGATGCGCTTCGCTGGGAGCCTTTGATATCAGAAACAACAGTCTTCGCTTGAAGATACTGAACGTACGACAATCCGCTTCCGAAATAGTATGTGGACATCCACGCCTCACTCTATACT
>JBBIQR010000365.1:0-4500 GCA_037442245.1 Candidatus Solibacter sp. | reverse complement strand
CGATGCGCGGGTGGACTCTTCCGCTGGCGGCGGAGGCGGGCGCGACCGGCGGGGCGGCGGATGTCCTGGAGTTCCTGCTCGCGGGTTTACACAAGAGCAACCTGCTCTTCGGTGGGCTCCGCTCAACAGTACCAGGGTTCGGTCAGATACGGGATCGTGGCGCGCGACTCGAGCGGCAGGTCCGGGAGTTCGCCCGCACCGGCGAGGTCGCAGATCGCGCGGAAGATGGCGGCCCGCGGCGTGCGGCGCTTCTCCTCGCGCTTGATCAGATCCTGTATCTCCAGGCAGAGCCGGTCCACCTCGGGGTCGGGATTCTTCCACGGGTAGCAGAGCGACCGCGGGTCGAACAATCCCAGGCGCGCGCGCACTTCGGGGAGTTCGAGCAGCAGCGAGCCTTCGGGAATCAGCAGGCGGATCGCGAGTTGAATCGGCGCCACCTGCGCGGCGAGGTCCAGCGCGGCGATTTCCCGCAGGAATGCGCGATAGCTCTCGCGCGTGGTCCACGGGGTGAACGGGAGGAACGTGGGACACAGCGGCAGTCCCGCGGTGCGCATCAGGCGGAGCGCTTCGAGGAACTCCGTGCGGGTGTGTCCCTTGGCCAGCCGCGCGAGCATCTCATCCTCGAACGATTCGACGGCGCTGGTCACGAACGCGCAGTTGGTCCGGCGCAGCGTTGCGATCTGGTCGCGGTGCTGCAGCAGGTGCTCCACCTTGATGGTGACGTCGTAGGTCAGCCACGGCCACTCGCGGTGGAGCGCTTCCACGATGGGGATGGCGTGACCGGGCCCGTTGAAGAAATCCGGGTCGCCGAAGGTGATATGCTGCGCGCCCGCGGCCACCTGCTGCCTGACATCCTCCAGCACCACGTCCCGCTGCACCACACGAAACGTCCCGTGATAGACCGGGACCACGGGGCAGTGGCGGCACAGGTGTTTGCAGCCGCGCGACGCCTCGGTGTAACCGACTCGCCGGGTACCGTCCGGCACGACAAGTTGCGCGTACGCTCCCAGCGGCGGCAAACCCTTGCGGTCCGGCACCAGAAAGGTCTGCCGCGCGATTTCGTCCGTCGCGGTCCGCGGAGGCGCCTGTCCGGTTGCGAGTTGGCGCACCAGTTCCGCGAGGCCGGATTCGAACTCGCCGCCCAGGATGGTGCCGGCGCCCGCGCCGCGCAGGAGTCGCGCGTTCAGCGGCGCATAGAGCCCGTAAGCGCACAGATGCGCCCGGGGGTTCACGTGACGGACGCGCTCGATCAGTCGCAGCGCCAGCCGCGTGGCGGTGTGCATCGGCAGGTAAAACCCGATCAGGTCCGCGGATTCCGCTGCCGCGCGCGGCATGGGCGAGCAGGAGACGTCCGCCATGGTCACCTCGTGGCCGTCCGCCCGCAGCCATGCCGCGGGCGACGCCAGGCCGAACGGCTGCCGTCCGAGTTCGTATGTCGAGACCAGCAGGACTTTCACTCGAACCATTATCGCGCGCGGGTCCGGCTACGCCGGAGATAAGCTAGGCCACGCCGGCGTGCACGCCCTGGAAGTAGGCGATAGTCTCGCGCAGCCCATCTTCGAGCGCCACGCGCGGCTCCCAGCCGAGCAGGCTTTTCGCTTTCGAAATATCCGGCTGCCGCTGCTTGGGATCGTCCTCGGGCAGCGGGTGGAAGACGATCTCCGATCTGGTTCCGGTCATGCGCCGGATGTGCCCGGCGAATTCGAGGATGGTCATCTCCCGCGGGTTGCCCAGGTTCACCGGGTAGCGCTCGTCGCTGCTCATCAGCCGGTAGAGTCCGTCTGCCAGGTCGCTGACGTAGCAGAAACTGCGGGTCTGCGCGCCGCTGCCGAAGACCGTCATCGGCTCGCCGCGCAGCGCCTGATCGAGGAAGGCGGGTACGACGCGCCCGTCGTCCAGTTTCATGCGCGGACCGTAGGTATTGAAGATGCGCGCGATGTTGGTGCGCACCCCGTGCTTGCGGTGGTAGGCCATGGCGATGGCTTCGGCGAAACGTTTGCTTTCGTCGTAGCAGGAGCGCGGACCCACCGGGTTCACGTTGCCCCAGTAAGTCTCCACCTGCGGATGGACGAGCGGGTCGCCATAGCACTCGCTGGTCGAGGTCACCAGGTAGCGGGCGCCTTTTTCGCGCGCCAGTTCCAGCATGTTGCGGCTGCCGGCGCTGCCCACGTCGAGGGTCTCGATGGGGTGCTCGAGGTAGTCTTTGGGACTGGCCGGCGACGCCATGTTCACCACCGCGTCTACCGCACCTTCGATAGCGAACGGATGGGTGATATCCTGCTCGCGGAATTCGAAGCGCGGGTGGGCGGCAAGGTGAGCGATGTTGCGCGGCGAGCCGGTCAGGAAGTTGTCGAGAGCGACGACGCTATGGCCCTCGGCCAGCAACCGGTCGCACAGGTGCGACCCGATGAAACCGGCCGCGCCGGAAACGGTGATGCGCAAAGATCCTCCAGCTCTTCATTGTACCGGAAGCCCCGTTTGCGACCCGCGTGATACAGTCAAAACTGAGCGCTTATGAGCGACGCAACCTGGGCGGAGCGCGCCCTTCTCCTGGTCCTGCTGCTGGTATCCCTCGGCCTGTTCTGGTGGCGGTTTCGCAAGGTCGTCCGTATCCTGCGGGCGGCGCGGCCGACGCCGGATTTCGATCTGGCGCCGTTGGGCGGGCGTGTCCGCCGCTTCCTGTGGGAGGTAATGCTGCAGGGCAAGGTGATCGAACAGCGGCCGCTGCCCGGTCTCGCGCATGCCTTCGTTTACTGGGGCTTTCTGGCCTTCGGGCTGATCACGATCAACCATCTGGCGACTCCCTTCGGAGCGCGCTTCCTGACGCCGGAATCGGGATTCGGAGGATTCTATTTCGGGTTCGTCGCGGTGTGGGCGCTCGCGGTGGCGATCTCCATCAGCGGGCTGTTCGTGCGCCGCTTCCTGGTGCGCCCGGTATGGCTGGGGAAGGTCTCGCCCGAGAGCGGCGTGATCGCCGGCCTGATCCTCGCCCTGATGGTGACCTATCTGGCGAATCAGTGGGTGGGAGACGAGACGCCCGCCGGACAGGCGACGTGGTGGGCGCACACGGCGGCGCTGCTGATATTCCTGCCGCTGATTCCGCACACGAAACATCTGCATCTGGTGCTGAGCCCGGCCACGGTGTTTCTGAAGCGCGAGGGCTTCAGCCGCGTGCCGCCGCTTTCGGGCGACGAGGATTTCGGCCTCGATACCGGCAAGGATGTGACCCGTATCGACGCATTGCAGGCCTTCTCCTGCGTGGAATGCGGACGCTGCACGGAGCACTGCCCGGCGGCCAACACGGGCAAGGCGCTGAACCCCAAGGAGGTGATCCTGGGGCTGCGGAGTTACCTCAACGAACACGGCGCGGGGACCGAGGCGCCGCTACTGGGCGCGCACATCTCCGAGGAGGCGGTGTTTCAATGCACCACCTGCGGGGGCTGCGAGTTCCAATGTCCGGTGGGCATCCAGCATCTGCCGGTGATGATCGGGCTGCGCCGCGGCGCGGTGAATACGGGCAAGTGGGAGAACGAGTACGGCGGCAAGCTGTTCCTGAACCTGGAGCGCTACGGCAACTCGCTCGGGTTCGCCGCGAGCGAGCGGCAGAAGTTCATCGAGAAGAGTCAGCTTCCGTTCTACGACGGCACGCAGGAGTACTGTCTGTGGCTGGGCTGCATGGGCGCCTACGATCCGCAGGGGCGCGAGATCGTGCTCGCCCTGGCGCGCGTTCTGCGCCATGCGGGCGTGACGTTCGGGGTGCTGCGCAAGGAGAAGTGCACGGGCGATCCGGCGCGGCGTCTGGGCAACGACCTGGCGTTCACGCAGGTGGCGGAGACCAACATCGAAACCATCCGTGCGGCGAACGTGAAGAAGATGGTGTCGATCTGCCCGCATTGCGTGCGCACGATCTCGACCGATTGGCGGGAAGCCGGCGCAACATTCGAGATCGAGCATCACAGCGAGTTGCTGGCGCGGCTGGGCTCGAAACTGCCCGCGGCGCCGGGAGCGAACGGGCGGGTGGTGTACCACGACCCGTGCTACCTGGGGCGCTACCGCGAGAAGTACGAGGAGCCGCGCGCGGTGATCGGGCGGACGGCGGAGGTGGTGGAGGCGCGGCGTTCGCGCGAGCGCTCGTTCTGCTGCGGCGCCGGGGGCGGACAGATGTTCCTCGGGGAGGAGCAGGGGAAGCGGGTCAACGTAGAGCGGGCGGAAGAGTTGGCCGCGACGGGCGCCGGGGTGATCGGCACGGCGTGTCCCTTCTGCCAGAGCATGTTTCGCGCGGCGCTGGACGGCGCGGAGGCGGCTCCGAAGCTGCTGGACATCGCGCAGATCGCGGCCGCGTCGCTTCCCGCGCTTCCCGCAAAGAGCGAGTGACAGGCGCGGGCGAAATGCTATACTGAGTCCTTGGTGCGGCGCAAGTCGCGCCATGTCCCACCCTCAACACCGTGGGCGCGTAGCTCAACTGGCAGAGCAACTGACTCTTAATCAGTAGGTTGTAGG
>JBBIQR010000364.1:0-4937 GCA_037442245.1 Candidatus Solibacter sp. | reverse complement strand
CTAGTTCGAATTGCGGGGCCGGCCTCCCGGCCGGCCCCCCGGCTGACTACCATAAGATCTATGATCTCCTGGCTGGTAGCCGGCATTGGCGACATCTCCACCAAGCGGGTCCTCCCCGCGATCCTTTCCGAACCGCGCAGCCGCCTGGCCGGCATCGTCACGCGCGACCCCTCCAAGGCCGAACCCTTCGGCGTCCCCTCCTGGCAGGATTTCGATCGCGCCCTTGCCGCCTGCGACGCAGCCGCCGTCTACATCGCCACCCCGGTCTTCCTGCACGCGCCCCAGACCATCGCCGCCCTGCGCGCCGGACGCCACGTCCTCTGCGAAAAACCCATGGCGCTCGACTACGCCGATGCGGCCGCCATGGTGAACGCTTCCCGCGCCTGCGCCCGCACTCTCGGGATCGCCTACTACCGCCGCATGTACCCCAAGGTGGAGCGCGCCCGCGTCCTCCTCGGCGAAGGAGCCATCGGACGCCCGGTGTTCGCCGAAGCCACCTCGCACGATGACTTCAACCCGCTCGGCACCGCCCGCGCCTGGCTTGCCGACCCGGCTCAGGCCGGCGCCGGTCCGCTGCGCGACATCGGCAGCCACCGCATCGATCTGTTCAATTACTTATTCGGGGAACCCGCCCGCGTCAGCACCCACGTATCGACGCTCGTCCACCCGCTCGCGGTCGAAGACAACGCCACCGTCATGATCGATTACCCCTGCGGCGTGCGCGGCATCGTGGATGTGCGCTGGCACGCGCGCCCGCCGCGCGACGAATTCCGCATCCGCGGCACCGCAGGCGAACTCGACCTGACGCCGCTCAACGCGCCAGACCTGGTCTTTCCCGGCGGACGCGAATCCCATCCCGCGCCCGCCAACCTCCACTATCCCTGCATCGAGGATTTCGTCTCCGCCGTGATGGAAAACCGGGCCCCTCGGTCCTCCGGCGAGTCCGCCCTGCTTGCCGAGCGGGTGATGGCGTCACCGGACGAGTAGGCGCGCCGCTACACGCCCGCCGCCGCGTGCAGCAGGTAGTACGACAGCAGCGCGATCGTTCCCGCCGCCGGAATCGTCAGCACCCACGCCCATACGATGTCGGTCGCGATGCCCCACCGCACCGCCTTCATCCGCTGGATGCTTCCCACTCCGGCGATCGCGCCCGCAATCGCGTGCGTCGTCGAAACCGGCGTCCCCAGGTGCGTCGAGAGCAGCACCGCCGCCGCCGCGCCCGTCTCCGCGCAGAACCCGCTGCGCGGCTTCAGCCGCGTCAGGCGCGCCCCCATCGTCCGCACGATCCGCCATCCGCCGCTCAACGTCCCCAGCCCGATCGCCGAATACGACGCCATCAGCACCCAGTACGGCACTTCGAACGTGTGAATCCGGTGCGCCGTGAACAGCACTCCCGTGATCAGCCCCGCCGTCTTCTGCGCGTCGTTCGATCCGTGCGACAGGCTGAACGCCGCCGCCGATAACAGTTGCAGCCTGCGGAAATATTTGTCCATCTTCGACGGCGTGGATTTGCGGAACAGCCAGTACACCGCCATCATCAGCAGGTACGCCGACACCATCCCGATCACCGGCGCCCCGATGATCATCTTCAGGGTGAAGGGCCATTCTCCCTTCGGTCCCAGGTTCAGCGCTTCGAAACAGTGGCTCCATCCGCGGAGCAGCGACACCCGCCCGATGGCCGCCCCCGCGTACCCGCCGATGAGCGCGTGCGACGAACTGGTCGGCAGCCCCAGCCACCACGTGATGAGGTCCCACAGGATCGCTCCAGAAAGGCCCGCCAGAATTACGTAGGGCGTGACCAGATCCAGATCGACGAAGCCCCTGCCGACCGCCTTGGCGACCGCCGTGCCGAAGAGGAACGCCGCCACGAAGTTGAAAAACGCCGCCCACAGTACCGCCTGGAACGGCGTCAGCACCCGCGTCGCCACCACCGTCGCGATCGAGTTCGCCGCGTCGTGAAACCCGTTGATGTAATCGAAAATCAGCGCGATCGCGATGATCGCTCCCACCAGCGTCAGGGTCGTCATGCTAGCTGTTTTTCACGACGACGTTCTGCAGCAGGTCCGCCACGTCCTCGCAACTGTCGATCGTCGCTTCGAAAAACTCGTACACTTCCTTCAGCTTGATCAGCACGATCGGATCTTTCTCCTGATCGAAGAGGTCCACCACCGCCGCCCGCCCGATCCCGTCGGCTTCGTTCTCCAGCCGGTTGATCTCGATGCAGTGCTCCATGATCTCCCCGCCGCGCTCCAGTTCCTGGAACGCCTTCGTCAGGGTCTTGGAACAGGCGTCGACGATCTCGCTCAGCTTGATCATCACCGGCGGCACCGGGTTGATCCGGTAGGAGATCAGGCGGTGCGCCGTATCCTCGAGTCCGTCCAGCACGTTATCCAGAGCGGCGGAGATGTTGTGGATGTCCTCCGGGTCCAGCGGAGTGATGAAGGTCTGGTTCAGGCGGGTGAAGAGTTCGTGGATGACTTCGTCGCCCTTATGTTCCAGGACGTTGATTTCGGTCGCCACGCTCATCAGCCGTGCGTTGCCGCTGCGTACCCCGTCCAGCAACAGACGGGACGCTTCTGAAATAATCGCGACCTGCCGCAGGAACAGGTGGTAAAAGCGCTCTTCGCGTGGAAGTAGTCTCATAGTGGGGGCGTAGTGAGGAGGAACCTCGTGACGGGAATCCGGTGGGAGATCAACTCAACAGAGTATTACAATTCCGTGACGATCGGAAACGGCCCTGCCGGAACCTCTTCCCTCTCGGCCCCCAGGTAACGGGTGTCCAGCAGCCGCGACGGGTCGATGTTCCCCATCGCCGAGAGAATGTTCTCCTTCAGGTGCGGATACTCCCGCTCGAGCTCGCCGAACAGGTCGCGCAGCGAGCGCCGGACCGTGCCCGTCTTCTGCGAGCACCCGCACGGCACTACCGGAATGCCCTTCGATTGGGCGTACGCCGCGGTCACCTGCTCGTTCACGTACACCAGCGGACGAATCAACCGGTAATCCCCGTCCCGCGACGCCGTCACCGCCGGCAGCGCGCTCAGCCGCCCGGTGAACATCGCGTTGCGGAAGAGCGCTTCGCAGAAATCGTCCGCGGTGTGCCCCAGCGCGATCACGTTCACCCCCAGGCGCGCCGCCACCTCGTAGACCGCGCGCCGCCGGAACCGGCTGCACAGGTCGCACCCGTGCCCCGGCTGCTCTTCCAGCAGCTTCAAGGATGCGGTGTCGGTGTAATACGTCCAGGGGATGCCGCGCTCCTTGAGGTACTCGCCGATGGGCGCGATCGGCCGCAGGAACTTGCCCTGCTCGACGGTGAACGCGCACACCGAAAAATCGATCGGCGCCCGCTTCTGCAGAAGCACCAGCGCCTCCAGCAGCGTGACCGAGTCCTTGCCTCCGCTGATCCCCACGGCCACACGATCGCCGTCGCGGATCATCTTGAATCGCTCGATCGCTTCCCCTACCTTGCGCAGCAGTGTTTTTTCCAGTTCCACCGCTTCCAATTATAGTGGGTTACGCTTTGCGGCCCCCGAGCGCACGCACTTCCTCCGCGGTGAGATCCCGCCACCGTCCGATGGCCAGATCCCCGATGCGGATTTCTCCGATCGCCGTACGCACCAGCTTCAACACCTTGCTGTCGACCGCCTCCAGCATGCGCCGCACCTGCCGGTTGCGCCCTTCCGTGATCGTGATATCGATGAAGGTGTGCCGCGCGCCGTCCCGCACCCGCCGCACCGCCGCCGGGCGCGTCGGACCATCGCTCAACTCCACCCCCGCGCGCAGCCGCTCCAGTTGCTCCTCGCCCAACAACGTCGCCGCCTTAACCAGATAGGTCTTTGGTACCTTGTGGTCCGGATTTGTGAGCCGCTCGGCAAAATCGTTGTCATTCGTAAGTACTAGTAGGCCACTGGTCTCCAGATCCAGACGTCCCACCGGCGAGACCCAGACCCCGGCATTGCCGATCAGGTCGTATACGGTCGGCCGGCCGTCCGGATCGCGCCGCGTGGTGATGTACCCGGCCGGCTTATAGAGCAGGATGTAGACCCTTCGCGATTGCTTAAGAGGCTTTCCGTCCAATGTGATACGATCGCGCTCCGGGTCTACCCAATGGTCCGGATTCTGCACGGTCCGCTGATTCACCCGCACCCGTCCCGCCCCGATCCAACTGCGGGCGTCGCTGCGGGAACCGGCCCCGGCCTTGGAAATGACCCGTTCCAGGGTCTTGAGGGGTCGTCCATGGTCCTGTGGAAATTTTCTGTGCATACTATAACAATTGTTATGCCGGTTCTAGTACCGTGCTACAGTATTGCTTAGGGGTTAAACCTCTGAGTACCATTCTAATCCGAGGCGCCCGGCAACTGCTGACGTTGCGCGGACCCGCGGAGCCCCGCCGCGGGCTGAGTCTCAACGAACTCAACATTATCGCCGATGGCGCCATTCTCATCCGCGACGGCCGCATCGCGGAAGTCGGTCCGACCCGCCGCCTGGAGAATCTTGCGGGCGCCCGCGGAGCCACCGAAATCGACGCCTTCGGCCGGGTCGTGATGCCCGGCTTCGTGGATAGCCACACGCACCTGGTGGTTTCGTGCGCCGACGATGCCGACGCCGCCCGGCGCATCCGCGCCTCGACCGGCCATCGCATCGAGTTCCACACCCGCGCCTACCTCGAGGCCATGGCCCGCCACGGCACCACCACCGTCGAGGCCAAGACCGGTTGCGGCCCCGATGAAAGCGCGGAAAACAAGGTTCTGCGGGTTCTATCCGCGCTGCGCGGCCATCCGCTCGAACTCATCCCCAGCTTTCTCTGCCGCCTTCCTCATGAGGACGCTCCGGCCGCCGCGGAATGGGTGCTCTCCGAACTCCTTCCCAAGATCCACCGCCGCAAGGCCGCCCATTTCGCCGATCTCGTATGCAACGGCGACCCGCTGCTCGTCTCGGTC
>JBBIQR010000363.1:0-4985 GCA_037442245.1 Candidatus Solibacter sp. | reverse complement strand
GGTGCCGCTGCCGGTAGACGGGTTGCTGGGGCCGAGCACGCTCAACATCGGGACGCTCAGCGGCGGGCGCGCGCCGAACGTGATCGCCGACGAAGCCAAGGCGGACATCATGATCCGGCTGGTGAGCGATCCGGCGGAGACGAAGGCCGGGCTGTTCCGCGCCGCGGCCGGGCGCGCGGAGTTGCGCGAGGTGATCGAGATTCCGGCGGTGCGGCTCGAGGCGGTGGAAGGCATCGAGACCACGGTGGTGGCGTACACCACCGATATTCCGGCATTCGGCGGGGCGTGGGGCAAGCCGCTGTTGATCGGACCCGGCACGATTCACGTGGCGCACACGCTGGAAGAGCGAGTGCCCAAACGGCAGCTTCTGGAGGCCGTGGAGCTCTATCAAAGGATCGTAAAGGACTTATGCAAAAGAGAATCGAAGTAGGCATTTTAGGCGCCACCGGGATGGTGGGGCAGCATTTCATCCGGTTTCTGCAAGGGCACCCGTGGTTCCACCTGTCGTGGCTGGGCGCGAGCGACCGTTCGGCCGGAAAAAAGTATCAGGACGCGATGGTGTGGCACTCGGCCGGAACCGTGCCGGAGGGCGTCAAAGAGATGGTGGTGGAGGAGTGCAAGCCGGGCAACGCGCCGAAGCTGGTGTTCAGCGCGATGGACGCGGGCGTGGCGACGGAGATCGAGCGCGCGTTCGCGGAGGCGGGGCACATTGTGGTTTCGAACTCGAAGAACCACCGGATGGAGCAGGACGTGCCGCTGCTGGTGCCCGAGGTCAACGCGGAGCACCTGAAGCTGGCGCCGCGGCAGAAGGCGCGGGGCTGGAAGGGGCAGATCGTGACCAACCCGAACTGCTCGACCATCGGGCTGGTGATGGCGCTGGGGGCGATGAAGCAATTCGGCATCACCAAGGTGATCGTGACCACGATGCAGGCGATCAGCGGCGCGGGCTATCCGGGGGTGGCGTCGATGGACATTGTGGGCAACGTGATTCCGTTCATCGGCGGCGAAGAAGAGAAGATGCAGCAGGAGACGCAGAAGATCCTGGGCGAATTCGCGGGCGACCACATCGAGCCGCTGGCGGCGAAGGTGAGCGCGCACTGCAACCGCGTGGCGGTGGTGGACGGGCACACCGAGACGGTGAGCGTGGAGTTTGCTGCGAAGCCGGCGCTGGCCGATCTGCGGCACGCGATCGACAGCTTCCGCGGCGTGCCGCAGCAGCGCAAACTGCCGAGCGCTCCGCCGCAGCCGGTGATCTACATGGAGGAGGCGAACCGTCCGCAACCGCGCAAGGACGCCGAGCGCGAGCGCGGGATGGCGGCGTTCGTGGGGCGGCTGCGGACGTGTCCGGTGCTGGACAACAAGTTCGTAGTGCTGAGCCACAACACGATCCGCGGCGCGGCGGGGGCGGCGGTGCTGAATGCGGAGCTGATGCATTCGGAAGGGATGTTGGGCTGATGATCGTCATGAAGTTCGGCGGCAGCTCGGTGGAGAGCGCCGCCGCGATCGAACGAGTGGCCGGAATCGTCCGGGCGCGGGTGGAGCGCAAGCCGGTGGTGGTGGTTTCGGCGATGGGCAAGACCACCAACAAGCTGCTGGCGATTGCGGACGCGGCGATCCAGGGCAAGCGCGACGAATACATCCGGCAACTGCACGATTTGCGCGACTACCATTCGCGCGAGGCGCGGCAGATCGTGCCGCTGGAGGACCGGGCGGCGCTGGACGAATTCCTGGACGAGCACTTCCAGGAACTGACGGAACTGGTGAAGGGGCTGGCGGTGCTGGGCGAGCTGACGCCGCGCTCGGTGGACGCGATATCGAGCTACGGGGAGCGGCTCTCGAGCTATATCGTGACGCTGGCGTTCCGCCACTTCGGGATGAAGGCGGCGCACGTGGATTCGCGGGACGTGATTCTCACGGACCGGCGGCACACGCACGCCGCGCCGAATTTTCCGGTGACGTACGAACGCCTCCAGGAGACGATTCCTCCGCTGGCGGCGGAGAGCGTGGTGGTGATGGGCGGGTTCATCGGGTCGACCGAGGACGGCGTGACCACGACGCTGGGGCGGGGCGGCAGCGATTTCAGCGCGTCGATCGTAGGCGCGGGGATCGACGCCGAGGAGATCCAGATCTGGACGGATGTGGACGGCATGCTGACCTCCGACCCGACGATTCTGAAGGGCGGGCACCGGGTGAAGACGATTTCCTTCGCGGAGGCGGCGGAACTGGCGTACTTCGGGGCCAAGGTGCTGCATCCGGCGACGGTGGTTCCGGCTGTCGAGAAGAATATTCCGGTGCTGATTCTGAACTCGCGGCGTCCGGAAGTGCCGGGCACGCGGATCACGGCAAGTTTCGTGCCGTGCGAGAACGTGGTGAAGTCGATCGCCTGCAAGCGGCGCATCACGACGGTGAACATTCACTCGACCCGGATGCTGATGGCGCACGGCTTCCTGCGGCGCATTTTCGAAGTATTCGACCGCTTCGAGACTCCGGTGGACATGGTGGCGACGAGCGAGGTGAGCGTGTCGCTGACGATCGACAACACGTCCAACATCGACTCGATCCTGGCGGAGCTGCGGCAGTTCGCCGAAGTCACGGTGGAGCACGATAGCGTGATCGTCTGCCTGGTCGGGGAGAACATCCGGCACACGCCGGGGGTGGCGCGGCGGGTGTTCGACGCGCTGGACGGCATCAACATCCGGATGATCAGCCAGGGGGCTTCGCTGTTGAATATCAGCTTCGTGGTGGCGGAGGCGGACCTGGCGCGCGCCGTGGGCGCGCTGCACGAGGAGTTCTTCGCGGTGCTGGATCCGGAAGTATTCGAGCGCAACGGGACGGATCATGCGTAAACTGGCGATCGTGGGTTACGGCAAGATGGGCCGGCTGATTGAACAGCTTGCTCCGCAGTACGGCTTCGAGGTGGCGCTCAAGCTGGACGAGTTCAACAACTCGCAGGGCGAGGGGCTGACCGCGGAAAATTTCGAGGGGATCGATGCGGCGATCGATTTTTCCATTCCGGCGGCGGTGGCGGCGAACGTGGAAGGCATCGCGAAACTCGGGGTCAACGTTGTGGTGGGGACCACGGGTTGGCTGGACGAGATTGGCCGCGTGAAGCGGGCGGTCGAGGACGGCGGCATCGGGCTGGTGTGGAGCCCGAATTTTTCGATCGGGGTGAACGTGTTTTTCAAGCTGGTGGCGGAGGCGGCGCGGCTGATCGAAAGGGAGCCCGAGTACGGCGCCTGGGCGTGGGAGATCCACCATGCGGCGAAGAAGGACGCGCCTTCGGGGACGCTGCTCAAGCTGGTGGAGGAAATGAAGAAGGCGGGCTACGGGCGGAACATCGATGTATCCTCGAACCGGGCGGGCGCGATTCCGGGCACGCACGAGATCGGGTTCGATTCCGCCGCGGATACGATTACGCTGCGGCATACGGCGCGGAGCCGCGAGGGATTTGCGCGCGGCGCGCTGAAGGCGGCGGAGTGGGTAGTGGGCAAGAAGGGATTTCACGAGTTCGCGGAAATCGGGTTTTAGGCAGGCGAGAGCGGCTTTCGGGAGGTGGCACATGTTTACGGGATGCGGCACGGCGCTGGTGACGCCGTTCCAACAGGATCAATCGCTGGATGAAGCGGCGCTGCGGCGGCTGGTGCGCAGACAGGTCGCGGAGGGCATCAACTTCCTGGTGCCGTGCGGCACCACGGGCGAGAGTCCGACGCTGACGCGCGCCGAGCACCTGCGGGTGGTCGAGATCACGCTGGAAGAGGCCAGGGGCAAGGCGCCGGTGCTGGCGGGGGCGGGCGGCTACAACACGCACGAGGTGATCGAACTGGCGCGCGAGTTGCAGTCGATGGGGGTGGACGGCATCCTTTCGGTGACGCCGTACTACAACAAGCCCACGCAGGAGGGGTTGTACCAGCACTACCGCGCGATCGCGTCCTCGGTTGCGCTGCCGATTGTGGTGTACAGCGTGCAGGGCCGCACGGGCGTGAACGTGGAGCCGGCGACGCTGGCGCGGCTGGCGCGGATCGAGAACATCGTAGGGGTGAAGGAAGCCAGCGGCAACATCGGGCAGATGGCCACGATTCTCAACGAAGTGCCGGAGCGGTTCACGGTGCTGTCGGGCGACGACGCGATCACGATTCCGCTATGCGCGCTGGGGGGCAGGGGCATCATCAGCGTGGTCTCGAACGAGATTCCCGGGGAGATGACGCGGCTGGCGCAGCACTGCCTGGCCGGCGATTTCGCCGCGGCGCGCGCGGTGCAGGCGAAGTATCTCCCGCTGATGAACGTGAATTTCGTGGAGAGCAATCCGATTCCGGTGAAGGCCGCGATGGGGCTCATGGGGCTGCTCGAGCCGGTGTGGCGGCTGCCGATGGTTCCGCCCTCGGCGGCGAGTCTCGAGAAGATCCGGAAGGTCCTGGCGAGCGTGGGATTGCTGGAGCACCAGGCTGCGTGATGCAAACACAAATCGAGAGCTTATTCGACAACAAACCGGCGCACTACACCGCCGCCGACCGCGAGTTGTTCCAGCAGTTTCTTCTGGCGTTGAATGAGGGACGGGTGCGCGCCGCCGAACCCGATCCAGACTCCGCCACCGGATGGCGCGTCAACGCCTGGGTGAAGAAGGGCATCCTGCTCGGCTTCCGCATGGGCGCGAACGTCGATATGTCGGTTGGGACGCTCACGTTCCGCGACAAGGACACGTACCGCACCAAGGCGATCGGCGCGGAGAACAACATCCGGATCGTGCCGGGCGGAAGCAGCGTGCGCGATGGAGTGTATCTGGGAAAGAACGTCACCTGCATGCCGCCCATGTACATCAACGTGGGCGCGTACGTGGACGATGGGACGATGGTGGACTCGCACGCGCTGATCGGCAGTTGCGGGCAGATCGGCAAGAACTGCCATATTTCGGCGGCGAGCCAGATCGGCGGCGTGCTGGAACCGGTGGGCGCGCTGCCGGTGGTGATCGAAGACGACGTGCTGATCGG
>JBBIQR010000362.1:0-4995 GCA_037442245.1 Candidatus Solibacter sp. | reverse complement strand
CCACGCAGGCGGGGATCAGGTGCGGCTGCTTCTCCCACAATTCGCCGCGGATCACCTGCCGGTGCACGGTCTCGATCTGCGCGTGGCAGCGGGTGCACGTCTTGGCGATGTTCTGCTTGGCGATGGAAGAGCGCGGGTCGGTGTGGGGCAGCACGTTGTGCGCGGTGTGGCAGCTTGTACAGACCGCGGTGACGGTGAGCCCTTTCTGGAAGAGGCCGATGCCATGGATACTGTCCTTGTAATTCTCCAGAATGTTGGTCTGGGGAATCGCGCGCGTCTTGCTGACTTCGGTGTCCTCGCGGTGGCAGGTGCCGCAAAGCCGCGGGACATTGATGGTGGAGACGTTGGACTTGAGGTTCGAGGGCGGCAGCACATCGTGCGTGCCGTGGCAGAGCTTGCAGCCTGGCGCGAAGCGGTCGCCCTGCGCCGCCTTCTTCCCGTGAACGCTGCCCGCGTATTGCGATCCCTCGTCGTTGTGACAGGAACCGCAGTCCACCTTGGCGAGCTTTTCTGGGTGCGGAACCTCTTTGATGTCGCTGTGGCAGGACGTGCAATCCAAAGAGGCGTGCGGCGATGCCTTGAGCGCCGCGGCACGATACCCTGGGGGAGTCCCGGGTTCGCGGCGCACGCTGACGCCGGCGTCATGGCATCCGGCGCAGTCCTCGGTTTTGAGTTGGGGAGTGGTCTGGCCTCGGAAACAGGTGGTCAGGATGATTGCGATGGCAGCGCCCCGGAGTATGATCGCGGCCTTCATGATTGAGGTACTTTTCTACAGTTAACGAAAATCTGGTCATCGAAAACGGAATATAAGACCACTTAATCCTATAATGCGTCGAAATCTACGTCAAGCCGTGAAAAAGGGCTGTTCAGAAATGCAAATTCGATGTACCCTCCGATCATGAGCAAGCGTCTTGGGGGCGTGCTGCTGGTGGTAGCGGCTGCCGGGTGTTTGGCCTCGTGCCAGGTGGACGCGAAGAAAGCCTCGGGCCCCCTGCCGGAATCGGAGCAGGTCATCGGAAACCATCTGAAGGACCTCTACATGGCGGTGAGCGCGGCGCCGCCGCAGTCGCCGGCGCAGCAGAAGGCGGTCCAGCGCATGGCCGAGGGCGCCTTCAACGGAAAAGAGCTGATGCTGGTGATGCGCGCGGCGGAGGGCGTGTTCCCGGCTACAAACACCGCGGCGGCAATGCAACTGTACGTCACGGTGACTTCAAAGATGATGCAAGGGGCGACGCTGGATCAACTTGTGGACTTCGCCCGGCAGTACCCGGTGAGCGCCGAAACCGCCCGCCCCTTCGTACAGCGCATGTTCGAACTCGGTGAGGGCGTCACCGATGCCCGCGCCTGGTACCGGATTCGCGCCACGGCTTCGCGGCTGCGGGTGGCGGACCTGGAGCAGCAGGCGCAAGCCCGGGCGTTGCAGTTGGCCGCGCAGTAACGGAAACACTCCGCTTTCGTCTCGCCCGCGGATGTCCGGCGTGGTAAATTCAAGCCGTGCACATTCTCCTGGTGGACGACGACACAGAACTGACTTCGCTGCTGAGCGAATTCCTGCGCCGCGAGGGCTTCACGGTGGAGACCGAGCACGAAGGCAACCGCGGGCTGGCGCACGCCTGCGAAACCGGAATCGACCTGCTCGTGCTGGACGTGATGCTGCCCGGGCTGGACGGCTTTGAAATCCTCAAACGGCTGCGGGTCAGGAGCCGGGTGCCGGTCATGATGCTCACCGCGCGGGGCGACGATGTGGATCGCATCGTGGGGCTCGAACTGGGCGCGGACGATTACCTGCCCAAACCCTTCAACCCGCGCGAACTGGTGGCGCGCATCCGCGCCGTGCTGCGCCGCTATGAGCCGCGGACCGCGCCGCTCGGCGGGCGGGTGGAAGTGGGCGGGGTCTGGCTGGACCCGGGGACGCGGGAAGTGACGGCGGGCGGCAAACCGGTGGACCTGACCACCTTCGAGTTCGACATCCTGGAGTTGTTGATGCGCAACGCCGGGCGCGTGCTTTCGCGCGATTCGCTGATGGAGAACTTCTATAACCGCAAAGCCACGCCGTTCGACCGCTCGATCGACATGCACATCAGCCACCTGCGCAAAAAGCTGGACAACGGCGACTCGCTGATCAAGACCATCCGCGGCGTCGGCTACCAGTTCAGCCGCGGGCCGGAGGATGCCGGCGCCGAATGAAGTCGCTGTTCGCCAAGATCCTGCTCTGGTTCTGGTGCGCGCTGGCGGTGACGGTGGTGGGCAGCGCGTTCATCTCGGCGCTGAGCGTGAATCAGAGCGACGACGAAGGCTCGCCGGTGGCGCGCCTGGTGACGTTTCAACTTGAGGAGGCCCGCGCCGCCTACGAAACCGGCGGGCGTCCGGCGTTGCAGGCGTTTCTCGAGACGTTGCAGCGCGTCTACGATGCGCAGGGCGTATTGACCGATGAGCGGGGCCGCGACCTGATCACCGGGCAGGACCGCTCGGACCTGATCCGGCACGCGCGGCAGCGCGCCTTCTACGCCATTCTCCAGGCCGATTCGGTGGTGGCGCGGCCGAGCGAGGACAGCCGCTACTGGTTCTTCTTCATCGTGCCGCGCGGCAGGGTCGGGAGCTGGTTCATCCAGCCGGAGCACCTGTTTGTGATGGCGGCCGCGATGTTTTTCTGCTACTCGCTGGCGCTCTACCTCACGAGGCCGCTGCGCAAGCTGCAAAAGGCGGTGGAGCGGTTCGGCCACGGCGACCTGGCGGCGCGCGCCGCCAGCCTGCGGCGGGACGAATTGGGCGACCTGGCGCGCGCCTTCGACACCATGGCCGGGCGCATCGAAACGCTGCTCACCGCCGAGCGCCGGTTGCTGTTGGATATCTCGCACGAACTGCGATCGCCCCTGGCGCGCCTGGCGGTGGCCGTGGAACTGGCCCGTTCCGGCGATGAACTGGACGCGGCTCTCAACCGCATTCAGAAGGAGGCGGACCGGCTCAATTCCCTGGTGGGGCAACTGCTCCAGGTGACCCGGGCGGAGGGCGATCCCGCCAGTCTGCGGCGCGATCCCGTGCGGCTGGATCAACTGGTGCAGCAGTTGGTGGAAGAATCGGCGCTGGAGGCGACTTCACACGGCTGCCGCGTGGAGTACCGCCCGCCGGATCCGGTCACCGTGGCGGGCGATGCGGAATTGCTGCGCCGCGCGGTGGAGAACGTGATCCGCAACGCCATCCGCCACGCGCCGCCGGCGACGCCGGTGGAGGTGACACTGGCGCGACAGAACGGCCGCGCCGTGATCGATATCCGGGACCACGGTCCGGGCGTGCCCGAGGAAGCGCTGCCGCGCCTGTTCGACCCCTTCTACCGGGTGGAGACCGACCGCAACCGCATCAGCGGCGGCATCGGGCTGGGGCTTTCGATCGCGCGCCGCGCGATCGAACTCCACAAGGGCACGATTCGCGCGCGCAACGCCGCTCCGGGTCTCGAGGTGGAACTGGATCTGCCGGCTACCGCGCCGTCGCCATAATCGCGGCGAGCACGGATTCGACGCGGTCCGGCGACCCGGTGAACAGATCGTTGGGCAACTGCCGGTAGCCCAGCAACTGCCGGTAGATCACGTCTTCGAGCGACGAGTTGATGCCCCATCCTCCGAGGTACTGGAGGCGCAGGTCGGCGTCGGTGTTGATCTCCGCTCCCGCGCTCCACTTGCCGAGGTCGGCATTGCGCCCGGCGTAGGTGGAGAGCAGGTCCGGCAGCGATCCCACTCCGATTTCGCGCAGGCTCTCGATGGCCGGCGCGTACTCGCGGCGTCCCATCCGGTCCATGATGGCGTCCACGTCGATCTTCGGCGGCTGCGTGTGTCCCATGAAGACCATGTCGTAACCCTGGCCATTCACCGTGTTGGCCCAGATGGTGGCGTAGGGGAAGGCGGCGAAGAACGTGGCCAGCTCGCTCTTCACCGTGCGGATGTCGCTTTCGTAGAGGGGCACATAGAGCGTGAAGAGTCCGCCGGGATTGAGGTGCCGCTTGACGCTTTCGAAGTACTCCTTCGAGTAAATGGCGGCGGTCCCCTTGGCGAAGACGTCGAGCGGATCGCTGGCGATGATGTCGAACCGGTCGTTGGTGGTGAGCAGGTAGTGGCGCGCGTCGTCGAAGACCACGCGGGTCTTCGGGTTTTCGTACACGCGGTAGTTCTGCGGGCCGAAGAAGCGGGTGGACGTGGGCGGAATGACGGGCTCGATCTCGCAGATGGTGATGTGCTCGATCCCCGGATAGCGCGTGAACGTGCCGGCGGAGACGCCCGCGCCGAAGCCGATCCCGAGCACCGATCGCGCGTTCGGGTGCAGGATGGCGGGCAGGTGCCCGACCATGCGCTGCAGTTTCATGTCGTAGGGCTCGGTGGTGGCTTCGACGTGTCCGTTGACGTCGATCTCGGTGGCGCCGTCGTTCCAGCGGGTGATGGCGACGCTCGAGTTGCGGCCTTCGATCGTGTAGAGCACCTCGCTCTTCCCGTAGTTCACCGCCATGCGGCGACCATAGGCGATCAACTCGCCGGGGACGGGGGAGACGCCGGAGGCGAGCCAGGCGGCGCCCATGACTGCGGCGGCGAGTCCCGCGGCGAGCCCCATGGATTTCGACGCGCGCACCCAGGGCAGCAGGAGGGTGACGGCGCTGACCGCCGCCGCGCAGAGCAGCACGCGCTGCGTTTGCTGGGTGCCGATCCAGGGGACCAGCAGGAGGCTGGCGGCGAGCGCGCCCACGATGGCGCCGGCCGTGTTGGCCGCGTAGACCCCGCCCATCACGCGCCCGCCGTCGGAGCCGGGGGTGGAGATCGCCGCCACCGCCAGCGGGAAACTCGCGCCCCACAGGATCGCCGGCGGCAGCACGGCCCATAGCGCCCGCACCATGTCGAGCTGGAAGGTGTGCCAGGGGCTGATTTGTAGCAGTGGATTGATGGGCCACCAGGGCAGGGAGCGGGCGAGAAGACCGCGAGGATCACCAGGACAGCCTTGGCCGTCCACCCCGCC
>JBBIQR010000361.1:1382-4997 GCA_037442245.1 Candidatus Solibacter sp. | reverse complement strand
CGCGGAGCGCGCCGAGCCGGGCCTCGAGATCGGGCTTCTTCTCCGGCCAATCGGACTCCGCCTTGGTTGCCAGCGCGGTCAAGCCGGGCAGGTCCAGGGCCTGAACCGCCTGATAGTCGCGCTCCATGTCGCGGGCTTCCTCGGGCAGATGATTTTTGCGCTCGATCCAGCCGCTCGCGTCCTTGCGGACCGCCTCGGCTTCGGCCACGGCCGCGGTCCGGGCTTCCTGCTCGCGCGCCAGAATCTGCTGCGCCTGGGGCGCGTCGGCCCGGCGATTGGCCTTCTCGATGCGCGCCAACAGCTCGATGTCGCGCGCGGCCCCGGCCAAGGCATTCTCCGACCGCGCCAGCCGGTCGTTGTAGAGCGCCGCGGAGGGCAGGGCACGGAACAGCGCGGCATCCGCGGCCACGCCTTGCGCCACCTGGTCCCGATCCGCCGCCAGTTGCTTCTGCGCGGCGGCGAACTGGGTCCGCTCGCCGGCGATCCGCGCGCGCACGTCGCGCGGCAGATCGTCGAACCCGGCCAGCCAGACCCCGGCCATCAGGACCGCGAGTACGCCCGCGGTCAGCTTCAATCCGGTCTTCTCCATGACGATTGCCTTTAGCCCTTCGCGCCGCGATAAACCGTGACATCGCCGGGCGCGATCCGCTGGTAGGCGGTGATCGCGAACGGCTCGCCCTCGGCCTTGCGGATTCCCAGCAGACGCGCCGCGTCCGGCGTCAGAAACTCCCAATAGTAGTAGGTGGATTGCTGGGGCGGAGTCTCGCGCGAGGCGCGCACTTCGCGGCTCAGCCGGTAGTTCCAGGTCGCGTTGTCGTACTCGAAGTTGTCGGCCGGGTTCTGCCGCTCGTCGATATCGGCCAGGTCCTGCTCGCTCAAGCCGACGTCTTCGAGCGTCACGCGGTTGGGCGACGAGTGCAGGTAGACTTCGGCCTCTTGGTCTTCATCGCCGCCCACGCGCACGGCGGCGCGCCGCTCCTTATAGGGGCCCGACAATTCCACCCAGGAGCGCGCGCCGGCTTCGAGCCGCGATGCCCGGTCCACGGTGAAATCCAGGTCGTTCATCTGGTCGCCCGCGCCCGCGACGGAAAGTACGTCTCCGGTGCGGGCGTCGGTGACCTTGAGGTTCGCCAGGTCCTCGGCGGGAGCCTGGTAGGCCGATGGGGCCGGTTTCGGGTCTTTGCGGAAGAGTCGCATCAGCACTATCACCAGAAAGATCGCCAGAATGGCTTCCAGCGTGAAGGTGATCATAGTTTCTGTTCCGTCACGCTCCGGCCTTCCCGCTGGCCGTACCGGTCTGCACGGGCGCCGCCGGTCCCGGCAATTCCTTGGGGTAGGAGGGCGGCGGCGGCGGATTCCTGGCGGCCATGCGCTCGGCCTTGAGCGACTCGAGAGCGTTGTCGACGTTGCCGGTGCCGAGCGCGGCGAACTGTTTTTCGAGATCGTCGTCCTTGCCCGCGCTGGCCAACTGATCGAACGCTTTCGCGGTGGCCTCTTCCTTCGACACGGTCTGCTCGAAACGGTTCAGCGCGGCGAACGCGTTATCGGCGCTGCCCACTCCGGCCATGGCTTCGCTCACCTTGCGCTGCGCCATCGCGGCGTTCTTGCGCGCCACCAGCGTGCCCGCCGTACGCTCGCCGTCGTCGATCTTGCGCTTGAGTTCGGCCACCTGCTGCTTGAGCTTCTCGCTGGTCGCCTGGGCCTGCTCGACGGAGACCTTCATCGAGTTGACCTGCTGATCGCACTCGGCCTTTTTGGCGAGCGCCTTCTTGGCGAGGTCCTCGTTGCCGGCGTCCAACGCCATGCCGGCGCGCTGCTTCCACTCGTCGCTCTGCCGGAGATACTTCTGGTACTCGGCATCGAGCGTGTTGTAGTTGCTCATGGCCATGGCGCTGGCGCGCACCACGTTGTTCAACTCCGTCTTCATGTCGGCGACGGTCTGACGGACGGTGGCCTCGAAGGTCGAGTCCTCGATCGCATCGACCCCGGCATTGGCCTGCCCGCGGGCGACCCGGCCCAACCGTCCGAAGAAATCTGAAAGAAATGGCATCGTCTTCTCTCCTCGCTTCTCTCCGTGTTCGTCTGCACTACGCGGCCAGTTCGCCCACCACGCGGCGGGCGCTCATGACGTCCACCAGCAGAAAATGAACGCAGCTCAGGATATCGTCCTCGTCCTCGGCGCCCATGTCCTGCACCTTGCAGAAATTGTTCAGGGTCACCGCGACATTGCCGGCGCCGGCGTCGTACAACTGGAAGTACGACGTGCTGATGCCGTTGCCGGCGTCCAGCATGGCGGTCATGACGGCGGAGGTGACTTTGGGGCGCGGCACCGTGATGCAAATCAGGGAAAAGAAAACGATGTCGCCTTGAATGACGGCGCTGAGCGCGACGCCGCTTTCCACTTCGCGGATACGCAGGGTATCCGGAGCCGGCTCGGTGACCTCGTAACCGTGCTCGGCAAGCAGGGTATGGATCTGGCCCAGATGGGGACTGGTAGTCGGTGTCATAGGATTCGGCTTTGTACTCCTCTATCATTACGCGAAGCCGCGGGTTTGTGTTCCGCGGAATCAATCGCAATATGCGATTACTATATTGCAATTTGCGATAGGCTGTCAAGAGAAATCGGCGCCGGTACCGGCTGGAACTGCTGGATCCAAACCAACCTGGTGGTTTTCGGCCACCGGGAATCCTGCCGCCGTGCTGTAACCTATTGATTGTACGAACGCTTCCGTTTGGAATCCATCGTGCAGTCGAACCGGCGAAGGTTGGGAGGCCGCCATGCGAACCACGACAATCTGGACCCGATTGGCTCTTGCCGGCGCGCTGGCGGCGCTGGCGGCAGGCCCGGGGACGCTGCGCGCCCAGGATACGGACGATCTCGAGCGGGGGGTGGCGCGGATCAGCCTGATGAACGGCGATGTGACGGTACAGCGCGGCGATTCCGGCGATTGGGTGGCGGGCGTGATCAACGCGCCGCTGATGACGGGCGACCGGGTTGCCACGGGACCGGCCTCGCGCGGTGAGATCCAGTTCGACGCGGCCAATGTGGCGCGCCTCGGCGCCAACGCGCAGGTGCACCTGGCCGAACTCAGCTATAACCGGTATCAGCTCGAACTGGCGGCCGGTCTGATGACTTTCCGGGTCCTGCGTAGCGGCGATACGAATATTGAGATCGATACTCCGAGCGTGAGCGTGCGTCCGTCGCGGTCCGTCAGTGCGCGGGTGCTGGTGAACGACAACGGCGACACGGAAGTCACGGCCCGCGGCGGCGACCTGGAAATCTTCAGTCCGAGCGGGTCGCAGTGGATTCACAGCGGGCAGACGATGCTGGCGCGCGGTCCCGCCAACGACCCCGAATTCCAGATTGTGAACGCCGGGGGCCCGGACGATTGGGACCGCTGGTGCGACAGCCGGGACCGCCTGCTGACGCAGGCGGCGAGCAGCCGCTACGTGCCCACCGGGGTTTATGGCGCGGAGGACCTGGACCAATACGGCTCCTGGGTGAGCACCGCCGATTACGGGTACGTGTGGCGCCCGACGGTGGGGGCCGACTGGACTCCTTATTATGACGGCCGCTGGACGTGGATGGATTGGTATGGCTGGACCTGGGTCAGC
>JBBIQR010000361.1:0-1372 GCA_037442245.1 Candidatus Solibacter sp. | reverse complement strand
GGAAGCCTGGGGTTGGGCTCCGTATCATTACGGCCGGTGGTTCCACGATGGGCGCTTCGGCTGGTGCTGGTATCCGGGGGTGATGGGGGTACCGCATTACTGGTCTCCGGCGCTGGTGGGGTGGGTGGGATTCGGCGGCGGCGGGGGAGTGGGCTTCGGCTACGGCAATGTCGGCTGGGTGCCGCTGGCTCCGTACGAGATTTTCCATCCGTGGTGGGGGCGTGACTGGTACCGCGGCGGTGGATACTTCAACCGTCAGGTGAGTATTACCAATATAAACGTAACAAACGTCTACAGAAATTCGCAGTTCAACGCGGTCAACGGAATGGGCTCCCGGGATTTCGCCGACGGGCGGTTTAGCCGCATCCAACGCTACAACGGCTCGCAGGTTGGGACGGTTGGCGCGCTGCAGGGCGCCACTCCGTTCGCCCCCGGACGGCAGAACCTACGCTTCACGGACCGGGCGGTCAGCAACCCGCCGCGGCCGGTGGAGAATGCGCGCTTCTTCCGCAGCCAGACCCCAGCCACGGTGGAGCGCGTGCCGTTCCAGCAATTCTCTCGCGGCAGCCAGCCGCAGGGACGCTACGGTGCGCAGGGGGCCGGGCAGGGAAGTGGGCGGGTGGATTCCGGGGGGAACCCGGGCGGTTGGCGGCGTTTCGGTCAGCCGGCGGCGGCCAACTCGGGGCCCGCGGCCAATCCCTCGTTCCGCTCGCAGGTACCCGCGCCGCGTACCGAGCAGGTGGCTCCCCGGCAGGATAACCGCGCCGGGTGGGATCGCTTCGGCAGCCCCGGCGGCGCTTCGCAGGCGGCCACGCCACGGTCCGAAGCGCCCGCGGCGCCGCGCGACGCCTATCGGGGCGGTTTCGGCCAGACCCAGCCGCGGCAGGACTTTGCGAGCCAGCCGCGCAACAATTATGCGTCGCCCAATTACGGCGGCAACTCGCAGGAGAGCCTGCGGGTGGCTCCGCCGGTAGTCCGCCAGCGCCCGAGCAACAGCGCACCCAGCTATAGTGCGCCGCGGTATTCGGCGCCGAGCGCGCCGCGGTACTCGGCGCCAAGGTACAGCGCACCGCGTTCGTCGGCGCCGAGTTACAGCGCACCGCGTTCGTCGGGTGGCGGTGGAGGCGGCGGCCACTCGTCGGGCGGTGGAGGCGGCGGCGGGAGCCGGGGGCGGTAAAGCGAACTTCCCAGTCAGCGTGAGTTTCTTTTGATTCGGCCCGGTCCCGGTTTGGGGCCGGGCCTTTTTTATGAAGTTGACATAATATTCGTTATCGGAAACACTTTCGACCCCAAGCCATCCACGCCCTTGCAAGTCCCATAAAGTTCAGCCCCAAAGCTGCCGATAGAGTCTCTGACGACCGATGTCGCCGAG
>JBBIQR010000360.1:0-5004 GCA_037442245.1 Candidatus Solibacter sp. | reverse complement strand
CCCCCCCCCGCCGCCCGGCCGCCACGCGGGCTGCCGCCGCGTCCGGCATCGCGCTACTCTTGTGATCCCGCTCGCCGCTTTTGGATCCGGCATGTTATCGATCGAACATCAGGTCACCCTCGCCCGCAACCACGTTCTCGCGGCACTCGCGCAGCGGCCGGAAGTACGGGCCGCGGCGGAGGCATGGGCGCCGTTTCAAACCCGGGTGGAGCGTCACTTTCCGGCGCTGGTCACCGAACTCGCCACCCTCTACGGCGGCCGGTCGGATTTCCTCGAGTTCCTGGTGAACTTGATCGGTACGGCCTTCGATGCCTGGGCGGCCCGCCCGGCGGATCTCAAGGCCCTCGATCGGCGCCGCGAGCGCGATCCGCTGTGGTTTCAATCGGAGAAGATGCTGGGCGGAGTCTGTTATGTCGACAGGTTCGCCGGCAATCTCGCGGGAATCCGCGCGGCGATCCCGTACTTCCAGGAACTCGGGCTCACCTACCTGCACTTGATGCCCCTGTTCCGCTGTCCGGACGGCAACAGCGACGGCGGCTATGCGGTCAGCAGCTACCGCGAGGTCAATCCGGCGCTCGGCACGATCGCCGACCTCGAGGCGCTCGCCGCGGCGCTGCGCGCGGCGGGCATCAGCCTGGTGCTGGATTTCATTTTCAACCACACCTCCGACGAGCATGACTGGGCGAAGGCCTGCGTGCGCGGCGACCCCGACCATGCGGAGTTCTACCACCTGTTCCCGGACCGCACACTGCCCGACCAGTACGATCGGACCTTGCGGGAGATATTCCCGGACCAGCATCCGGGCGGGTTCTCACAACTGCCGGATGGGCGCTGGGTCTGGACGACGTTCAACTCGTTTCAATGGGACTTGAATTACGCCAATCCGGCGGTGTTCACGGCGATGGCGGCTGAAATGCTCGCGATCGCCAATCTCGGCACCGAATTCCTGCGCATGGACGCCGTCGCCTTCGTCTGGAAGCGGCTTGGCACGCCCTGCGAGAACCTGCCGGAGGCCCATACGCTGATCCGGGCGTTCAGCGCGCTGGCGCGCATCGCGGCGCCCGGCCTGTCCTTCAAGTCCGAGGCGATCGTGCATCCGGACGACGTCGTCAAGTACATCTCGTCCGCCGAGTGCCGGATATCGTACAACCCGCTGCAAATGGCGCTGTTGTGGAACACGCTCGCGACCCGGGATGTAAACCTGTTGCAGCACGCGCTCGAAAGCCGCCACGAACTCGCGCCCGACACCGCGTGGGTCAACTATGTCCGCAGCCACGACGACATCGGCTGGACGTTCTCCGACGAAGATGCGCTCAAGCTCGGGATTCACGGCTATCAGCACCGGCAGTTCCTGAACCGTTTCTACGTGAACCGCTTCGAGGGCAGCTTTGCCCGCGGCGTGCCTTTTCAGGACAATCCGGCGACCGGTGATTGCCGGATATGCGGCACCTCGGCATCCCTGGCGGGAATCGAGCAGAACGATCCGCACGGCGTGGATCGCGTGCTGGTGCTCTACAGCGTCGTGCTGTCGAGCGGCGGGATCCCGCTGCTGTACCTGGGCGACGAGGTCGGGACATTGAACGACCACGGCTATCTGCAAAATCCGGATCAAGCCGGGGACAGCCGCTGGGTACACCGGCCCGCCTACGATGCCGCGCGCTACGCGCTGCGACGGGATCCGGCGACGACCCCCGGCCGTCTCTATCAAGGCATGCGCCGCCTCATCGAGGCGCGACGCGCCAACCCGGTGTTCGCCGGCGGGCGGCTTCAGGGGTTTCGTGCGGGAACGCGAAGCGTGCTCGGCTATACGCGCGGCGCCCCCGGCGAACATGTGCTGGTGCTGGCCAGTTTCAGTGAAATGAGGCAACGGATCCCGCCCCACATCCTCTCCGCGCAGCCGGATTCCGCGCGCGACCTGATCTGCGGCGGCGAACATCGCCTACGCGAGGGAATCACGTTGGAGCCGTATCAGGTGCTCTGGCTCGATTGCCGCCCGCGCGGGTAGCGCGGCGCTCAATCGCCGCCGCTCAGCCGATACCGCCGCGTCCCGACCGCGAGATCCTCGATCGCACGCGGCACGCCGTGGAACTGACCGGCGGCCAGCAGCGATTTCAGCTTCGCAGGATCCTGCCACGGTCCGAAGCTCGCCATGACCGCCGTGCGCCGCCACACGCCGGCATCACCCTGGTAGACGATCGCTCGCTGCGGGAAGAGCACCACGAACGCATCCTTGCCGGTGCCCGTGAGATCGACGAACAAGCCCGCGACCGGCCGCATCGCCGAACCCGCAACCCCCTGGAACCAGTTTTCGCGCTGCGCGTCCGCGGCCACGATCGCGCGCAGCGACGGCGCGAGCGCGCGGGCGGCCGGGAAAAGCGGCAGCGCCGCCAGCGACCGATCGGTGCTCTGCGGCGTGATCGGCCGCGATTGCCACGGCGCGGTCGAAGTGCGGGCGGCATTCGCCAGGCGGCGCACTTCGTCCGCATTGGCGATTCCCTCGATCTTCGCCAGGTCCTCGAGCCGCATCCGACCATAGGTGCCGGCATGGAACCGAAGGTACTGGAACGGTCCGTTCACCCAGTCGCTTGAATGGCCCGGGCGTGGCTGCCAGGTGAGCGCCCGCCGGTACTGACTCGCCGCGGCGAGCCGGTATGGCGAGAGGATCGGCGTGAGCGCGCCCAAGAACACCGCGATCAAAAGCCAGGCGGCCAGCACGTTCACGGCCCCGATCCGGCCGAGCCAGCGTCCGCGGGTGAGGGCCGCGACGGTGTAACCGACCGCATAGAACAATGCGAACAAGCCGACAACCCATGCCCAGAAACGCGCGACCGTGAGTCCGTATTCGCGCGTGCGCTCGAGCAGCGCATAGTCCGCGACCAGCGCCACGACCATCAGGAGCGGGATCGTGAACTTCAGCGCGAGCCCGAGGCGGCCGGGATAAGGCTCATCGCGCGATCCATCACGGAACGCCGCGTTGATGAACAACACCACGATCGCGATCAACCACAACAGCCAGCCGGCCGAGATCGCGTGCCTGCCCGAGAACACCAGGGCCGGGACCCGCGACAGAAGCGCCAGCGTGAACAGGACCAAGATCAGCGCCGCCAGCACGCCCAGCCACTTGAGGACGCCGAGGACCTGTTCGAGCACGACGTCGATCCACCGGTCGAGCGATCCGATCAGGTGCAATCCGGTCCCGAACGCGAGCGCGGTGACCGGATAGATGAAAATCGGCCGCTGAAACAGATCGCGAAAGAAGTCCATTCCCAGCACGTGGAACAGGGCCTGCCAAGTGCCGAGCAGAGTCCAGAAGAGGCCCGTGAACAACCCCGCCTCGGCCAGTGTCAGCAGGTTACGCCAAGCCATCGTGAAAAACAGGGGGTAATCCGGCGCGTACCCGCCGGTGAGTATCCGCGCCTGAAGGAACGGCATCGCGATGAACCAAAGGAGCGAGAGTTCGAACGCGATCGGGAATCCCGCGCCGCGCTCCGCAAAAACGCGCACCGGCGCATCGGCGATCCGCGCGCCGTGAAACCACGCGAAATAGCCGGACAGCACCGCGACCAGCAGCACCACACTCCAAGTCGCGCGCTCGTGCAGGTGCTCGGCGAGAAGTTCCAGCGTCGTCGGCACGAACAGCAGGCAGGCATAACAGGCGAGCAGCCATGGCAGATCCGTCGCCGGCCAGCTCCGCGATTGGATCGCCCGGTGAAGCACGTAGAGTCCGGCCCCCTGCAGCACCGCGCAGATCAGGATCGTCGGCAGCCGCCGCCGCACCGACGGCGGCTCATCGAGGACGCTCATGTGGCACTCCTTCCGTGGACTTTCATGATGCAATAAATGATGTGCGGCCCGCCAGGCCCGGGGATATTATGCAAAAATTGGACATGCGACCGAGCCGCCACGAAGCCAGGTCCCGCGCCGCGCCGCTGGGGCGGACACTCGCGCGGGCGGCGCTGCGGATGCTCGGCTGGCACGCCATCCTGCAGCCGCCACCCGCCTCCCGCGGAATCATCATCGTCTACCCGCACACCTCCAACTGGGACTTCGTCGTCGCCATGCTGTACAAGATCGGCGTCGGTCTGCAGGTCCGTTGGCTGGGCAAGGACACGCTGTTCCGCCGGCCGTTCCGCCGGCTGCTGATGCGCCTCGGCGGTGTACCGATCGACCGGGACCGGCGCTCCGGATTCGTGACCGCCGTGCTCGCGGAATTCGCGAAAAGCGACTGGATGTGGCTCGCCATCGCGCCTGAAGGCACCCGCTCCCACACCGATCATTGGAAGTCCGGGTTCTACCGGATCGCGGTCGCGGGCAATCTGCCGCTGGGATTGGGCTTCATCGACTACGCGACCCGCACGGTGGGAATCGACCGGTACCTGAGCTTGACCGGAGACGAACAGATCGACTTTGCCGCCATCCGGGCATTCTACGCGGACAAGCGGGGTCGGCGACGGGGACACGAGGGGCGCATCGGCCTGCGAAGCTGAGCGGCACCGGCGTAGGCGCTTGCAGCACGGCGGACACTTCGAGACACTATGGCCGCCACTCGTCATCCAGAGGCGCTCGCATGACGGCTTTATTGAACCTCGGTCGCCTCGCGATGGGAGCCTGGGTCGCCTATGGACTGTTGTTGATATTCGCCCCCGGCTTCATTCATCGGGCTCCGGACCCGAAAAGCGGCGCGATTCAGGCGGTGGTCGCCTATCTGATTGGTTATCTGTTGGATCGGGCGCTCGGCGCCGTGCGCCGTCGTCGTCGAAGCCGGCTCGCCGGCGAACTCGCACCCAGCGGCGGCGACACCGGGACGGGCGTCGAATGACGATCTTGGGTGCGGGCCGACAACTGGATGGACCAGAGCATGCCGATCGACCGTAGGACCATAATCATCGGCGCCGCCGCGTTGGCCGCCGCCGGAAATCCTGAGGCCGCGACTTCTGCGAAGACGGAGACACAATTGAATACACCCAAAGAACGTGTGCTCGGCATCGGCGGAGTGTTCTTCCG
>JBBIQR010000359.1:0-5012 GCA_037442245.1 Candidatus Solibacter sp. | reverse complement strand
AGCTTCGTCCAGTGATTCAGTAGATAGGAGATCGCTTTGCCCAGTCCGGAGTTCGATCCGGCACCGGGCTGAGATGGCGCTGGCCGAGTTTCGGCGCCGCTGACCGAACCCCAATTCATCTTGCGCCAGATGCGAATCGCCGCCCGTTCCGGCGGGAATTAGTCCTGACAACGCCCGCTTTCCCAGCGTTGCAGCCGCCGGAACAAAACCCAGGCGCCGCCCGCCAGGACAGCGAAAATACCCCATGCGGATATCCCCGTGAGTTGCGGAAGTGTGATCGGCCCCAGATCCAACCACGTAAGTACGGTCCGGCTGAAAAACGCGTACACTTCTGCGAAAACCCCCGCACCGGCGAGCATCCCGCCTACGCCGGCGATTGCGTCGCCTCTGCCTTCCGCCGCCGCCGCCACGCCCGTCCCCGGACAATATCCGAGGATGACCATCCCCACGCCGAAGATCACTCCGCCGCCGCCGACGGCAACCAACTGCGCCGGTTTCACGTGCAACGAGGCCAGCCCCATCGCCTTCAGAATGTAAACCCCGATCCCGCCGACCACTACAGCGGTCAACATCGTCTTCAGCACCGTAAAATCGCGCAGCAGAAACTGCCCGACGATCACGGGGTACTTGGTTACCTGACCCTTCTGCAACAGGATCCCGAAGGCGAACCCGGTGAGAATCCCCAAAAGTAATCTACCTGCCGGATCAGCCACGGACTTTCTCCTTCCCGAAGAGCAGCGCCGCCGTCGCCATCCCGCTGGCGAAAACCGCCGAGAAGAAGGTCCATCCGGAGAGCGCGAGCTGGAGCGAGCCGCTGATGCCATGCCCGCTGGTGCATCCGCCTGCAAGGCGCGCGCCGAACATCAGAATCGCTCCGCCCAGAAAAGCGGCCAGATAGCGCTTCGAACGAGAGCCACCGAACCTCGCCACCCACAACGGGTCCACGGGACCCACGGGTTTGTCGCCGGAAAGCCGGGAACTCACGAAGGCCCCCACGGCCAAGCCGGCCACCAGCATCCACTCCCAGTCCACAGCGGGACGGAACGTTGTGAAGTACAGATTTTGCGCGACATGGCGGGCGGCCGCCTGGCTTTCCACCATACCCACGGTTTTCGAAATTGCGGTCGAAACGCCGATCGGGCGGTCCGCCGTCGCAAACGAAAACCAGGAAAGAACTCCAATCCATGCGCCCACAGCATAAGGCGACCAGCGTTTCGCGCGAAGATATCGCATTCAGTTCTCCGATGTATCTTTCATTTACCGGCGCCCCGGCCGGGTCCTGCAAATGCAACCAGCACCGCACTCGAGTCGCGCGGCGTACCGCACAACCCGTGCAGGTTTGGCGGCCTCCGGACGCGCTCCGGTCTATGCCTTGGCCGGCCAAACCGGTGTTTGGATCGCTTTCCCGTACTCGCGCGCAAACTGAAGAAAAGAGCCGGATATTCCGGCCGGTTTCGGTCCCTGTGCGTAGATGAAATTCAAGCGCCTCCGAATGCGTATGCCGGGGATTCGAACCGTTTTCAACGAGCCGAGCAGCCGCTCCTTTTGAAGCGCCCAACTGGAGACGAACCCGACTCCCAACCCCGCCTCCACGGCGCACTTGATCGCCTCGCTCGAATCGAGATCCATGGCGATTCTCAACTTGCGCAAATTGAGACCGCCCTTGCGAAGCGCGGACTCAACCACCTCTCGCGTGCCCGAGCCGCGTTCCCGCAGAATCAGCGGTGCACTCGCCAATCCCGCCGCGCCGTTCGCCGCCACTACTTGCGCCCACTCGCTCTCGGGGTGGAAGATCGCGACGATCTCATCTTCGATAAAAATCTCCGTCGACAGATCCGCCCGATGGCTCGGACCTTCTATCAGAGCCAGGTCGAATTGCTTCCGCACAAGACCCTTCACCACAGATTCCGTGTTGCCGCTGTAGAGGAACGGGTCCACCCCCGGATGCGCCGCGAGGAACTTTCCGATCAGCGGCGGAAGAATATATTGCGCGAGCGTGGTGGACGCTCCCAACGCCAGTTTCCCCCGCTCTTCCCCGGCAAGCCGGCCGAGTTCCTCCTGCGCCCGCGCAGCCAACTCGTCCATCTGCCTGGCATAGCTCAGCAGCACTTCGCCCGCGCTCGAAAGACTCACGGTGGATCCGGTCCGATGAAAGAGCCGCGTTCCGAGGCTCTCTTCCAGGGCCTTGATCTGCAGCGTCACGGCCGGCTGGGTCAAGTGCAGAATGTCGGCGGCCTGCGTGAAATTCAGGCGCTCCGCGGCTACGCGAAAAACCTTCAGTCGAAAATTCTCGATTCCGTTCAAATCGCCCTTTTCTCAATGGTTGTACAGAACGTAAGCGCCATACTGGTCGTCGAGTTCCCGGTCCTTCGCCGGTTTCTCTTGCAGTATATAGAGTCCCTGATCGTTGACCAGGTAGATCAGCCCGCGCGACCGGTCCCGAAGCAGGTCCGTGACATTCATAAACTGCCGCACCATGCGCGGCCGCTCGGGATCGGCGAAGCTGAGGATGGACACCGTTCGCGGCTTCGCCGGCTGGGCGGGCTCGTCCCCGATCTTCAGGACCTCGGTTCCCACAACGTCGCCAACCTGCCCCGTCACGTCGCTCTTGACCTGCTGCACCAGCGCCGGCGCGGCCGCGTTAGTGACGTCGATGATCGTGATCTGCCGGCTCTCACCCGATTCGATATACAGATAGGTCCGCCGCCAGTGTTCGGCGGTAAACAGATTGCGCTGCCCCGTTCCGCCGGCCGCCAGATACCCAACCACCTCGATCGAATCCTTGCCTCCATCGGTCTTCTGCTGCTTATTCGCGGCGCTCAGCGGGGCCACAGCCAGCGCGAGGCCCGCAGCCGGGATCAGCACGTTTCGGATGATGAATTGTTTCAATTTGGTTACTCCTTAGTCCGAGTATGGAGTCTGCCAATCTCACCGTCCAATGATGAATTCTCATGCGCTATAAGGATTCCTTAATCTTGCAGCCGTTTCCGCGGCGATGCCGGTGCGTGGACCGGAGCGCGATTGCCGCGAGACCGGCCGCCCCGTTCCGGCGCGATTCCTCCGCGACTTGTTATTCTGTTTTTTGGTCAAATCGGCACATAAGCGGGTCGTGATCGCGATCGATGGACCGTCCGGCGCCGGCAAGAGCACCATCGCCCGGCGGCTGGCGGCGCGGCTCGGCTTCACCTACATCGATACGGGCGCCATGTACCGCGCGGTCGCCCTCTGGGCGTCGCGGCAGGGCGTCGACACTTCCGACATGCACCGTGCCGAGCAGCTATCGCTCGCGGCGGAAATCGACCTCGCACCGGGACGCATCGCGCTCAACGGAGAGGACGTCACCGAGGCGATCCGCACGCCCGAGATCTCTAACGGCGCATCGAAGATATCCGCCATCCCCGGCGTCCGGCGCGCGATGGTCGCCAAGCAGCGGGAAATCGGCGAGCGGAGCAGCGTGGTCATGGAGGGGCGCGATATCGGCACGGTAGTGTTTCCGCACGCCGACGTGAAGATCTTTCTCGACGCCAATGCCGCCGAACGGGTGCGGCGCCGCCACGCGGAACTCGCCGCCAAAGGACAGGCGATCGGCGAAGAACAACTTGCCCGCGAGATGCGCGAGCGCGACCAGCGCGACAGCACCCGCGCCGACGCGCCGCTGGCGCAGGCGCCGGACGCCATTTACCTGGATTCGAGCGGGATGGGGATCGAGGAAGTGGAAGAAGCCATCCTGAAAATCGTGCGGGCGCGCGTCACCAACGGAAAGGAAATCGTTTGAAGGACCTGTTAGTCATGAAGTTCGGCGGCACCAGCGTGGGCAGCGCCGAAAGGATGCGCGTCTCCGCCGGACTGGCCGCTACGGAACGGAAGCGGCGACCGGTCGCGGTGGTGGTTTCCGCGATGAGCAAGATCACGGACCTGCTGCTGGATACCATGCGGCACGCCGAAGCCGGCGACCGCAGCGGCATCGAAGCCAATCTCGCGGTGCTGCGCAAACGCCACGAGGACACCTGCCGGGACCTGCTGCCGCCGGCGAACCAGCCCGCCGTCCTCAACCAGATTCACGACGTGATCGACGAATTCGAACGCATCGTGGGCGGCATGGCCATGCTCGGCGAGCGCCCGCCGCGTTCGGTGGATGAAGCCGTGGCGGTAGGCGAGCGGCTCAGCGTGGCGCTGGTGACGGCCTACCTGAATTCCGCCGGCACTCCCGCCGCCGGGGTGAACGCGCGCGAGGTCGTGGTCACGGACGCGGTCTTCGGCAACGCTTCCCCGCTGATGGAACCTACCCGCGATCGCGCCACGCAGGTTTTACTGCCGCTGCTCGAAGCCGGCTCCGTGCCGGTGATCACGGGATTCAACGGCGCGGCGGCGGACGGCCGCCCCACTACGCTGGGACGCGGCGGCAGCGATTTTTCGGCATCCATTCTGGCCTCCGCCCTGGACGCGTCCGAACTGTGGATCTGGACCGACGTCGATGGCATCATGAGCGCCGACCCGCGGCTGGTCCCCGACGCCGAAGTGCTGGACGAAATCACCTACGCCGAGGCGGCCGAGTTAGCTTATGCCGGCGCCAAGGTGCTGCACCCGCGCACGCTGGCGCCGCTGGTGGAGAAGAAGATCCCGGTGTGGAGCAAGAACAGCTTCGCGCCGGAGAAGCCGGGCACCCGCATCGTACCCGCGATGAGCGAGGCGCAGGGTACGCGCGCGGTGGCCTCCATGCGCAACGTGGCGCTGGTCTCGCTCGAGCCTGCCAGCGCCGAAATCAACGGCGTGCAGATCATGGCGCGCGCGCTCGACGCCATCGCCCGCGCCGACGTCGAGGTGCTGATCGTCTCCAGCTCCAGCTACCGGCAAAGCTTCTGCTTCCTGGTGCGGGAGGAGGAACTGGACCGCTCCTTGCGCGCGCTCGAACAGGCGCTGGCGCTCGAGTTGGCGCACAACTACCTCCGCCCGATCGAGGTGGACCGCAACGTGGGGCTGCTCACCGCGGTCGGCCAGGGCATGCAGGGCAA
>JBBIQR010000358.1:0-5056 GCA_037442245.1 Candidatus Solibacter sp. | reverse complement strand
GTCGATCTCAGCGGCAGCATGGCGAACAAGATCGGGAAGGTACAAGCGGCCGTGCAATCGCTCCTCGCGGGCCTGGAGGCGGAAGACGAAGAATTCCTGGTTACCTTCGCGGACCGGCCCGCACTGATCACGCCGTTCACCTCGGACCCATCGCAGATCCAGAGCGCTTTTGCTTTCGCACAGCCCTTCGGAAGCACGGCGCTATTCGACGCCGTCGCTCTCGCCGTCCAGGAGATGCATCACGCGAGGAACGGCAGGCGAGTGATCTTCGTGATCTCCGATGGCGGCGATAACGACAGCCGGTTCAGCGAGCGCGAAATGCGCCATCTGCTGGACGAACGGGAGATTCAGATTCACGCGATTGGGATTCACGACGGCGCGGCGAGCCGGGAGGAAGCTCGCGGGGCATGGATCCTCGAGGATTTGGCGGCCATGACCGGTGGTCAGCACCACATGGTCGAAAGCGCCGGCGAACTTCCCGCCCTCGCCGCCCGGATGAGCCGGACACTGCACGACCGCTACATCCTCGGCTACGTACCCACTCCGCTCGGTCCCCCGGGCCAGTTTCGACGCATCGATGTAAAGCTCACACGGCTTCCAGGCCGGTCCAGACTGTATCTGTACACGCGGCGCGGATACCGCGTTCCCTGACCATCTTTGGGTTCAAAAGCTCTCAGTTTGACGCACTCGCCGGCGCATAGACCCAGCGTTCGCCGCGCGCGGTTCCATTGCCGGCAACCGCGGGGGCCGCCGGTCGCAGCAAACTCATGGCAGCCAGTACCGCCGGCACATAGCTCCTCGTCTCCATCGGAAGCAAGCCCGCGGAGCTAAGCTGCCAGAATGTGCCCGCGCCCCCCTTTTCCAGAGCGGCCTCTACCCTCCTCTGGCCGGCATTGTATGCGGCCAGCGCCAGGGGCCAATCGCCGAAGCGGCGGTACAAATCGCGGAGGTAACGCGCCGCGGCCCGGGTCGCGGACTCCAGTTGCACCCGCTCGTCGTCACCGGCGCCGACCGTCAGCCCGTATCGCCGCGCGGTCTCAGGAATGAATTGCCAGAGACCGCGCGCCTGACGCGGCGACGCAGCGAACGGTCGAGCCCCACTCTCTATGAGCACCACCGCGGCGAGTTGTTTGGGCACGCCCTCCGCTGCCAGGATCGGTTCGAGGGCCGGCCGGAGGCTCTGCAAGCGCCCCAGCGCCGCGGCAAACTCCGCTTCCCGGCCGCCCCAGTAACGCGCGGCGAAAGCCTTGAGTTCAGCATCGGGATCCTGTCCGGGGGTTGCGGCCTCCCCGGCCGGCGCGGCAGGTGCCGGTTCCGATGCCGCCGCAGCCTGAGGTTCCAGCATTTCCGCCAGCCTGCGCGCGAACGCCTGGTGGTACGCGGCGAACGGATCGTCGGCTTCCGGCGGGCCGCCCGCCGCCAACAGCCGTGCGGCAAACCAAAACAGCGGAAGTACGCGCGCGGGTTTCATGAACAAACGTCGTGCTGCAAGCGTGCGGCCAAACTCGCGGAGCGAGATCATCTAACGCGCGTGGACCCGATCGACCGAGAAGTCCGTTCCCGGTCCATGGCACACGTCGCAACTCTCACCGAACACAGACGTATTATCGGCGGCGTGCGCCGCGGAGCGTTGGTCCGTGTGGCAGGCCAGGCAGGCGGCGGTCGCCGGAGGCGTGGTCGTCAGGTAATCCCGCGGCGTGGTCACCGGAAGCAGGTTCGGCGCCAGGGGCACTTCTTCGGAACCGCTGACATGGCACTGCTCGCAATCGCGCCGGTCGCCCGGAAAGGTCACCCCGTTGAAGTTGTTCACGGAGCCCTTATAGCCGTATACCGTGTAGTCGCTGGTCAACTGATTCCCCGTGTGGATCTTGTGGATCATGGTCCTGAAGTCGATCGCCTGGGGCGGGTTGGCCGTCGCCGGTCTCACGGCGCTGTCGGTCGCGTTCGGATTGTGGCAAAGGACGCACATTTCGATCTGATTCCGGTTGCCGCCGTGCACCGAGAGCGCACTGTGGCAGTTGTTGCAGTTCTCTAGCGCCACCACGGTGCGGCGCGGTCGCACCGGACTGCCATCGACGGAGAACGAGACCAACTGGTTGACTCCTCCCTGGGTCTGAGTCATCTGCTGAACCGTCCCGGGGTTGAGGGTATACGTCTTCGTCCCTTCAATGCCGATGGTCCAGGTGCCGCCCGCGCTTTTCGGGATCTGCTGTTGGAAGGTGTACGTGTAGGCGCCGCTCGGGCCGGGAACCTGGCTGAGGTCTTCGGTAATCGCCTGTGAGTAGTCCGCGGCCGGTCCGGCCATCACCAGCGCCACGTGCGCCATGGTCGAAGGCGCAATCGGGTTGCCGGCATCGTCCTTGATGGAGAACGTGACCGTAGGATTGTTCCCGGCCGCTGTGTTCTGGACTTGCAGGATTGCGAAATCGACCCCCGGCAGTTGTTTCGACCGAGCCGGTATGGTGTGAGCGCCGATCACGGAAGCGTCAAACTCCAGTTCGCCCTGCGGGGCATGGCAATTCGCGCACTGGTTGCTGTCCGGTTGCGGCCCGCCCGGATGGTTCTTCCCGGTCGCAAAGTCGACGTCGTCATGGCAGGCCCCGCATGCCGTATCGTGCGGGCACGTGTTGAACTGCTGAGCCTGCGGAGCCTGCTGGTGGCAGGTGGTGCACTCCCGAATATCCCGGGGGAATGTCGTATTCGAATAGTCTTCGATCACGCCGTTGTCGCCGGCAAGCTGATACTTGCCGCCCGCCTTGACGCTCGGGAGGTTCGGCCCGCGGTGGATTTTGTGAATCATCACGGGCATATCCAGGTCGTTGCCCGTCACCGGGTCGGAGATCCCCGGATTATGGCAGAGGATGCAATATGCGACCTTCTGCCGCGCCCCGCCGTGCACCGCCAGCTTGTCATGACACTGGTTGCAGGCCGGGGTGCCCACCACCTCCCGAATCTCGGTGACCGGGCTGCCGTTCGGCACCCATGTGTAGACGTCGTCGATACCCTGGACGCCCAAGTCGAACTCAGAAAGGTCGCGTTCCGCCTGGCCGCCAATCGAGTGGGTAGCGGTCGGGTCGAAGCCCGGTATCTTGGTTTTGAATGTATAGGTGTAGATGCCGGGACTGACTTTCAGGAAGGTGCCGCCGGTATCCAGGGACGACTGTTGCGCCGTGTTGCCGGTCTTGGGGTCGGTAACGGTTTGCAGGATGTGGTTGGTGTATTCTTCGCTGACGTGGTCGTTATAGATCGTCGCCAGGGTCATTCCTACTTTGATTGGCCCGGGTGTCGCCACCCCGTCCATATCCAGAGGCAGCCCTTTTGGATCCGTAATCTGGAACGTGGCGGAGACCGTTCCATCCTGGGCGATCTGCGCCTGTGTGATGTGGAAAACGATGCCGGGGCGGATGAACTCAACCTGTGTTGGCGGCAAATAGTCGGTTTTCAGATGGCGGCTAAATGCCGGTTTCGAGCCGCCCATCAAGGCAAGACTGCCGAGGCCGATCATTCCGCATAATAAGATGACAAACTTTCTTCTCCATGACATGCCTTACTCCTTGGTCGGGACGGACCGCGCATCGTACACGTTCAGCGCGTTCCTGACAGGGGTTTGATTGCACGGCTGCGCCCACGCGAACCTGATAGCCTTGCGCCGGGCGGCAAACCGCCGCTATCCCGCTGGAATATTTCGGAAAAAGATAGGTGAATACCTGATTCGCGCGGTGCGCGGTGGCCAGTGCCGGGCCGCCGAATCTGCCGGAAATGAGCCATCGGCCGCGGTGAACTGCCTGATCTCAGGCAAGCGCCCGGCGTCTTCGCTCCGCCCCGCCTGCCCGATTTGCGCCATCGCCGGCGAGCGGCTGGATGCTAGCAGCCAGCCGGGAAGTAGTCCGGGAGAGTGGCGAGTGCGTATCCCGTTGGGAACGCGGGCTTTGTGATCTGGGCATCCAGTTGCCCTTCCCGCTTGCGAAGCGGCGGGTTTTCGATCCGCAGCAACAACCAAATCAGGAGAAAGCAATGTTTACTACGATTACGCGCAAAGCCAGAGTGGCGGCCACCGCCATCATTCCGTTATTCGTTTTGCTGTTCGCGGCAGTTTCGGGGGTCCAGGCGGCCTCGCCCAAAGACCTCAGCAAGAAGGATGTCGCCCGCCTGGTCGCGACCGCCAAATCGCCCGCCGACCACCTGCGAATCGCCGGGTATTACCAGGCGGAAGCCGGCCGGTTGGAGGCCGAGGCCCAGGAGCACGAGGAACTCGCCGCCATCTACCGGAAGAGCGCCACGGCGCCGGCCGCCGCCATCAAGAGCCCGATGGCGCCCAACACCGCCGCCCACTGCGAGTATTTCGCCAAGACCATCCGCGAGGCCGCGAAATCGGTTCGCGAATTGGCTGCCGCTCACGAGCAGATGGCGAAGGATGCCGCCGCCAACCCCCGCTAAGTCCAACGGGACGCGCTCCCGCCAGGCAGGGGAGGGCACGCCGGCCAGCCGATGCCGGGCCGCTGGTTGAAATCGGGTACAATCAGCGGCTGGCTCTTATGACGAACCCCGTCCCGTTCGCCCTCTCCTTCCTCCTGGCGTGCGCCGCCGTCCCCGCCCAGACCCTCGCTCCCGCCCGCATGCCCAAAGTCGGCACGGTCGACCCCCGCTACCAGTCCTTCAACATCGAAATGGTCGAGGTCACCGGCGGCCGCTTCTGGGCGCCCTACAAAGCCGCCGGCGCCGCCCCGCCTCCTCCGCCCGACGCCAAACTCGCCACTCCCGGCATCGATCCCTCCCTCTTCCGCTACCGCCCGCCGATCGACCTCGCCAACCCGCGCCTCCGGAAACTCGCCGCCGCCCTCGGACCCTCCTACGTCCGGGTCAGCGGCACCTGGGCCAACTCCGCCTACTTCCACGACGCCGATACCCCCGCCCCCAAAACTCCACCGCCCGGCTTCGGCGGCATCCTCACCCGCCCCGAGTGGCGCGGCGTCATCGCCTTCGCCCGCGCGGTGGACTCCCGCATCGTCACCTCGTTCCCCATCAGCGGCGGCGTGCGCGGCGGCGATGGCGTCTG
>JBBIQR010000357.1:0-5057 GCA_037442245.1 Candidatus Solibacter sp. | reverse complement strand
CATCACCCACGGCGAGCGCTACAACAAGATCATCGAGATCTGGAGCAAGGTGACGGAGAAGGTCTCCGACGAAATGTTCCAGGCGATGGAAGAGGACGACCGCACCGGCCGCTACCTCAATCCGATTTACATCATGGCCGACTCCGGCGCGCGCGGTTCCAAGCAGCAGATCCGCCAGCTATCCGGTATGCGCGGTCTGATGGCCAAGCCCTCCGGCGAAATCATCGAGACCCCGATCACGGCCAATTTCCGCGAAGGCCTGAACGTGTTGCAGTACTTCATCTCGACCCACGGCGCCCGCAAGGGTCTGGCCGATACCGCGCTTAAGACCGCGGACTCCGGCTACCTGACCCGGCGCCTGGTCGACGTGGCGCAGGACGTGATCGTCACCGAGAACGACTGCGGCACCAATGAAGGCATCTACGTCGAGCCCATCATCGAATCGGGCGAAATCATCGAGCCGCTGCGCGACCGCATCGTCGGCCGCGTCGCCCTCGAGGATCAGAAGGACTACGAAGGCAGCATCATCGTCGGCATCAACCAGGAGATCACCGAGGATCTGGCCGCCGCCATTCAGGCGGCCGGCATCGAGCGCGTGAAGATCCGCTCCGTGCTGACCTGCGAATCGAAGCGCGGCGTATGCGTGGCCTGTTACGGCCGCAACCTGGCCACCGGACGCCTGGTGGAGCGCGGCGAAGCGGTGGGTGTGATCGCGGCGCAGTCGATCGGCGAACCCGGTACGCAGCTTACGATGCGTACCTTCCACATCGGCGGCACCGCCAGCCGTATCAGCGAGCAGTCCACGCAGGACGCCAAGACGGACGGTTTCGCGCACTATATCGGCATCCAGACGGTGCGCAGCAAGACGGGCGAACTGATCGCCATGAACCGCAACGGCATCATGGCGGTGTGGGACGAGAAGAACCGCGAAAAGGAACGCTACCCGGTCGTGTACGGCGCGCGCATCCTGGCCGAGGACGGGGCTCCCGTCAAGAGCAACCAGATCCTGCTCGAATGGGACCCGTATACCTTCTCGATCCTCACCGAAGTCAGCGGCGTGATCCACTTCAAGGACCTCATCGACGGCCTCACCCTGCAGGAACAGGTGGATGAGGTCACCGGTATGAGCCAGCTCGTGGTGACGGATTCGCCCGACGAGAAGCGGCAGCCCACCATCGAAGTCCGCCCCGAGACCGGGGTCTCGCGCGGCGAAAAGAAGAAGTACCTCATGCCCACCCACGCCCACCTCATGGTGCGCGACGGCGATGAGGTGCACGCCGGCGACGTGCTCGCCAAGATCCCGCGCGAAACCACCAAGACCAAGGACATCACCGGCGGTCTGCCGCGCGTCGTCGAACTCTTCGAAGCGCGCAAGCCGCGTGAGACCGCGATCATCGCCGAAATCAACGGCCAGGTGAAGTACGGCGAAATCACCAAGGGCCAGCGCAAGATCTACGTCGAAGGCGACGCCGGGGAGAAGCGCGAGTACTCGCTGCCGCGCGGCGTCCACATCAACGTCCAGGAGGGCGAGCGCGTCAAAGCCGGCGAGCCGCTCATGGACGGTCCGCGCAACCCGCACGACATCCTCGATGTGCTCGGCGAAAAGGAACTGCAGAAGTACCTGGTCAACGAGATTCAGGAAGTCTACCGGCTGCAGGGCGTCAACATCAACGATAAGCATCTGGAAGTCATCTCGCGCCAGATGATGCGCTGGGTGAAGGTGGAGGACATCGGCGATACCGAGTTCCTGCCCGAAGAGGTCGTGGACAAGTTCAAGTTCCGCGGCGAGAACCAGAAGGTGCTCGAGGCCGGCGGCCGTCCCGCGCAGGGCAAGGCCGTGCTGCTCGGCATCACCAAGGCGTCGCTTTCCACCGACAGCTTCATTTCGGCGGCGAGTTTCCAGGAGACCACGCGCGTGCTCACCGAAGCCGCCATCAACGGCAAGGTGGACTACCTGCGCGGCCTCAAGGAGAACGTCATTATGGGCCGACTGGTTCCGGCCGGCACCGGCATGGAGTATTACCGGCAGGTGAAGATCGCCGGTGAAGACGTGGTCGAGGAGCCGCCGGTGGAAGTACCGCTCGAGTCCATCCCCGGTTACGAAGAGGAGACCGGCCTGCGCTACGCCGGCGGACTCCCCGAGGACACCGGCGAAGAATCGCTGGCCGAGTAAAACCGCTCACTAAAACCGGGGCCGCCGCCGCGCAATTTCTGCGCCGGCGGCCCCGTTCCTTTGGCGCGTTCTTACCCCGGAGCCGCCGCGTGGAACCCGGACAAGGGGCCCTCATGCCTGCCGCCCGCCCTCTTCGAGGATGAAACCGCACAGCGGGTCTCATTCTGCCGGCCCTTCAGTGAATAATCTCGCGGTCCCTTCGCCATTTTTGGCTACCCGCATTACAGTCTTTACATCCGCTCCGCGCTTTTTTGCAGCGCCCCTCCATCGTCTGGTTATAAGATGGCTACAGAAGGCGTGCTCCCCAGCCGCAATCGGGATTGCACCATGGGTACAGCGCAGAAGATGAAACATTCGGCCGGCTCGGACCAGACGCACTCCCATCCACAGGGTGGTGGCCGTAACGAGGGATCAATCGACGGGGATGCGGAGGGCGCGCTCGCGTGCGCCCATGACGTCCTGCAAGAAATCCGCGCCCTGCTCCACGACTACGCACCCGCGTGGTTCACCCCGCGTCACGATCAGCGCCTGGACGAAGCGTTGCGCCAGGTGCGGCGCTCGATTGCTTCCCGCCCCGTGTCCCGCGGCTGACCGGTTCCCGAGTCCTCCCGCGCGGTCCGTTATGTCCCGGCCGTCCGGCCGCACGGATCCCCTCCCGTGAACTTGTAGCCTATGCCGGATACCGTGATGATGAGTTCCTGCTGCTGGGAGTCGTTGCCCAGTTTCTGCCGGAGGCTGGCAATGTGAACGTCCACCGTGCGCGTGAAGGTGCCGGTATCGTAGCCCCAGACGTTGCGCAGGATGTCGGCTCTAGGCACGACCTGGCCGGCGCGTTCGATGAGGTATCGCAGCAACTGCAACTCGCGCCCGGAAAGGTTAACCTCGCCACCACCGCGCACGATCTGGCCGCGCTTCAGATCGATGCGGACGGCGCCGAACTGGTAAACGCCCTGGCTCGTCCGCAGCGGGACGCGCCGCAACAGGGCCTCGATCCTGGCCAGCAGTTCGGCTGCCTCGAAGGGCTTGGACACGTAGTCGTCGGCGCCCAGTTTCAATCCGACAACCTTATCGACGGTGTCGCTCCTTGCCGAAAGCAGCAGGATCGGTGTGGCGATGCCCGCCTGCCGGATGTCGCGGCACACATCGAACCCGTTCTTGAACGGCAGCATGATATCGAGGACGATCAGGTCGAACGGAAGGCGCGTGGCCTTATCGAACGCGTCCTCGCCGTCGGCCGCCATGTCGACCAGGAAGCCTTCGCGCGCCAACCGGTCGCCCAGCGTGACGCGGAGCGCCGCTTCGTCCTCGGCCAGCAAAATACTCTCGTTCATTCGACAGTCGTTCTCAACCCGTGAATCTCCGCCCGGTGTCTAACCGGCGCCCGGCAGACTGATGGTGAACCGGGTGCCGGATCCCTGGGCGCTCCGTACCGATATGCGCCCGCCCATCGCTTCGGCAATCTCCCGCGCGATCGCCAAACCCAGCCCGGTGCCATGAATCTGGGCCGCTTTCACACGAGAACTGCGGTAGAAAGGCTTGAACACCTCCGGCAATTCCGAAACGGCAATACCGATGCCCCGGTCCTCGACGCTGATCTGCACCTCGTGGCCTTTCCGCCCTGGGGACAGGCGAGCCGACACCCCTATCCACCGGCTCCTGCCGCTGTATTTCGCCGCATTGGCGAGCAGGTTCTGAATGCAGCATACCAGAGCGCTTTGATCGCCCCGGACGGGCGGCAGACCGGGCGCAATCTCCTGTTCGACGGCGAAGCCGCCCGCCTCGATCGTGGCGCGGGTGTTCTGAAGCGCCAGCGCGATGACCTGCCCGACCTCCAGCAACTCCTTCTCGTACCGCCTCTGGCCGCGGTGCGTGGAAGAAAACGTCAGCACCTGGTCCACCAGGTTGATCAACTGCCTGGCCTGCGACGTGACGATCGAGCCATAGTGCGCCGACTGCGACTTGCTTTGCACAACGCCGTCGGCGAGATTCTCTCCGGCGGAGTAGATGGCGGTCAGGGGCGTACGCAACTCGTGACTGATCGAGGCGACGAATTCCATCTCCATCCGGGCATACTTCTGGGCGCGGTGTCCGGCCAACGCTGCCAGCACCACCCCTCCGGCCAGCAGGATGAAGACCGCGCTGTTGATCGCCAGATTCATCCGCTGAACGTCGGCGACCATATCCCGCAGGTGCCCCCTGCGGTGGGTCAGGGCCAACATCCACGGGGTATCCGCGTGCGAGTAGTGGATTACAGGAAACCAGAGGGGGCCCGAGAAATGACGCCCGTTTCCGGCCTTCACGGAATTCGCGTTCTTCACCGCCACCCAGGAGCTGTCTTCGATGCTGGCCGGCGGCGGCCCGAAGATGTTCATGGTCGCGTCCGGCTCGGCTGCCCCGCTGACCTCTCCTTCCAGTGGCCACTGGTAGAGGATCTGGCCCGGCTTGCCCGCGACGCGCACCGCGAGGGAAAAATCGGCACTGTCCGGCGTCCCAAGATGACTCAGGGTGAGCGCCGGGAAAATTCGCGTCTGTATGGTGTGCAGATCCAATTCGATGATGACCCAGTCGATCGCTTCCGGACTGGCTGGATTGTCCCGGATCATCGGCAGTTCGTGGTGCACGATCGGGTGCACGATGGCCGGGATGTACTGCTCGAATTGCCAGCCCGTGAGCGGATCGTTTTCCAGATATCCCGGAGCAGTTTTTCTGCCGGTGTGCCCCGCACCGTCGGGCTGCCAGGCGTGCAGTCCGGCACTGAGGCTGGAAGACCGGCTACGCAGGCGGCCAAGCAGCGCTTCGAAGCCGGCCGGTGGAACCACCACCCGCGGCGGCCCGGACTCCGAGTCCAGGCTCAGCAGCCGGGGCGTGGTCTTCTGGCTGGTTT
>JBBIQR010000356.1:0-5073 GCA_037442245.1 Candidatus Solibacter sp. | reverse complement strand
ATGAAGCGCCGGAACTCTCCGCCGAACTTGAACGAATGCTTGCCGCGCAGGAGGCTCAGCGTATCGGAGAAGACGCCGGTGGTATCGCCGCGGCCCTGCGGGAAGCCCGAGGGGCCGCCGAAATTCAGCCCGATGTCGCGCAGCGTGATCTGCGGCAGGCCGATCGCCGAAGTGACGCCGTTGCCGATGCCAAAGCTCGCCGGGTTCAGCGCGGTCGCCGGCGCGAAGGTGATCGCTATGCGGTTGACGCCGAGGCGCGCCTCATTCACCATGCCGCCGTTGAACACGTGGGTTTCGACGAGCGTCGCCAGCCAGCGCTTACCCTCACGCTGATCGCCGAAGCCGGGGATGGTGTTGCCCTGGAGAGTCGGCTCGGTGCGCAGGTCGTGCTGGTAGGCGTAGTAGAAGTTGAGGCGGTCGGCGGCAGAGAAGATGTGGCTGATGTTGGCGGTGCCCTGATCGATCTCGACGGGCGCGGCGGCGGAGCCGATGAAGCGCGCGGTACCGGCGTTGGGCTGGGGGATGAAGGAGAGCATTTTGGCGACGGCCGGATTATTGACGGCGGTGGCCTGGGCGCGCTGATCGGCGGTGAGGACGCCGGAGTTGATGGTGACGCCCTGGCGCTGGCGCAGGCCTTCAAAGCTGAGGAAGAAGAACGTCTTGTTTTTGATGATGGGGCCGCCGCCATCGGCGCCGTACTGGTTGCGGATGAACTGGGATTGGGGCACGCCGACCTTGTTGAAGTAGTTGCGCGCGTCCATGGCCCAATCGCGGAGGTACTCGAAGACCTCGCCGTGGAAATCGTTGGAGCCGGCCTTGGTGGCGATGTTGACGATGGCGCCGGAGTTGCGGCCGTACTCGGCGTTGTAGGTGGAGTTGTCGACCTTGAATTCGGCGAGCGTGCTGATGGTGGGCTGGAAGGTGACCTGGTTCTGCACCATGTCGTTGAGGTTGACGCCGTTGACCATGAAGTTGACGGTGTCCTCGCGGTTGCCGGCGGTGTTGAAGGCGAGCGAGCCCTGGCCGCGGAGGGGCGCGGTGAGGAAGCCGCTTTGGGGCGGGGTGACGGAGCCGGGGATGAGGAGGCCGAGATCGACGAAGTGGCGGCCGTTGAGCGGGAGTTCCTGCACGGTGCGCTGGTCGATGACGGCGCCGACGCTGACGGTGCCGGCGTCGATGACGGGCGCGGTGGCGCTGACTTCGACGACTTCCGAGGCGGTAGAGATCTTCAGGGAGAAATTCTGGACGATGACGCGGCCGACTTCGACCTGCAATCCGCTCGCGACGAAACCTTGAAAGCCGGGCGCCTTGGCTTCGATGCGGTAGGAGCCGGGAGTGAGCGAGGGCAGGGCGTAGGAGCCGGACTCGTCGGTGGCGACGGTGCGTTCTTCGCCGGTGGCCAGGTTTTTCGCGGAGACGGTGGCTTTAGCGACACCGGCGCCGGTGGGATCGGTGACCGAACCCTGGATGCTGGAAGTGGACTGCGCCATCAGGCCGGATGCGAGGCTGAAGACGAGTAGAGATAGAGCGATGACGACCCAGTGAGTACGGCGTTGCATATACGTAAAAACCCCTTTGTGGCTTAGATGAGGTTCCTGGGCAAAGGTTACGGGAAATCGCCAATTCGCGGCGATCTTTTGCCTGTTATAGCAAAACCCGACAGGCGCCGCTACTTGCCCGTGGATTTGCGGCGGGCGACGATGGCCGCGATCGCTTGCGCGGCGATCTGGGACTGGGGGTCCAAACGCTGGACGGTTTCAAACTCGGTTTGGGCTTCTTCGAGGCGGTCCTGGCGCGCGTAGGCCATGCCGAGGCGCACGTGGACGGCGGGATTGGAGGTCAACTCGGGCATGGCTTCGCGGTACATGGCGATGGCCTTGTTATCGTCGCCGGCGCGGGCGATCTGGTCGGCCCAGAGGACGAGGACCTCGGCGCGGTGCTGGCGGGCGGGGAGGTTATCGGGCTGGTCCTTGAGCACCTGTTCGTACTCGTGGGCGGCTTCCTCGAAGCTGCCGCTGGTGGCGAGGACGCTGGCGAGGTTGTAGCGCGCGTCGGTGTAGGTGGAGTCGATTTCGAGGGCGTGGCGCAAGGCGGCGATGGACTCGGGGATCTGCTTTGCGGCGAAGTAGGCGTTGCCCAATTCGGTGGCGGCGAGGACGCTGTGGGGATCGCTTTCGGCCGCCTTTTGAAAATAGGGAACGGCATCGGCGGGGAGGTTGCGCATGAGCATGAGGTCGCCCATGCGGAAGTTGGCGGTGAAGTCGTCGGGGTACTTCTGGATCTGCTGCTGGCTGATGGCGGCCTGGATGTCGGCGCGGTGGTCGCCGGATTCGACGGGGAGGACCTGAAGCCAGAGGTGGCTCATCTCCGACTTCGCGTCCGGCCCGCCTTTTACTTCGCGGGGAGGATTATTGGGGTTGCGCACGTTGGCGGTGGAGTTGTCGTAGTGAATGCGCATGCTGACGGTAGAACCTTTGGGCAGGAAGACCGGCTTCTGATAGCGGAAGACGCCCTGCCAGTTGAGGTCCCAATCGGTGATGCGGACGAGCCACTTTTTGGTGCCATCGGGCAGGGTGGCGTAGCCTTCGATGAGTTTGCCCAGGTAGTGGGCGTGCGGGTAGACGGCGAGGACGTTGAGGTCCATGGGCACGGTGAAATCGTCGCTGACGAGGAAGTCGGAGTTGCCGGGAGGGATATCGAGCGCGCGGTCGTGCTCGAGTTGAATGAGCATGGGGAAGAGGGTGCGCGGCTTGTCGGTGAAGTAGATGCCGATGACGGGGTTGACGGTTTCCTGCTTGCCGGTGGGTTTGAGGTGGACGTTGAGGATGAGGTCCATGCCGGGGTCGGCGCGCCAGGCCATGCCGTCGGGTTCGACGACGGGGCTGCTGCCGGGTTTCCAGGAGAGGAAACTGCCGTCGGGTTCGAAAGAGCTTTCCTCGAAGATGACGTCCATGCCGGCGAATCCGGAGCCGGGGGTGGCTTCGCGGCGGCGGGCGGCGTGGGCGCGGTCGATGATGACGTTGGCGTGGTGGAAGACCTGGGGATTGCCGGGGCGGACTTCGATGGCGCGGACCCATCGGGTGGTGGAGATGGGGACGGGCAGGATGAAATTCCAGAAGGTTTCGGGGGCGTCCGCGGCCATGGTGTAGGGGCGGGCGGTGCGCAGGATGAGGTCGGGGGGTCCGAGGACCCAGGAGGTGACGGGGGGGGCGGCGGCCTGTTGTTTGGTTTCGACGCCGGCGGGGGCGCCGGCGGCGGCCCAGTCCTGGATGAGGCGGATCTGTTCGGCGGTGAGGCGGCGTTCTTCCTGGAAATCGCCGTAGCCGTGCTCGGGCAGCCACGGAGGCATGAAGCGGGTCTTGACGACGCGCGCGATCTGGGTGGCGTGGCGCCGGACCTCATCGTAGGTGAGCAGGGAGAAGGGAGCGGACTCACCGGGGCGGTGGCAGGGAGAGCACTCCTTCAGGACGATGGGAGCGATGGCGGCGTAATAGGTGACCCGCGAGGGGGCGTGAGACTGGGCCGCAGCCAGCGGCGCCAGCCAGAGAAGGGCGGCGGTTGCAGTACCGCGAAACGTCACTGAGATGATCCTAACTCCTCATCGGCCGGGGACGCCGGTCCAGGTGCGGGTGGCGAAATCGGTGAGGGTCAACAGGAGGAGGATGGCGAGCCAGAGGAGTCCGCCGACGACCACCAGTTTGGTGAGTTTGGTGCTGTGGCGGATGTGCATGAAGAAGAGCGCCACGAGCAGCATCTTGGTGCAGGCGATGGCCAGTGCGATGACGGTGCTGAAGTAGCCGAGGTCGACGTAGGCGACCACGGTGGTCAGGATGGTCAGGAAGAGCAGGGTGGCGAGAATCGCGGCGTAGGTCCGGGCGGAATCGACCGGGTGATGTTGGGATTGGGATTCGTCGTGCATCGGTTATACCTTCAGATGGCGGTCGATCAGGTAGAGCAGCGGGAAGAGGAAGATCCAGATGATATCGACGAAGTGCCAGTACAATCCGCCGACGTCGATGGGGGTGAAGTATTTCGCGCTGTAAGTTCCCTTGCGGGCTTCGAGGAGCAGCCAGATGAGCATGCCGGCGCCGACGACCATATGGAGGGCGTGGAGGCCGGTCATGGAGAAGTAGAGGGAGAAGAAGATCTGGGCGTGGCCCTGTTCGCCGGCGGGGAGGCCTTCGAGGTGGAATTCGGCCTGGCCGGGGATGTGGTGCTCGACGAACTTCTCGTGCCACTCGATGCCCTTCACGCCGAGGAAGGCGCCGCCGAAGATGAGGGTCAGGATGAGCCAGCCGACGATGGCTTTCTGCTTGCCGAGTTGTCCGGCGCGGACGGCCATCACCATGGTGAAGCTGGAGAAGAGGAGCACGCAGGTATTGAACGCGCCGATTTTGGCGTTGAGGCTGGTGGAGGCGATGGCGAAGACCTCGGGGTAGTTCTGGCGGTAGATGGTGTAGGCCGCGAACATGCCGCCGAAGAACATGATTTCGGTGATGAGGAAGATCCACATCCCGAGGGTGGAGCAGTCTTTCTGCTGCTCCGGCGTATCGAACTGGACGCGAAGGTCGATGGTCTCGGTATGCGAGTGGTCAGCCAACTTGGATCTCCTCTCCATGCACGGTGGAATAGTCGTAGGCGTCGTGGGTGACGATCGGGGTCTGGTCGAAGTTGTGCGTGGGCGGCGGGGACTGGGTCTGCCATTCGAGACCGGTGGCGCCCCAGGGGTTGGCGCCGGCGACCTTGCCGTACTTGAGCGACCACATGAAGTAGATCATGGGCATGACGTAGCCGATGGCGAGCACGCTGGCGCCGGCGGTGGAGAGCACGTTGAGCACCTGGAACTCGGGCGGGTAGGCGTGGTAGCGGCGCGGCATCCCCATGTAGCCGAGGATGAACTGCGGGAAGAAGGTGAAGTTGAAGCCGACGAAGATGATGAGGGCGCTGAGCTTGGCCCAGCCTTCGGGGTACATGCGTCCGGTGATTTTGGGCCACCAGAAATGCATGCCGGCGAGGAAAGCCATGATGGTGCCGCCGACCATGACGTAGTGGAAGTGGGCGACAACGAAGTAG
>JBBIQR010000355.1:0-5105 GCA_037442245.1 Candidatus Solibacter sp. | reverse complement strand
GTTGCGCGGAGAAGAGAGCAACATTTGGATGGCGGGCGGCACGAGGACGTGCGAGGCCAGCATGGAGAAGTTGGAGAGGCCTTCGCGGCGCGCCTGGAAGGCGGCCATGGCGTTGGGGGGCGCGGTGGTTTCGAAGCCGATGGCGAAGAAGACGACCTTGCGGCCGGGGTTGGCGCGGGCAAGGGCGAGGGCGTCCATGGGGGAGTAGACGACGCGCACATCGCCGCCGGCGGCGCGGACGCGGAAGAGGTCGAGTTTCGAGCCGGGGACGCGCAGCATGTCGCCGTAGGAGACGAAAGTCACGCCGGGGCGGGAGGCGATCTCGATAGCCTTGTCGATGGTTTCGAGGGGGGTGACGCAGACCGGGCAGCCGGGCCCGTGGACGAGGCGCAGGCCTGGGGGGAGGAGTTCGTCGAGGCCGTAGCGCATGATGGTGTGGGTCTGGCCGCCGCAGATCTCCATGAGGCACCAGGGGCGGGTGGCGCGGCGGGCGATGGCGGCCGCAAGAGAACGGGCGAGGGCTTCGTCGCGGTACTCGTCGAGGTACTTCACGGGGTCTCCGGCGGCGGGCCGAGTTCGGCGTCGAGGAGGTCCATGGAGCGGAGGAGGTCGAGGGTGCGGCGGGCTTCGGCCGGGTCGATGCGGGAGATGGCGAAGCCGACGTGGACCAGGACGTAGTCGCCGATCCGGGCTTCGGGAACGAAGTCGAGGCACGCCTGGCGGACGATGCCGCCGAACTCGACGCGGCCGGTGCGGACGCCGCGGTTCTCGCCGGTTTCGATGATTTTACCGGGGACTGCCAGGCACATGGGAACTCCTGAAGGGCGATCGCTCGCGGCAGGGCGGCTTCGACCGTAGTCCGATCAACCGGCGCCGGCGGGAACCCAGGGCGGGCTCCACCCTCACGATAACCACATAGCCGGGGGAATGTCCAAGCAGCCGGGTGCGGGGCGGGGACCTGCTTTGATCCCGAACCCCGCGGTGCGGTAGATCAGGCTCACCAGGAATGGGTAGGCGGGCGCCGCATGACTCGTGGGGCCGGAGGGCAGTTTGTAAGGGTTGCCGAAGGTACCGCTGGTGGCCTCCGAAAAAATAAGTACAAAGAGGAGGAAGCAAGTCAGCGATACTCTGGCGGTGAAGGGCCGGCTCCTGATCGGATCCTCATCGGGATGGGCGTGTGCCCTCAGCGAAACCACCTGTAGGTAGACAGGACGCGGTGGTGGCCGTATCTCAGTTAGATGGCGGGACTGAGTCAGCTACTTTCGAAAATGTGATAGAGGACTACGCGTCGCGCCAGTCGAAGTGCCGGTGAGGAATCCAGCGGCCGGTCAGGCGTTGCGCGGCAGGGCGGCTTCGACCGTAGTCCGATCAATAGGTTGCCGCTACCCTCTTCGCCGCAGGGTTGCGTGGACGGCGGATGTGGTGAATTCGCGCGTCAGGGGGTTGTGAATCCACCTCATACTCCGAATCGGTACTGCCTGGCAACCTTGTAGTTCAAAGTCCGTCTGGCCGACCAGGGACCGGAACCGGCGTATGGTCATCCGATTTAATCCGCTACTTTCGAATCCCACCGAAGTTCCGGGAAGGAAATCGTTGCGCCACCTTACCAGAGCCTGCTCGCGGATCAGCAGGTGCGCCCAGGGGAAGGCACTGAACGCGTGCCCACCCAAGGGGTGGTACCAGGTTGGCCCGAACGATATATGGGCCGCCGCGTTGGGTTTAAGCAGGGAATACATTGTATTCAAGACGCCCAGAGGGTCGGCAAAGTGCTCGAAACAATCGATGCATATGATGCAGTCGATTCGTTCCTCCGGGAGTGTAGAGGAAATGCAGCAACGATCCGCCAGCGCGAAGCCGGACAGGCTCCTGCCGGCGAGCGCGAGTTGATTCGGCGATGTTTCGAGTCCGTACACCTTCTTCGCGCCCGCGCTGGCGATTTCCTGCACCTGATGCCCTACGCCACATCCGAAATCGAGAACCACGCGGTTCTCCACGAGGGAGGCCCACGATGGACCGATATGCCGATCCAACTTGGAGTACGGCGTAATCTGGCCGGCGATTCCGTGGGCGCCCTTCTTCCGCCTGTAGAATCGGCTCAGGAATCGGTATTCCAGATCAGTGAGCATGGTCGATTGTGAGATTAGCCTGCAATAGAAGTCAACACAGCTACCGGCGGCCTTCCCCGACACTGTTTCCCGTTTTCCTACCAGCCCGATGCGTGCACGCCCGAGTCACGCAGCCAGCCCTGATAGGTTTGAATCAGAGATTCACCGATCGCCTTCCAGTCGTAACGCGAGCGCACAAGTTCCAACCCGGCGGTGGCAAGGCGGGCGTGCAGCGAGGGGTCGCGCGCGAGGCGTTCCAGGCCGTCGATCCAGGCGGCGGGCTGATTGGCGATCAGGATTTCGCGGCCATGGGACACAGGCAGGCCTTCGGCGCCGATGGAACTCGAGACTACGGGGACGCCGGCGGCCATGGCTTCGAGGATTTTCAAACGGGTGCCCCCGCCCACGGTGAGGGGAACGATGGCGGCGATGGCCCGGCGGTAATAGCCGCGCACGTCGGGCACGGTGCCGGTGACCTCGACGCCGTTGGCCCCGTGGAGGGCGAGCACGTCCGGGGTGGGGTTGGATCCTACGATGGAGAACCCCCATGCGGGAAAGCGGGCGCGGAGGGCGGGCCAGACGGAGCGGGCGAATTCCACCGCGGCGCCGGCGTTGGCGTGGTAGTTCATGGAGCCGACGAAGACGATTTGGGTACGGGGCTCGGGGGCGGCGGCGGGGGACTGAAAGTGCTCGACATCGACGCCGTTTTCGATGACCGCGAGGCGCGCCTGGGGGGCGATGGCGGCGAGGCAGGCGCGCTCGCGCTGGCTGCAAACGACGTGGCCGAAGGCGCCGGCGAGGACGCTCCGTTCCAAAGCGGCGAGGCGGCGCGCGGTGTGGCGGGCATACCAGCGGCGCAGGGGGGAGGCGGCCTCGTTCGCGTAGCGGTCCATGAGTTCGGAATCGATGTTGTGCCAGTCGAACGCGATGGGCGCCCGGGTCGCGCGGCGCAGCACTGGCAGATACGCGGCGGCGAGGCTGACATACTCCATTTGGATCAGGTCGAACTCTTCGCGGGCCAGAAGCTCGGCCAAAGCACCCTTCATGTGCGGCGAATCGAGATTGACCGCCGGCAGAGGGTGGCGTCCCACGAGTCCGCGCAGGATTTTTCCAGCGGTGTAGGGCTTGGGGGCGGGAACGGGAATGATCCGCCGGCAAAACGGCAGGTTGGAAGGGGCAATGTGGGGACCCTCGCGCGAGGCGAAGTAAACCAGGGTCACTTCCCCCCGGGCCCCCAAGGCTTTTGCCAGATGAAATTCGCGCAGCCTTGCACCGCTTACAGGTGGCCAGCATTGTCGCGGAGAGACGAGGAGAATCCGCACGGCGGTTCCGGGGCGAGACCCCTGATTATATCCACGCGACGGCCCGACCGGCAATTCGACCCAACGACCGGGGGCATGCGAGGGCGGCGCGCCGCGAGAGGCGGGTGGTTTGCGAATCCGTTTGGGCCAAGGATAGGATGGTAGTTCGGCGGCGGTACCCGGAAAGCGTAGCGTAATATTGCCTCCAGATTCACAGCACGACGCCCGGCGCGGCGGCGGTCCGGTTCCGGTTCTGCTCGTGGTCCGGGAGTTGAACCACGGCGGAGTGGAGCGCGACGTGGCGAAAATCGCGATTCACATGGACCGGACGCGGTTCCTGCCCCATGTGGCGACGTACTCCGCCAAAGGTCTGCGTTATGAAGAACTTGCCGCTGCAGGCGTGCCTGTGCTGGAACTGCCGCTCAGGTCCTTCTTTTCCGCGCAAGCGCTATCCTGTGCGTGGCGGCTGCGATCCTACCTCCGCCGCACCCGGATCCAGGTGGTGCACGCCTACGATCCCACGGTGGTATTCGCCGCCCCGGTCGCGCGTGCTGCCAGGGTCCCGGTAGTGTTGTCCAGCCAGCTCGGCAGCCGGCAACTTCTGGACTCGCGCACTCACCGGATGATGCGCTGGAGCGACCGGATAGCGGGCGGGTTCGTGGTCAACTGCGAAGCCATGCGGCGCCACCTGGTGGAGGACGAAGGGGTGCGGGCGGAAGCCATCCACCTTTGCTACAACGGCGTGGATACCGGGCAGTTTTTCCCCGCCCCGCAGGCCCGGCCGGAACCGGTGGCGGACGCCTCGCTGGTGATCGGAGCGATCTGCGTGCTGCGGCCGGAGAAGGCGCTGGACGTCCTGCAGGAAGCCTTCGCGCAGGTCCGTCACCTGGACCCGGGGATGCGCCTGCTGATCGTGGGCAGCGGTCCGGAACTGGGCAAGCTTCAGGCCAACGCCGCGCGGTTGAAGATCGAAGACGCCTGCCGCTTCCATCCCTCGACGGCGGATGTGCCCAAGTTTCTGCGTGCGATCGATATCTTCGTGCTGTGTTCGCACTCGGAGGCGTTCTCGAATGCCCTGCTGGAGGCGATGGCGTGCGGATGCGCAGCGGTGGGTACGCGGGTGGGGGGCACGCCGGAGTTGACCGGCGAGAATGAACGAGGTCTGCTGTGCCGCGCGGGAGACCCCGGTGACCTGGCGGAGAAACTGGCCCGGTTGATCGCCGATGAAGGCTTGCGGCGCGATCTATCCCACAGGGCGGCGGAGTTCGCGCGCGGGAATCTAAGCATTGAGAAGGCGGTAGAGAGGACGGCGGCGATCTGGGAGGAAGAACTCAGGAAGAGGCGCGGCTGACCCCCGCGGCGCCTTCCTTCGATGCCTTCGAGGGGCGCCCAAAGTTCTGGAAGAAGACCTCCGCCGGATTTCCCATGGCGAGGCAGTAAGGCGGAATGTCGGAGATGACGACGCTGTTGGCTCCGATGACGGCACCCTCGCCGATGGTCACGCCCTTCATGATGTGGGTGCCGTTTCCGATCCAGGCGTGGCGGCAGATGCGGACGGGGCGGATATCTTCGGGTTTCGGGGGGAGGTGGCGGGCGCGCAGGTCGGCTTCGCGCGGGTGGCCGTCGGAATCCGAGATGCGGCAATCGAAGGATACCCGGGCGTGCTCCTCGATGACCACTTCCCGGGAGACGGTAATCT
>JBBIQR010000354.1:0-5127 GCA_037442245.1 Candidatus Solibacter sp. | reverse complement strand
AAACAGGCGATCCGGACTTTGTTCTGGCGGGTGGCGGGGATGGGGGAGAGCGATCTGGACCACCTGATCGCGCCGGTGTACAAGAAGTACGAAAATCCGGTGACGACGATCCTGGCGGCGGCGGGCGACATCCAGATTCACCTGCGGGCGCGGTGCGCGACGGAGGCGGAGGCGGACGGGCTGCTGGGCGAGGTCGCCGGTCCCATGGAGCTGCTGCTGGGCGACCGGCTGTACTCGCGCAACGGCGAGCCGCTGGAAGCGGTGGTGGGGGAGTTGCTGCGGCGGAACGGGGAGACGGTGAGCGTGGCGGAGAGCGCCACGGGCGGCATGCTCGGCGAGCGGCTGACATCGGTGGCGGGGAGCAGCGCGTACTTCGCCGGGGGGTTCATCACGTACAACGACGCGATGAAGGTGGAACTGCTGGGAGTGCCGCGGGAACTGCTGGAGGAGCACGGCGCGGTGAGCGGCGAAGTGGCCGGGGCGATGGCGAGCGGGGCGCGGCGGCGCACGGGATCGGGGTACGCGCTGGCGGTGACGGGGGTCGCGGGACCGGACGGGGGGACGGAGAAGACGCCGGCGGGAACGATGTACGTCGGCCTGGCCGATGCGGCGGGGACGTACGTGGCGCACCGGCAGTTTCCGGGCGACCGGCAGCGCATCCGCAGTTTTGTGACGCAAATGGCGATGGACGTTTTGCGGCGGCGGATGCTGGGCAAGCTGTAGCGGGTAAGCGTCCGGCGACCGGGCAGCGCGGCGTTGCAGTTCGCGGTGGGATGCGACGCGGACGCCCGTAGTCACGCGGCGGGGACGAGTTTTCCGGCTATGCCGTCCCACCGCCACGGGGCGGCGTGTCCGGTGAGATGGACGCCTCCGAGCCAGCGATCGATCCCGTTCAGGTGGAGGTGGCCGGCGCGGCCGGCGAGCACTTCGCGGCCGGCATCGGTAATGCGGAAGCGTCCGGCCTCCCCGGCGGCGAGCGGCACGGCGCAGTCCATCAGGCCGTCGAGATGGCGCCGCAGCGAGGTGTCGCCCATGAAGAGCCGCTCCTCGCGCCGCTGATCCTCGCCGAACAGGTCCCAGAACGGCAGCGGCCCTGGTTCCAGGATCCCGAGGATCTGGCTCTCCGTGCGGGAAAGGCCGTTCTCCACCGACGGGAACTGCTCCAGGTGGCGGCGGAGCGCGCCCGCAAGGAAGGGCAGCGCGGTGGTGTCGCGCGCGAGCAGCTCCTGTAACTCCATGGGGTCGGGGGAGCGGAAGGCGCGCCACGCATCGGCGGCGAGCGCGAACTGCCCTGGCGTGACCGGGCGGCGCGCGGGCCACAGCGCGGCGAGTTCGGCGCCGCTCAGCCGGCCGAGGTAGCGGTCCACACAGATGAGGCTGAGTTGATGCGGCTGGGCACGCGAGCAGCGTTCCAGGATCTGGATGAGCTGGAGTTGGTCGAAGAGGTCGTGCTCGAACCAGAGGACGATCTCCGGGTTGGCGGCGAGGATTTCGTCGCGGCGCTGGAGGGCGCGGGCGGCGGAGTCCCCGCGCGGCCAGGTCTCATCCAGGAACCGTCCACGCACGCGGCTCAACTCCTCGTCGCCGATGCCGGCGGGCACGGGCCCCTCGTGCAACACGTCGAGCCAGACCAGGATCTCGCCGCCGAGTCCCGCCTCGGCGAGCGACACCGACGTTCCATTGGTGACGTGCAGCATGCGGGTTCTCCGCGAGATTAGCCGAGGGCCGCGATTTCGGCGCAGGCCGGCCGCAGTGCGGGATAGAGGGACTGGTAGATGCGGTGCGCCTTCCGGTAGAAGGCGGCGCTTGCGTCGGGCGCGACGGACGCGGTCTGGCGGACGGCCGCGCGGCACACTTCGGGCACGCTCGAATAGGCGCCGGTGCCGGCGAGGGCGAGCAGGGCCGCGCCGTAAGCGGAACCTTCCTGGGTCTCCAGCGTGACGATTTGTTTGTCGAGGATGGAGGCGAGCAGTCCGCGCCAGAATTCGCTCTTGGCGCCGCCGCCGGAAGCGCGTACGGAAGCCACCGCGACGCCCAGACCCTCGATGATCTCGAGGCAATCGCGCTGGCTGTAGGAGACGCCTTCGATCACGGCGCGGATGAGGTCGGCGCGGGTGTGGCTGGCGGTGATTCCGACCCATCCGCCGCGGATGGTGGCGTCGAGGTGGGGGGTGCGCTCGCCCATGAGGTAGGGGAGCCAGAAGAGGCCGTGGGCGCCGGCGGGGGATTGGGCGGCTTCGGCGGTGAGGGCGTCGTAGCTCATGCCGGGGCAGAGCTGGTTGCGCATCCACTGGAGGCTGAGTCCGGCGCCCTGGGTGACGCCCATGACGTGCCACTTATCGCGGACGGCGTGACAGAAGGTGTGGACGCGCCCGGCGGGATCGTAGGCCACCTTGTCCATGTGGGCGAAGACGACGCCCGAGGTGCCGATGGTGCAGGAGACGATGCCCTCTTCGACGATGCCGTTGCCGACGGCGCTGGATGCCTGGTCGCCGCCGCCGGCGACGACGGGGGTGCCGGGGGCGAGTCCGGTGAGCGCCGCGGTTTGGGGGGTGATGCGTCCGGTGATTTCGCTCGATTCGGCGCAGGCGGGCAGGATGGAGCGGTCGAGGTCAAGGGCGTCCATCATCTCCCAGGACCAGCGGCGGCGCACGACATCGAAGAGGCTGGTGCCGCTGGCGTCGGAGACGTCGCTAGAGAATTCGCCGGTGAGGCGGAAGCGCACGTAGTCCTTGGGCAGAAGCATTTTGCGGACGCGGGCGAAGTTGGCGGGTTCGTGGTCGCGCACCCAGAGGAGTTTGGGCAGGGTGAAACCGGTGAGCACGGGATTGGCGGTGTACTCGAGGACCTTTTCCCGGCCGACCTTGGCGTTGACGAAATCGACCTGCTGCTGGCTGCGCTGGTCGCACCAGATCAGGGAGGGGCGGATCACTTCGCCGGCGGCATCGAGGATGACCAGGCCGTGCATCTGGCCGGAGAGGCCGACGCCTTTAATTTCGGAGCCCGCCACGCCGGATTCGGCGAGGACGCCGCGGATGGCGGTGACGACGGCGTCCCACCAGTTGGCGGGGCGCTGTTCGGCCCAGAGGGGGCGGGCCATGAGCATGTCTTCGTGGGGGGCGGTGAAGCCGGCGCGGACCTTGCCGCGGTCATCCACGAGGAGGGCGCGCGAGCCCCCGGTGCCAACGTCGATACCAAGCCACATGGGGCTATCGTAGCAGGATGATAAAATCCGGGACGGTGCCCGAAATCATCGCGATCGACCCTAAATTCCGGCCAGTGCTGGACCCCGAGTTCGTACCCGCGTCGCTGTGGAACCGCGGGTACCGCGGTGCGGTGAAGCAGTCGGGCGGCGGCGAGCCCCTGACGCTGGCTCTGGAGCGGAGCGACGGATCGGTGAGCGTGTACCGCACGGCGATTCTGGCGCACGAAGGCGGGCACATCGCAGTCAACGAGCGCTATGCCGAACGGCTGCTCAAGTTCCTGCTGTGGCAGAAGGGCGGATGGCGCGTCACCGTCGCGGGGAATGCTGATCTGGCGGCGGCGCTGCGGGGGATGTACGCGCCGGGCGGGTCGCGGGCGTTCGACGCGGAGTTCATGGGGGAGCGGGTTTACGGGCACGCGATGACGGTAGAGCACGCGAGTTACGACCGCGCGCCGGAGGAGCGGGAGACGGCGGCGCCGCTGGGGCGGCATCTGGAAGGCTGCCGCATCGGCTTCGACCTGGGGGCGAGCGACCGCAAGTGCGCCGCGGTGATCGATGGAAGGGTCGTATTCAGCGACGAAGTGCCGTGGAACCCGAGCGTGCAGGCGGACCCGCGCTATCACTTCGACGGCGTGGACGATTCGTTGCGGCGGGCGGCGGCGCACCTGCCGCGGGTCGACGCCATCGGCGGGAGCGCCGCGGGCGTGTACGTGGCCAACGAGGTGCGGGTGGGTTCGCTGTACCGGGCGGTGCCGCGGGAGCAGTTCGATACGCGCGTCCACCGGCTGTTCTTCGAGCTCAAGGAGAAGTGGGGCGGGGCGCCGTTCGATGTGGTGAACGATGGGGAAGTGACGGCGCTGGCGGGCTCGATGGCGCTCAACGACGCGGCGGTGCTGGGGGTGGCGATGGGGAGCAGCCTGGCGGCGGGGTTCGTGACGCCGCAGGGCAACATCACCTCGTGGCTGAACGAACTGGCGTTCGTGCCGGTGGACTACCGCGCGGGAGCGCCGGCGGACGAATGGAGCGGCGATCCGGGCGTGGGCGCGCAATATTTTTCGCAGCAGGCGGTGGGGCGGCTGCTGGCTCCGGCGGGGATCGATCTACCGAAGGAGATGACGCTGCCGGTGAAGCTCGAAGCGGTACAGAAGCTGATGGCGGCGGGCGACGCGCGGGCGCGCCGCATCTACGAGACCATCGGGGTGTATTTCGGGTACAACATCGCGACCTACGCGGATTACTACGAGTTCCGGAATCTGCAGGTGCTGGGGCGCGTGATGACCGGCGAAGGCGGGGACCTGATTCTGCGGACGGCGGGCGAGGTACTGCGGGCGGAGTTCCCGGAACTGGCCGAGCGCGTCCACTTTCACATACCGGACGAGAAGGAGAAGCGGCACGGGCAGGCGATTGCGGCGGCGAGCCTGCCGGCCTTGAGATAGACGACCTATGCAATTCCATCAACCGAATGCGGATTTCTTTGTGCCGGACGGCACGGCGCCGGAAGCGGCGATGGCGCGCACGACGCACCTGTGCATCGCGGCGCACCAGGACGATATCGAGATCATGGCGTATCACGGGATCGCGGAATGCTTCGGGCGCGGCGACCGGTGGTTCGGGGGCGTGGTGGTGACGAACGGAGCGGGCAGTCCGCGGGCGGGCATCTACGGGCAGTACAGCGACCAGGAGATGCAGCAGGTGCGGGTCGTGGAGCAGCGCAAGGCGGCGTACGTGGGCGAGTACGGGTTTCAGGCGCAGTTGGGGTTTTCGAGCGCGCAGGTGAAGAACCCGGGGGAGACCGCCGTGGTGGAGGACATCGGCGCGATTCTGCGGGCGGCGCGCCCCAAGGTCGTGTACCTGCACAATCCGGCGGATAAGCACGATACACACATCGGCGTGATGCTGCGGGCGGTGGCGGCGCTGCGGGC
>JBBIQR010000353.1:0-5129 GCA_037442245.1 Candidatus Solibacter sp. | reverse complement strand
GCCTCGAATTCGACCCCGCCTTCCTGAACAAAGCAACCAAGCTGTTGTAGCGCAGCTATCCCGGGGATGAGTGGGCCGTACAGCCCCCCGTTGTTGGCGTACAGCCGCCGTACAGCCGGCCGGTCGGGGAGGGTGGGAGTTGGGGTGGGTAGTGGGATTCGAACCCACGACATTCGGAACCACAATCCGACGCTCTACCAAGCTGAGCTATACCCACCGTGAGGGACTCTTTTATGGTATCAGGAGCACTCTACGCCCGCAAATCGTCTGGCGGCGGGCGGGTGCGCGGAGCGTATTCCAATCCGCGCCGATGCCGGGCGCGCGGGCTGGTTATGGCGGGGCGCAGTACAGCTACTTCGGTTTTGCCGGTAGGCCGCCGTATCGGGGCGACTTCTCGCAATCGATCAGCGTGGTGCGACGATCACGGCATCGGGCTGGTACACGTTCCAGATGACTTACCAGAAAGGGGTCAACCCAACGGATCTGGTGACCACGCACAGGAACGTGTTCGACGCGGCGCGGAACCTGCCGGGCACGACGGCCGTCTACTCCACTTCGCCTGGCGGCCTGCTGTATAGCGAGGACCTGGGCGGACCGGGCTACGTGTGGGTCACGGTGTGGCCGAACGGCTGGGTCCAAACGCTGGCGATTGACGACGTGCGCGCCGACCTGCTGGCGCAGATGGGGGCTCCGAAATGGAAGGTCTACGATTACAATCGCTCCAACCGGGCGTTCCGATCGCGCGTTGCGCCGGCCGCTCCGACGGGCGGCGTACCCTTCGATTTCCTCCCGGCGCCGAATAGCGCGGTGCGTGACGGTGACACCGGGCACGACGTTCCAGTATTACGGGGAACCGGATGCCTGCGGCGGGACCAATGCCTTCGTCCGCTTCTACTTCGAGACGAGCACATCGGGCAAATTCGCCGAGACGAACTACTGGTGGTCGAATCCGGTGGCGATCGACCTGGCGTCGCTGGTTGCGGGCGACCAGACGATGACGGTTCCGCTCACGCCCGACAAGTGGTCCGACTACTACGGCCACTTCGGCACGGCCTACCCGGTGGAAGCTGCGGCCGCGGTGAAGGACGTCGAGTCGATGGGTCTGTCGTTTGGCGGCGGGTGTTTCTTTGAAAACGGCGGGGGAGTCAGCAGCGGCGGGGGCATTTTCCGCCTGGTTACGATCGCGGCGATGGCGGCGAATTAGTGCGTTGACCGGCAGGTTCGGTTCGGTGTGCCAACCGCTTGCTCACGCGCGCGGCTCGGAAACGAGGCGCGCGTGTGAGGGAGCGGTCGCCGATGAAACGGAAGAAACCACACGGTCATCGGCTAGCGGCAGGCGTTGGCGCGGAGGGTATTCCAATCCGGGGCGATGCCTGGGGCGCGGCCGATGCAGCGGCTGTCCATTTTCCATCCTGTGATGCGGTTGCGCTCGATGGTGTTGTAGCGAGCGGGGGCGGGGCGTTCGGCGCCGCGGCCGAGATAGATCCCGGCCTGGAGCATGCCGGGTTCGCCGGGCGCGTAGTAGCAGCCGAAGCGCGCCGCGTCCTCGTTGCAGTGGGCGGTATTGAGATTGAGCAGTTGGTTGCCGCGGACGAGGTTGTGCTCGCCGATGACGAAGATGCCGCCGAACTTCGCGCCCTGGATCCAGTTATCCTCGATGGCCACGTTTTCCGCGCGCATATCGGGGTTGGTATTGTTCATGACCACGCCGTAGCCGCCGAACGGGTAGGCTGCCGCAGGCTGGCGGTTGATGCAGACGTTGCCGCGGACGGCGCCATCGTGGAAGCCGTCGAGGTCGAAGCACTTGCCGTCGATCTCGCGGAATTCGTTGCCGGCGTAGAGGCTGGCATCGACGTTGCCGGCGGTATCGACGGCGACGGGAATGGCGCGGTTCTCGACGTCCACATCGTCCAAGGGAAAGCCGATCCATGCACCGGTATTGCGCTCGACGCGCACGGCGGTGGCGTGGCCCACCTGGACGGCGTCGCGCCCGATGCGCTCGAAGCGGTTCCCGGCGATCACGCCGCGGGCGTTGCGCGGGGAGGTGTAGAGCGAGTGGGTCCAGATGCCGTTGCCGCGGATGCCGCGCAGATCGCAGCCTTCGACGCGGAAATCGCGGGTGCCCTCTTCGAGGAGGATGCCGCCGGTGGTATTGTTGCGGCCGGCCGGGTTGCGGGAGCCGCTGGCGGCGACGCGCACGCGCCGGATACGCACGCCGCGGGCGCGGCTCACGAGGACGGCGAATCCGGCGATCGAGCGGAAGGTGACGTCCTCGACCGCGAGGTCCGATACGGCCTCGGCGAGGAGGCCGTTGGCGCGCGTGAAGCGGGCGAACGGGGTATCGTAGGGCGGCAGGCCGGCGCGGGTTTCGAGGGCGTCGCGATTGCCGTCCACCACCAGGCCGGTGACGCGCACGCCGGGACCATCCACCACGAGCAGGGCGCGGCCGGTGAAATCGGCGGCTGCCAGGAGCACGCTGCGTCCGGCGAGGCCGCGGGCTTCGGCGCCGGCGGGCAGGTGAATCTCGCGGTGCACCACGGTGACGCCGGCGGGGAAGACGAGGACGCGGGTGGCCGGAGGGCGCGGGGCGATAGCCACCGCCGCGGCCAGGGCCAGCGCGGACGCCGCGATCCACCGCAAGACTACGCCACCTCGATGTCCAGGGGAGCGAAGGCGCGCTTGCCGAGCCGCACAACCACCTGGTGCGCGCCGCGCCCGATCCGCGCCGGCAGGGTGAAGTTGAACTCGTAGCGCAGGGCCACCGGGTCGGCGCAGAAGGAGTCGATCCCGGCGGCGTCCACGCCGTCCACGGCGGCTTGGAAGGTATCGGCGTGGGTCACGTCGAGCATGGTGACCTTGACGGTGCGGGTCACGATGCGGGCGCCGCTAAGCAGGTTGATGCCGTCGGTGACGGCGGCGATGCGCGGGACGCCGGGTCCGGCGGGCATGATCCGCATCCAGTGGGGCGGGCAGAGGGGCTCACCGAGGTAGTGGAGTTCGATGGGGACGAGGCCGGTGCGGACGCCTTCGGGCAGGGAGGCGTTGATCTGGGAGACGGCCTCGCGGTCCGGTTCGCCGATGTAGCCGACGCGGCACTCGGCGCCATCGGCGAGGACGCGCGTGTTGAGCAGATCGCACTCGGGGGGCAGGTGGTAGACCCAGAGGGAGAGCGCGGCCATGGGTCCGGAGGCGGGCGCTACGCCTTCTCCGGTGACGGCGTTGGTGAGGTTGCGGATGGCGGGACGCGGGGAAGAGGCCGGGTGGGGGAGGGCGCGCCACCCGCCGGGGCGCTTGCGGCAGGTGATCCACATGTACTGGGTCCAGATCTGCTCGATGGCGAGCAGTTGCAGATCGTAGCGGCGGGCGAACTCGCGGATTTCGTCGGGGGAGATGCGGACGCCGCTCCAGGTATCGTACTCGCGGGCGTGGGCGGGGAGGCCGTTCAACTGGCAGCGGAGCACGCCGCCGTCCTTGAGGACGCGCCGCGCTTCGCGGAGGTAGTCGAAGACGACTTCGCGGCTGGGGATGTGCTGGAAGACGGCGTAGCTGTAGACGAAATCGAAGGTGGCGGCGGCGAACATTTGGAGGTCGCTGCCGCCGCCGTGATGGACTCGGGCGTTGGGGGTATCGCGCAGGCGTTCCGCGGCGAGGCGGATCATTTCGTCGGAGACGTCGACGCCGTGGATCTCGCGGAAGTGGGCGGCCATGGGACGCATGAGGCGACCGGGACCGCAGCCGATCTCGAGGGCGGCGGCGCGGATCGGCACGCGCTGCAACTCGGCGGTGAGGGCGCGCACGACATCGGAGGCGGTCGCGAAAAATTCCTCTTCGTCCTGTCCGCGCCGCCCGAACGCGACGTAGTAGTAGGCATCCTCGCCGGCGCGCTGATTCCAGTCGGCGCGCATCCTCTCCAGAACCTTGGGATCTTCCATGTGGACAGTTGTTATTCTAACTTTTATGGCTCTAACGTTTCGCGGTGTCCGATTGGCTCCGTTCGAGCATCTCGACGTGTCCGCGCCGGATGGCGCAGTGATCGGAATTATCGGAGATACGGGCGCGGGCAAGAGCCGGCTGCTGCGACTGGCGGCGGGAATCGACCACCCGGCGGCGGGCGCGGTAAAGGCGACGGGCGAGGCGAAGTTTCTGGGGCCCGAGGATGCTCTGAACCTGACGCCGGCGGCGGTGCTGGCCATCGACCAGACGTTCGACCGGCACGACTGGCTGGCGCGGGAACGGGGCGCGGTGGTGCTGGACCGGCTGCGCCGCGCCGGGGCCACGATCTTCCTGGTCTCGCAGGAGGAGGACCTGGTGCGGCGCCTGGCGGACGAAGTCTGGTGGATTCACGAGGGGCGGATCGCGCGGCGGGGCGACGCGGGGGAAGTGCTCGGCGCGTACCGCAAGAGCGTGTCCGACCGGCTGCGGGCGTGGGGCGAGACGCTCAGCCCGCCGATGGCGCCCAAGGTGCGGCGGGGGGACGGGCGCGCGGAGATCGTGAAGGTCGAGACGGTGAGCGAATCGGGCAAAGCCAGCATCGTGTGGCGGAGCGGCGAACGCGCGCTGGTGCGGGTGGCGGTGCGGTTCCGGGAGGAAGTGGCGGACCCGGTGGTGGGGATCATGATCCGCACGCGGGTCGGGCTCAACGTCTACGGCACCAATTCGGAACTCGAGCAGTTGAAACTCGGTCCCTGCCTCGCGGGGGCGACGATCGAGCTGGCTTTCGCCTTCTGGTGCGAGTTGTGTCCCGGCGATTACACCTTGACGGTCGCGAGCCACGACCCCGACGGAGTGTGGCACGACTGGCTGGAGGACGCGGTCGCGTTCACGGTCACCGATTCGCGGTACACGGCGGGTGTCGCCAACCTCCGCGCGCAGGTCAGCCTGCTGGCGAAGCAGTAGGGCAAGGGGCGGTTTTCAGTAAACCGGAGCGCCGGCGACGGGCGGCGCCTGGCGGATCTCGACACAGCCGCGCCCGGTGGGCAGCACCTTCCCCGGATTCAGACGGTCGCGCGGATCGAACAGCAGTTTCAAACTCCGCATGGTCTCCAGCGTCTCCGGCGAAAACTGTTTCGGCATCAGCGACATTTTCTCCATCCCGACGCCGTGCTCGCCGGTGATGGAGCCGCCGACCG
>JBBIQR010000352.1:0-5139 GCA_037442245.1 Candidatus Solibacter sp. | reverse complement strand
CGCTCTCACCCGTTTCCAGCCCTAACTGTGTCAGAACTGTGTCAAAACCCTTCCCGCCTTCGTTGGCGTTCCGGTTCAACTTGCCCAGAGCCTCCCGCTTCATTTGCAGTTTCATATGAGAGTACTTCTTGAAGACCTTCGCTGCCGGAGGAGCTGCGTTACGAACTCGTCTGCGACTCCGCCAGCACTTAACCGCGTGGCGTGCTATCAAGGCGCGTGGGACATCCTGGAATTGGCGAAATCAGGGTGGCGAGCACTTGGTCCAGGGAGCGGTTCCGCTCTTCGGCCTGTTGGCGGAGTTTGGCCAGCACGAGTTCTGGCTCCTGGCGGAACAGTTTTACGTCCACGCCGGCGTGAGCGGCAGCGGCCAAGACGTGGTGGTCCCTGGGGTCGTTGGTCACACGCGCAAGGAGCGGTTCATATCCACGAATCCAGGCGCGCGTCAAACGTAAGTACTTGAAAATAGCCCGTTTTGTGGGGAGGCCGAAAACTGCCTCGGGCGCAGGTCGCCGGAGCCGGCGGAAACGGTGCGGAAATCGGCGGGGACTTTGTTGCTGTCCGCAAATGAGCCGACATTCACCGTACAACGCGGGCCGGGGCTAGGCTACCGGGCCAGCGGGTACGCGGTGCTGGCGAGGAGCCAGTCGCGATTTTCGCGGACGGCTTCGGTGAGTTTGCCGCACAGTTCGTCGCGGTGCTCGAAGAGGCGATAGCCTTCGGCGGGACGCAGGTAGCCGCGCGCGCGGGGTTCGGCGGCGAAGAGGGCGTCGTCGCCGAGTTCGCGCGCCATCCGCTGGTAGCGGGCGCGGTTATCGAGCAGGGCTTTGACCACGAAGGGCATGACCATGGAGTAATCGGCCTGCATGCTTTCGGTGGTTTGCAGGTACCGGTCCTTATCGACTTTGCCCCAGGTGACGGCCTCCGCGGGAGGACAGGAGGAGAGCGAGCCGTCGGTGACCGGCGCGGTGACGATCTGCACGTCGAAATCGTAGCCGCGGACGCCGGCGAGTCCGAGCACCTGTCCGAGCGCCGGCTCGGGCTGGAGGTTGTAATTCTTGGGGACGCCGCCGCCGAGGATCACGGTACCGAGCGCGTGCGCGGAGTTATCGAAGAGGCCCCAGCGGTGGTAGGCGCAGGCCTCGAAGACTTCGGCGTGGAGGTCGAGATCGAAGCCGTAGGCGGGCAGGACGCCGGCCTGCCGCATGGCCCAGAGCTTCATGGAATTGAGGAAGACGCTGCCGTCGCCGGGCGCGCCGACGAAGACCGGGATGGCGCGCTGCCAGCAGGTGGCGAGCAGTCCGGCGGGCTTGCCGTTGTGGCGCTCCTGAGCGGCGTAGTATTGGCCGAGCAGGTAGCGGAGTTCGGTGCCGGTCATCTTGCGCTGGAACTCGGGGCGGGAGAGGACGGCGGAGAGGAAGCGGTCCTGGTCGAGCAGGACGGCTTCGTCGAAGGCCATGTCGGTGACCCGGATGGTGCCTTCGTCGCGCAGGGCGGCGTCGTCCGAGTTGATCGAGACTTCGTGGACGGGGCCCGCGGGATAGCCGTCAAGGGAGCGGTGCCCGTCGTGGTAGCAGACCGCGTCGGTCGTGCTCAGGTAGGCGACCCAGCCGGTTTCGAGCAGCGGGATGAGCCAGGCCTGATGCTGGCCGCTGACAGTGACGGGACCGGCGACGGCCAGCGTCAGGGGACAACCCATGCCGATGGCCTGGTCGAGGATGCGGTAGATGCGGCGCAGGTAGGCGCCGCCGAAGGCGGGGAGGCAGTGGAGGAAGATTTCGTCCAGCGACTGGCACTCATCCACGCGGCGCACGCCGACCCAGTGGCGCTCGCGGACACACTCCTGGTTGGTCTCGTCGTGGGGCATCCATCTGACGATAGCAGACCAGCCGGGAAAGGGGTCGAAAGCCGCGGGGATTGCGGTTGTGGGGAAGGTGTGGATGGAAACGCGGAGGCACAAAGGTGCGGAGGAACGCCCAGAGAAACGCGGCGCAAGGTCTCCGCCGAGCGCGCTTCCGCGACCCTCCGCGACCTCGGGGCCTCGGTGGAGGGGCCGGAAGGCCGGGTCTACCGGGGGCGGTAGGGGAGCGAGAGGGTCACGGTGTTGCCCTGGGTGTCGGTGGTGGTTTGCTGCTCGCGCGGTTTGGGAGCCGGGGCGGTGGAGAACGCGACGGGGCGGGAGGCGGCGGCGGATTTGGCGCCGGCGGCGGCTTGTTGGAGCGCCTTGCGGAAGTCGGCTTCGGGAACGGCGATCGAAAGTTTGACGGTGTTGTCCTTGGCGGATAGATTGAATTTCGTCGTGCTCGAATCCGGCATCTGGCTGAGGGCCTGCTTTTCGAGGAGGCCGAGCATGCCGGAGAGTTTGGCGGCGTCCTGGGCGGAGGCGAGGTGGATTTCGGCGTCGAGCGCGAAATCGGAGTTGAAGGCCATTCCGACGGAGAAACGGTCGAGGGAGCGGAGGGTGTCGGCGGCGCCGGGCGGGATGGCGGCGGCGTCGAGGTGGTCGGCGAAGGCCCAGAGGTCGTAGCGGGAACGCATGGACTCGATGCGCGCGGCCAAGGGGCCGGCGCCGATGGCGGAAGACGAGCGGTCGATGGCGGCGCGCACCATGGCGCGGTCGCCGGCGAGGATGGTGTTGTCACCCAGGAAGGCGGTGGTCTGGCGCGGGTCCTTGTTGTCGATGAAGAGGGCGTTGTGGTAGGAGCTGCCTTTGCCGTGGGCGAGTTTGGCGGCGTCGAAGCGCCCGGTGATGACGGCGAGGAACGGCGGATTTTTCCCCTTGCCGGAGGTGGCCAGCACGACCTCGTCGATATCGTGGAACGGGTCGAAGCCGTTGACCGGGAGGGAGGCGAGGAGCATACCGGTCTGGAATTGCGCCATCTGGGTGGCGCCCTGGCTGGCGATCAGTTTGATGAGGCTGGAGGCGCGCAGCCCGAAGACTGCGGTCGCGTCCGGGGGCAGCAGGACATCGGTCGCGGGCGCGGCGTGTGACGACGCAGCGAGCAGCAGGGCGGCAAACAAAGTGCGCATAGCAACATGGTGCGGCGGGGCGGCGCGCGAAAACCAGTTGCCGAACGTTAGCCGCGGTGGCCTGTCCCGCGATAGGATGGCGGCTATGAATTCCAGCCGGAGAAAGTTTCTGATGGCCGCGGCGGCGGGCGCCGCCGTGAGAGGGAGCGCGCAGGACGCGGCGCTGACCGCGGGCGAAGTGGTGGCGCGCATGAAGAAGAACGTCGGCGTGCCGTGGCGCGCGGAGACGGTGGATACGTTCAAGGCGGGCGGAGCGGAGACGCCGGTGAAGGGAATCGCCACCACCATGATGGCGACCTTCGACGTGCTGCAGAAAGCGATGGCGAAGGGCTGCAATTTCGTGGTCACGCACGAGCCGACCTTCTACAATCACGAGGACCAGACGGCGGACCTGACGGGCGATGCGACATGGCGCGCGAAGGAAGAGTTCCTGACCCGGAACCATATGGCGGTGTTCCGTTTTCACGATCACTGGCACGCGCACCGTCCGGACGGGATCAACCAGGGGATGACGGAGGAACTGGATTGGACGCGGCGCGCGGACCGGGAGAATCCGCGGCTGTTTCATTTCGAGGGCGCGACGCTGGAGAGCCTGGCGCGCGAGATGAAGGCGAAGCTGAAGATCCGCACGGTGCGGGTGGTGGGAGATCCGCGGCTGCCGGTGCGGACGGTGGCGGCGAACTGGGGATACGCGAGCCAGGCGGGCGGGATTCGCGCGCTCACGCGGGACGGGACGGACGTGCTGATCGTGGGGGAAGCGCGCGAGTGGGAGGTGGTGGAGTACGCCGCGGACTGCGTGACCGCGGGGCGGAAGAAAGGGCTGATCGTGCTGGGGCACGTGGTTTCCGAACAGGCGGGGATGAAATACTGCGCGCGTTGGATGAAGGGATTCGTGAGCGAGGCGCCGGTCGAGTTCGTGGCGGCGGAGGAGCCGTTCTGGAGCGTGGCGTGAGGGAGGCGGAGGCAGGATAGAATAGGGGATCTTAGGAGGCGAAAGACCATGAAGTCCGATTCCGTTTCGCGCAGGGGTTTTCTTGCGAAGAGCGTCGGCGGCGCAGCCGCCTTTCAGATTATCCGGCCGGAACTGGTCCGCGGGTTCGCGGATCAGAAGTTGAAGGCGGGGCTGGTGGGCTGCGGGGGACGCGGCACGCAGGCGATGGAGAACATTCTCACCGGGTGTCCGAACGTGGAGATCACGGCTCTGGCGGACATCTTCGAGGACCGGATGGAGTCCTCGATCCGCCGGACGAAGAACCTGCGCCCGGACCTGGCGGGCCGGTTCCAGGTGGAGCCGGATCACCGCTTCGTCGGGTTCGACGCGTTCAAGAAGCTGGTGGCCAGCGATATCGATATCGTGATGCTGGCGACCCATCCGGCGTACCGCCCGATGCACTTCGATGCGGCGATCGAGGCGGGCAAGCACGTGTTCTGCGAGAAGCCGTTCGGGACGGACGCGACGGGCGTGCGGCGGTTCATGGCGGCGGCGAAGAAAAGCGTCGAGAAGAAGCTGACGGTGAAGTCCGGGGCGCAGCGGCGATCGCATCCGGCGTACCTGGCCGAATACAAGAAGCTGAAGGACGGCGGCTACGGCGACATCCTGCACATGAACGCGTATTGGGAAGGCACGCCGGTGCTGAACTTCAAGAACAACCCGATGTTCCCCGGCGGCAAGCGGAATCCGGCGTGGGCGGACATGGAGTTCCAGAGCCGCAACTGGTACAGCTTCGTGTGGATCTCTGGCGACCAGATCGTGGAGCAGCACCTGCACAACATCGACGTGTGCAACTGGTTCATGGGGACGCATCCGGTGGAGGTGGTGGCCAGCGGCGGGGCGGCGTGGCGTCCGCGGGAGGAGGAGTACGGCAACATCTACGACCACATCAGCGCGGACTACGTGTACCCGAACGGCGTGCACATGTCGAGCTATTGCCGGCAGTATCAGGGTCAGGGAATCGCGCAGAACGTGAGTGAGCGGATCGTGGGAAGCAAGGGCGTGCTGCACATGACGAATCCGGCGGACCCGGTGAATCCGTATGTGCAGGAGCACACCGACATGATGAACTCGATCCTGGGGAAGGGGCCGTACATCAACGAGTCGATGACGGTGGCGGA
>JBBIQR010000351.1:0-5151 GCA_037442245.1 Candidatus Solibacter sp. | reverse complement strand
TCCGCGCCCGCTCCGCCGCCAGCTTGCCCTCCTTCTCCACCAGCGACGCCAGGGTCACCGTGCCGTGGACGTCCGCGTCCGTCCGCAGCCCCTTCCATGCGTCGCGGAATCGTGTGGTCATCATCCGGCACAGGCGCTCCGGCGTGGTGTGGCGGCTCAGCCGGTAGGTGTTGGGGAACAGGTAGCCTTCGAGCGACGGCGCGCGCGGGTCCAGGTCGCGGATCATCGCCGGATTCTTCGCCGCGGCCAAGAAATCGGCCGCCCGGAACAGCCCCAGCCCCTCCGCCGCCGCGCCGATGTCGAACATGTTCCAGCCCTCGGGCACCACCAGCTCGTAATAGAACACGTCGCCGCGCGCGATCCGGTCCAGCACCTCATACGCGCTCGCCGGACGCTGGAACCGGTACTCGCCCGCCTGCAACAGGCGTCCCCGATGCAGCATCCGGGCGAGCAGAAAATCCCACCGGCTGCGCACCACTCCGGCATCGGCGAGCTGATCCGCGATCGCCCCGCTGCTCGTGCCGTGCGCGAATTCGACGAACGCGTCCCCGGAAAATCCCTGGTACGGACTCTCCACCCGCCAGATCCCGTACGACCCCGCCGCGGCCAACAGCAGCACCAGGCAGCCGATTCCGCGCGCCGGTTTCATAACGAGTCCAGGTAGCTTTGCAGCAGGATCACGGCCGACAGCTTATCCACCGCCGCCGCGCGCTTGGCGATGCTGATCCCGCTCGCGCGCAGCACACGCCCGGCTTCCACGCTGGTGAGCCGCTCGTCCCACAGCTTTACCTCGAGACCCGTCCACTTCACCAAATCGGCCGCGAACTCCCGCACCCACGCGGATTGGCGCCCCTCCGTGCCCCGCATGTTCACCGGGTTGCCCATCAGGATCAGGCCCACTTCGCGCTCGCGGATCAGCGCTTCGAGCGCCGCCAGGTCCGCGCGCTTGTTGGTCCGTTCCAGGTTGGGAAGGCCCTGCGCCGTGATGCGGAGCGGGTCGCTGACGGCCAGCCCGATCCGCCGTTTGCCCAGGTCCAGAGCGAGAATGCGGCTGGTCGCGGTGTTCAAGTCAATTACATTATAGACGCGCCCATGATACAGTCGAGACAAGGTCCGACGGCGCGCTGTGACTCCCGTTACTCAATCCTCCTCCAGCACGGTCAAGGCGGTTCAGAACGCCCCCCACGCCGCCCTCAATATCCTTGCGCTCGGCGTCATCGTGGCCGTCCTCTATCTCGGCCGCGTCCTCTTCATCACCTCTCTCGCCGCCCTGATGATCGCCTTCATCCTGGAGCCTTTCGTCGGACTTCTGATGCGCATCCGCTTCCCCCGGTCGCTCGCCAGCTTCGTGGTCTGCGCCGTCGCCCTCGCGGTCCTGTACATGATCGGGCTCGGCGCTTACTCGCAGCTCTCCGGCGTCTACGACGACCTGCCCAAGTACGCCCAGAGCATCGGCAACATCGTCGATACGGTGCAGCAGAGAATCGGCGCCATGGAGGAAAGCACCTACCGGATGCTGGTTCCGGCGCGGCAGCGCGCCGACGAGGAGCGCCGCCGCCAGCAGGAGCAGGCCGCCCTCGCCGCGCGCAAGGGAAGACGCGGCGCGCCCCCGGCTCCCGCCGTCCCGCCGGGTCCCGCCCCCATCCCCGAAGTCCGCATCCACGAAGAGACCTCGCCCGTCGCCGACTACATCTACCAGCATCTCGGCGGCGTCTACCAGTCCCTGCTCATGGTCTCGTTCATCCCCTTCCTGGTCTACTTCATGCTGAGCTGGCGCGACCACATCAACCGCAGCTTCCTGCAATTTTTCCACGGCGAGGACCGGGTCGTCGCCGCGCGCAGCGTGCAGGGCATCGCCGACATGGTGCGCGCCTTCGTCGTCGGCAACTTCATGCTCGGACTGGTGCTGGCCGTGCTCTCGAGCGGCTTCTTCTGGATGATGCGCGTTCCCTACCCCATGCTGGTGGGTCCGCTCAGCGGCTTTATGAGCCTGATTCCCTACGTCGGCCTGCCGCTCGCGATGGTCGCCCCGCTGCTCGCCGCCCTGCCCCTCAACAAGCTCTCCATCTTCGTCCTGATCGTGGTCACGGTGGCGGTGCTCCACCTGATCGCCCTCAACCTGCTCTACCCCAAGATCGTCGGCTCCCGCGTCCACCTGAATCCGCTCGTGGTAACCTTCTCCCTGATGCTGTGGGGCTTTTTGTGGGACGCGCCGGGCCTGATCCTGGCCATCCCGCTCACCGCCGGATTGAAGGCCGTCTGCGATAACGTCAAGGGTCTGCGCCCGTTCGGCAAGTTCCTCGGCGATTAGCGGGAGGACTCGAATGAACGCCAAATCGATTTCCTGCGCGCTCGCGCTCGCACTCGCCTGCGCCGCCGCCGGGTTGGCCCAACGCGGCGGCGCGCGCGACCCGCAACTGGTCGTCGAGCGCAACCGCATCGAAGGCGAACTCGAAGCGCGCGCCGTCATCGACCGCAAAGTGATGGTGCCGATGCGCGACGGCAAGCGCATGGCGACCGACATTTACCGCCCGAAGGACACCTCGAAGAAATACCCCGTGATCTTCGTCCGCACCCCGTACAACTTCAATTACTGGGACGTCCGCCTCGGCGCTCCGCGCGACATGAGCACCGAACTCGACGCCGTCAAGAAGGGCTACGCCTACGTCGAAATGAACGAGCGCGGCCACTTCTTCTCCGAAGGCATCTACGATATTCTCGGCGCGCCGCTCTCCGATGGCGACGACGCCCTCACCTGGATGGCCGGCCAGCCCTGGTCCAACGGCAAGGTCGGGACCATCGGCTGCTCCTCCACCGCGGAGTGGCAGTTGGGCGTCGCCGCGCAGGGCAACCCCGCCTTCGCCGCCATGATCCCGCAGGGCTTCGGCGCCGGCGTGGGGCGCGTCGCCCCCTACTACGAACAGGGCAACTGGTACCGCGGCGGCGCTGTCCAGATGCTCTTCGTCGCCTGGCTCTACGGCGAGCAGAACACCGTGCGCCCCATGTTCCCGCCCAACACTTCCCAGCAGGACCTGATCCAGGCGTCGAAGTACTTCGACCTCGCCCCGCAGATGCCGCCCGTCGACTGGGCCGAAGCGCTCCGGCGCCTGCCGGTGAACGGCATCATGCGCTCCGTCGGCGGACCCGCCGGCATCTTCGCCGACCGCGAGGAGGTCTCGACCGGCGGCGCCATGATCAAGCGCGCCCCCAACGATCCCGCCTGGTATCGCGGCGGCCTCTGGCACGACGATATGAAGATCAACGTGCCCGGCTTCTGGTTTATGTCGTGGTACGACGTTTCCATCGGCCCCAACCTCGCGGCATACAACTACGTGCGCCGCACCGCGCGCCCGGAAATCGCGCGCAGCCAGTACGCCGTGATCGCGCCCACCCTGCATTGCAGCTACAAGCGCGCCTCCGAAGACACCGTGGTCGGCGAACGCCACGTGGGCGACGCCCGCCTGAACTACGACGAGATGACCTACGCCTGGTTCGACCGTTTCCTCAAGGGCGAGGACAACGGCATTCTCGAGAAGATGCCGCGCGTCCGCTACTACACCATGGGGCTCGGCAAGTGGCAGTCCGCGGACACGTGGCCGCCCGAGGGCGCGCGTCCCGTGACCTTCTACCTCTCCGGCGCGGGCAACGCCAACACCCTCGATGGCGACGGCGCGCTCACCCCCAACCCGCCCGCCGCCGATGCCGCCGACCGCTTCACCTACGATCCCCTCGACCCCGTGCCCTCCTACGGCGGCAACGTCTGCTGCACGGGCAACGCCATCGCCGGCGGCGCTTTCGATCAGCGCCGCATCGAAGCGCGCCGCGACGTCCTGGTCTACACCTCCGCGCCGCTTCAGGAAGGCATGGAGGCGAGCGGTCCCATCACCCCGTCGCTCTACGTCTCCTCCGACGCCAAGGATACCGACATCACCGTGAAGTTGATCGACGTCTACCCGGACGGCACCGCCTACAACCTCGACGAGACCATTCAGCGCCTGCGCTATCGCGACGGCTACGACAAGCCCCTCGTCTGGATGCAGCCCGGCCAGGTCTACGAGGTGGCCTTGCAGCCGTTGAACACGAGCAACTGGTTCGGTCCCGGGCACCGCATCCGCATCGAGGTTTCGAGCAGCAACTTTCCGCGCTTCGACCGCAACCTGAATACCGGCGGCAATAACTACGACGAAGCCCGCGGCGTGACCGCCCACAACGCCGTGCACCACTCCCGGCAGTACCCCTCGCGCATCACCCTGACGGTGGTCAAGCGGTAGTCATGGACGGCGGTAGACCTTGCCGCCCTTCATCACGAACACCACGGTTTCGGTGCGGCGGATATCCTCCAGGGGATTGCCCGGCACCGCGACGATGTCGGCGAGTTTTCCCGCCGCGAGTTCGCCGCGGTCCGTGACGCCGAGCAGGTCCGCCGCGTTCATCGTGCCGGCGCGCAGCGAATCGATCACGGAGACCCCGCGGTCCACCATGGCGGCGAACTCCTTGGCGTTCTCGCCGAAGGGGACCAGCGGCGCATCCGTGCCGAGCGCGATCTTCACGCCCGCCTGCGCCGCCCGGTGCAGGCTGGCTTTCGCCATCGGCAGCACTTCTTCCGCCTTCTTGCGCACCGGCGGCGGCAGCGCCGCCAGGTTCATCGTGTCCACCAGCGCGGTAGTGGGCACCAGGTAGGTGCCGCGCGCTTTCATCAACGCGATGGCTTCGTCGTTGAGCAGCGAGCCGTGTTCGATGGATGCGACGCCCGCCCGGATCGCCGCCAGGATTCCTTCGGTGCCGTGGGCGTGCGCCGCCACCTTGATGCCGTGCCGCGTGGCTTCTTCCACCGCGGCGTGCATCTCTTCATACGAGAGTTGCTGCGCGCCCACCGAGTCCTCCAGCGAAAGCACCCCCGCGGTGGCGCCGAGCTTGATTACCCGCGCGCCGTACTTGATCTGATACCGCACGGCTTTCACGACCTCGTCCACCCCATCGGCGATGCCGTACTCGGGAGTGAGCTCGAAGAGCGCGGTGTTGATACCGGCGTGCATCTCCGGATCGATGTGTCCGCCGGTGATGCTGATGGCGTGCCCCGCCGCCACAATGCGCGGCGCGTCGATCCATCCGGCGTCGCTCGCCCGCGCCAGCGACACCGCCAGCAGGTCC
>JBBIQR010000350.1:0-5157 GCA_037442245.1 Candidatus Solibacter sp. | reverse complement strand
GCCGCGGCGGCGGTCGCGGCGGTCCCAGCGGAACTCTCGGCGGAGAAGAAGAAACTGCTGGCGGTGATGCTGCGCAAGCGGGCGGCGTCGGGGAGTTGGTTTCCGGGGATTGAGAAAGCGGCGGGGGAGAGGCTGTTCTGGTTTCCGCACGCGGGGGGCGGGGCGGCGTCGGCGATGGTGGTGGAGGGAGTGGCGCCGGTGCGGTTGCCGGGGCGGGAGGCGCGGGCGGCGGAGGCGCCGTTCGAGCGGATGGGGCCGCTGGTGGAGGCGCTGGCGGGAGCGATCGCGGGATACCTGGACCGGCCATTCGCGTTCTTCGGGCACAGCATGGGGGCGGTGGTGGCGTTCGAACTGGCGCGGGAGTTGCGGCGGCGCGGCGCGCCTCTGCCGCGCGTGCTGATCGCGTCCGGGGCGCGGGCGCCGCAGTTCCGGCGGGGACACGTGCCGCCGGCGGCGCCGTCGCGGGAGGAGTTCGTCGAGCAGTTGCGGCGGCTGGGCGGGTTGCCGGCGGAGGATCCGGCGTTGCTGGGGGCGGTGCTGCCGGTAGTGGAGGCGGACGCCACGCTGTACCGGCACTACGTGTACGGGGAAGGCGAGCCATTCGGGTTCGCGATCCGGGCGTACGGCGGGGCGGACGATCCGAACATCGGGACGGAACATCTGCGGGGATGGGGCGAGCAGACGACCGGGGATTTTCGCGTGCGCACCTTCGCCGGCGGACACTTTTACCTGAACTCGTGCCGGGAGGAGTTCCTGGCGGCGCTGGCGGAAGACCGGACATGATCGAGGTGTGGCGGGTGGATCTGGACGTCGCGGCGGCTTCGGAGCCGGCCGCGGGGGAAGCGGCGCGGGCGGCGCGATTCGCGCGTCCGGAACTGGCGCGGCGGTATCTGGCGGCGCACGGGGCGCTGCGCGCGGTGCTGGGGCGGTGGACGGCGGCGCCGCTGGAGTTCGCGCTGGGCGAGCGGGGCAAGCCGTTCCTGCCGCTGGCGCCGGAGGTGCGGTTCAACCTGGCGCGCTCCGGGGGGCGCGGGCTGATCGCGGTGGCGCGGGGGATCGAGGTGGGGGTGGATATCGAGCGGATGCGTCCGGTGGCGAACTACGGGGCGTTGGCGGAGCGGTACTTTCCGCCGGGAGAAGAAGCGCCGGGGGACGAGGCCGGATTTCTGCGGCGGTGGACCGAGTTGGAAGCGGTATGGAAGGCGCGGGGCGTGGGGTTGTACGGGTCGGGGATGCCGCTGGAGGAGGGGTGGAGCGTGGCGGCGGTCGATGCCGGCGAGGGGTACGTGGCGGCGGTGGCGTGGGCCGGAGCGGCGCGGGCGGTGCGGGTGCGGGAGTACGGCGGGTGAAGCGGCACTCTCCCGCTTAGAAGCGGTCTCGCCGCAGATAGTCCGGCGACGGCATCGCTCCTTCCCGGATTGCCCCCTGCGGCGTCTCCGGCATGGGCCACGGCTGCGCCCCAACCCGCCTGGCCCACCCGGAGTAGTCGGCGGCCATCTTTGTCACGCGCTCCGGATATTGGTCGGCGACGTTATGCATCTCGGTCCGGTCCGCTTCCATGTCGTAGAGTTCCCAGGCGTCGGGAAAACGCGAAACCAGCTTCCATTTCCCCTCTCTCACCGCGCAGTTCCCCTCGTGCTCCCAGAAAATGGAACGCGCCGGGAGATCTCCTCCGTGAAAAACAGGCAACAGGCTCTTGCCTTCCATGGGCGGCGGCGGTGTCCCGGCGAGGCTCGTCTTCGGGTAAGAAATGCCCGCGGCATCGAGGAGAGTAGGCATCACGTCGATTTCATGCCCCACCACGTGCGTGATGCCGCCTCGCGTCAGCCCGCGCGGCCAATGCACGATGAATGGCGTCGAAATCCCTCCTTCGTGCGCATAATGCTTGTACAGCCGGAACGGCGTGTTGCTGGTATTTCCCCACGGGATACCGTAGCTGGCATAGGTTGTCGCCGGCCCCGGCAGAATCGATGGGTCATTTCCGGGGATAACGGGACGTCCGTCTTTGGTCTTGTAGGGCATGAAATCCGGGCGGGGCCTTCCGTCGGGAATGCGATTCATCTCTTCGTAGTTTCCGCCGTTATCCGCCATGAAGCAGATCAAAGTGTTGTCGAGGATTTTCGCCCGCCGCAAGGCGCGCACGATTTTGCCGACGTTTTGATCGAGGAGGTCCAGTTGCGCGGCATAGACCTCCATGCGGCGCTGCTCCCACTCCTGAAACGAAGCGATCCCCCAGGCCGGAACCCGAGGATCGCGGGGGGTCAGTTGCCACTCGGGCCGCACCAGGCCCATGGCGAGTTGTCGCGCGTAGCGCGCTTTGCGCAGCGCGTCCCATCCCTTGGCATACCTGCCCTTATATTTCGCAATCGCCTCCTCCGGCGCCATCAGCGGCCAATGCCCGGCTGTGAACGCCGCATACAGGAAAAGCGGCTTGCCTTTGGGCGCGGCATCTTCGATGAACTTCACCGATTCATCGCCGATGGCTTCGGTCAGATAGTAATCCTTGCCCAGCGAGGTGACCTCGATGGGGTCGTTGTCGCGCGTCAGTGACGCTGGATCGAAATAGCTGGCCGCGCCGTTGATGATGCCGTAATACCGGTCGAAGCCGCGCTGGAGCGGATAGTTGTGCTTGCCGGCGGTCAAGGGGGTGAGGTGCCACTTCCCGGTCATCAGAGTTGTGTACCCCCCCGCCTTGAGCGCCTCCGCGATGGTCACACAACCGCGGTTCAGATCTCCTGCATACGCGGGATAGGGATACCGTTTGTAGTCGGATGTCATCATTCCCATTCCCGCCTGATGAGAGTACAACCCGCTGAGGAGAGACGCGCGTGACGGACAACAACGCGGGCTGTTGTGAAAGTCCCCGAATCGCAGCCCGCCGCGGGCCAATCCATCCAGATTCGGAGTCTCGATCTCCGAGCCATAACACCCGAGGTCGGAGAAGCCCATATCGTCCGCAAGAACGAATACGATGTTGGGCCGTTCCGCGCTCCGGGCCGGCTGCGTCATTCCGGCCATACCGGCGGCCGCGCTCATCTGCAGGAATTCGCGTCGCGTTTTCATGCTCTCCTCACGATCCTCGCTGCAAAAAGAAAGGATGGCGGTTGCCGTTTCATAGGAGCACGGTAACACCTTCCTCCGGCGTACGATCTATCACGTTTGGCCGCGGCTGGACACGCGAGGGCCGGAGAAATTTGGCATCATTACCAGGAATCCGGTGGTGTTTCTCACCGTGCGCACTTGGGGGAGGATTATGGGCATCGCCGTACGTGTATCTGTGCTGGTGCTTTCACTAGCATCTTTGGCCCTGGCTGACCTGAATCTGACGACGAATCTCTCGACCGGGCAAAATCTCAACCTCGAAACCGGCGCGATTACCGCGGCCGGCGGAGACATAGCGTTCCAGGGAAGCAGCATCGCTCTCGGCGCGAGCGACAGCGCCTATGTTCTGGGCAACCTCGGCGCGGGGGGCTTCGCGCTGATCAATCAGGGGACGCTGTCGGCGACCGCGCCGCTCTATACGAGCACGCCGGTCAGCGGGGCGAATCTCGCGGCGGGCATCGTGTTCGGCGTGCACACCAGCGCGAACCATTATGCCAAGGTGCTGATTACGGCGGTCAGCAGCACGGCGCTCACGGTGGAGTTCACGACGTTCGGCGCGACCGGGGGCGTTCCCGCGGGCGGACCCGTGGTGAAGAGCATTCAGAACAACTACAGCAACATCGGCGCGGGTTTGCCGAATTACGGGATCGCGCCCAGCACGCTGTTCGTGATTTATGGGACGGGACTGGCGGATGCAAGCGCGCAGGCGGTGCTGCAATCGAGCGCCTCTCCGGGAATCCCGGCGGCGCTGAACGGCGCCAGCATCACGGTCACGGTGAACGGAGTCACGACGCATCCGGGGATCTACTACGCCACGGCGACTCAAATCGCCGCAGTGCTGCCGGCTTCGACGCCGCCGGGCACGGGCACGTTGACGGTGACGCATAATGGCGTGACCAGCGCGGTGGCGACGATGCAGGTGGTTCCGAGCGCCCTGGGACTGGATACGCTTTCCGGGCAGCCCACCGGAACCGTGGTCGCGACGGATGCGGTGACGGGCGCGGTCTTCGGCTACACGACGTCGGCCAAACCGGGCCAGATGATCACGCTGTGGGGTTCGGGGCTGGGCGCCGATCCGGCCGATAGCGATACGGTGTTCTCCAGTCCGCCGCACGCGATCAACGTTGCGCTGACGGTGTACGTGGGAGGGATTGCGGCGCAGATCCAATACCAGGGCGGTTCCGGTTACCCGGGGCTGGTACAGATCAACGTTCAGATCCCCGGGGATGTGGTTCCGGGCTGCGCGGTGCCGATCGTCGGCGTGATAGGCACGGTCGTCAGCAATACGGTCACGCTTCCGGTGGCGGGCGATGGTGGTGTGTGCATGGACCCGGTCCACGGTGTGGACGGGAACGGGCTGCTTTCGGGATCCACGCAGACCTCGCTCACATCGGGCACCGTCGCGGTCGCGATGATCACGACGCAGAAGCAGACCGTCTCGGCGTTTGTCAGCGCCACATTTCTCAAGGAGACCAACATACCCTACCTGGGCGGGTACGGACTGGTCACGGTGGGCGGATGCCTGGTGTTGCCGTCGAGCGCTCCGCAACCCAGCATCAGTTACCTGGCTGCCGGGACGGTTTCGATCAACGGTCCGGGAGGGACGCTGGCGGTTCCGCAGGTTTCGTCGGGATCGCTGATCACGTACGAGCAGAATTTGCCGGCCGGATATTTTCCGGCGAGCGGGGGGGCGTTCACAATTTCGGCGAGCGGCAGCGGCGATGTGAAACCGTTTTCCGTGACGGTTTCGGATCCGCGGCCGCTGGTGTGGACCAATCAGACGGCGATCACGTCGGTGGACCGGACGGCGCCGCTGACGGTGACGTGGAGCGGCGGGATTCCGGGCACCTACGTGCAGATCGCGGGCGGGAGCACGACCATCAGCGCCAGCGCCACGTTCCTTTGCATCGCGCCGGTCGAGGCGGGGCAGTTCACGATGGCCGACGTGGCCCGGGGCATCCATGACAAGTTGGTCCGGCGCCATCCCCACGTGTTCGGGCCGGGTGACGGCCCCCAGGAGGGCGCCGGGTGGGAGGAGCTCAAGCACGCCGAACG
>JBBIQR010000349.1:0-5170 GCA_037442245.1 Candidatus Solibacter sp. | reverse complement strand
CCGCGCGCGTTAGCAAGCGGTTGGCACACCGAACCGAACCTGCCGGTCAAAGCACCAGCTAGCCCGGCTCAGGCGGCGGTGCTGCCGCGGCGTCCGTGGAGCAGATAGCAGGCCAGCCCCGCCAGGATGTCCTTCCACGAGCGGCGCGGGCTTTCAGCCACCAGCGTGATGCGGGCGCCGGCGCGCGACATCCGCTCCAGGAGCCGGTGTCCGCCATCGTCGATCGCGCCCACGTCGCGCAGGTCCACGATAAACCGCCGGTCCAGAATCGTCGATGCCGCGGTCTGCCAGCAGGCCTCGGCTTCGCGCACCGCCTCGCCGGCGAGCGGCCCTTGCATCCGTAAACGGAACTCTCCGGCGCCGTCGTGGATATCCACGCGGAAGCCGGTGCGTCTGCGGCGCTCGAAACAGGGCAGCACTGCCGTCATTCTCTCCCGCCGCTCACTCCGCGGCTCCCGGATGCGGATTGCGGATTCCCCAGCCGGAAAACTTCTCCGCGAAATCCGCCTCGCGGTCCTTCACCCGCTTCAGCCAGCGCACCGGACGCCACGATTTGGCCGTCTTCCCGGTGCGGCGCGAAACCGCGGACGGCGCGGGCAGCGCGGCCGTATCGGCCAGGACATTCCCGGCGAATAGCGCCGCAACCAGTACCAGCTTCATGCCGTCCCTCCGGTTCTTACGATGCGTCCAGGGCGAAAAAAGTAACAAATATCTTTTCGGCCGAAACCCGCCGTCACAAGAGGCGGCGCATCGCATCTTATACGGGTGAGGTGTCCCCAACATGAGTACAGCCGCGGAAGAGCCCGTGGTCGCCGAATTTGCCATCACGGTCGAGCAGGAACGGGATTTCGAGTTTAAGGTGCGGTTCGATCAGCCGCAATTCGCCGAGTGGCATCTGGACGAACCCCCGCCCCTCGGACGCGACGCCGCGCCCAACGCCGCGCGCGCCCTCTCCGCGGCCATCGGCAACTGCCTCAGCGCCAGCCTGCTCTTCTGCGCGCGCAAGGCCAAAGTCGAAACCGGTCCCATCCGCACCAGGGTGCGTACGCAAATCGTGCGCAACCCGCGCGGACGCCTGCGCATCGGCAAGGTCGATGTCGAGATCGGACTCGACTTGTCCCCCGAAGCCAAAGCCAAGGCCATGCGCTGCCGCGAACTCTTCGAGGATTACTGCGTCGTAACCGAAAGCGTGCGCCACGGCATCGATGTCCATGTGCGCGTGCCGGCACTCGACGCCTGACCCGCCCACCTTCTCCTTTTCCGCCGCGAGTGCCGCTAAAATTGAAAGAGCGCCCCGCCGCCACGCGGCTTTCCGCTTAGGCCGGCCGCACCCTTCAAAGGAGAACGTGGAATGAGCAATATCCTGCAGTCGCTGCCCGCCGGTGAGAAAGTCGGTATCGCTTTCTCGGGCGGATTGGATACCAGCGCTGCGATTTACTGGATGCGCCAGAAGGGCGCGATCCCTTACTGCTACACCGCCAACCTCGGCCAGCCCGACGAGAGCGACTACGAGGCGATCCCCCGCAAGGCCCTCGAGTGCGGCGCGGAGAAGGCGCGCTTGATCGATTGCCGCGTCCAACTCGTCCGCGAGGGGCTCGCGGCGCTCCAGTGCGGCGCCTTCCACATCACCACCGCCGGCGTCCCCTACTTCAATACCACCCCCATCGGACGCGCCGTCACCGGCACCATGCTGGTCGGCGCGATGAAGGAGGACGACGTCCACATCTGGGGCGACGGCAGCACCTACAAAGGCAACGATATCGAGCGCTTCTACCGCTACGGGCTGCTGGTCAATCCCCATCTGCGCATCTATAAGCCCTGGCTGGACCAGAAATTCATCGACGAGTTGGGTGGCCGCAAGGAGATGTCGGAACTCCTCGAAAAGGCCGGGCTCGGCTACAAGATGAGCAAGGAGAAGGCCTACTCGACCGATTCCAACATCTGGGGCGCGACCCACGAAGCCAAGGACCTCGAGTACCTGCGCAACGGCATGCGCATCGTCGAGCCGATCATGGGCCGCGCCCACTGGCGTGCCGATGCCGCCATCGCCCCCGAGGAAGTCTCGGTCGAGTTCCATGAAGGGCTGCCCGTCTCCATCAACGGGAAGCAGTTCGCGAGCGACGTCGAGATGGTCCTCGAAGCCAATACCATCGGCGGACGCCACGGCCTCGGCATGAGCGATCAGATCGAGAACCGCATCATCGAGGCCAAGAGCCGCGGCGTCTACGAAGCTCCCGCCATGGCGCTGTTCTTCATCGCCTACGAACGCCTCGTCACCGGCATCCACAACGAAGGCACCATCGAGCAGTACCGCGACATGGGCCGCCGCCTCGGACGCCTGCTCTACGAAGGGCGCTGGTTCGATCCCCAATCCATGATGCTGCGCGAAACTCTCCAGCGGTGGGTCGCCAAGGCCGTCACCGGCACCGTGACGCTGGAACTACGCCGCGGCAACGACTACACCATCCTCAACACCGAAAGCCCCAACCTGACCTATGCGCCCGAGCGCCTCACCATGGAGAAGAACGAGGGCGCCTTCACCCCGCTCGACCGCATCGGCCAGTTGACCATGCGCAACCTCGACATCACCGATAGCCGCGCCAAGCTTTTCATCTACGCCCACGCCGGACTCCTCGGTCCCGCGGGCCTCGAAGGCCTGCGGCTGCTCGATGGCGGAGACGACGCGGAACAGACGAAGTAGACCGCGCCGCTACTTCATCGGCAGCCGTTTCTCCGCGCCGTAGATCGTCAGCAGCGGGTGCTTCACCCACGCCCGGTACTCGTAGATGCCCTCCGGGTTCAGGCCCGGCACGCTGAGCGCGAACTCGCCCGGCGCGGTCAGCGTAGTCGACGGACCTTGCTGCCACGGGATCGAGCGGTCGCTCGCGTCCAACCCGGCGATGCTGCGGTACTGGAAGCCGGCCTCCAGGCTCGCCGTCTTGCCCATGTCGGTGAGCGTGCCGCGCAGCGTGGCGGTGCCGGCCGCGGCGTCGAACCGCGCGCCGCCGGTCTCCACCTTCGGCGGTGTCAGCGCCGGCTGCACATTCGTGATCTTGAGCACGATCGGGTTGGGCCAGCGGCTGTTGTCCTGCAGCCGCAGCGTGAACATCGCGTGGATGTGTAACCCGTCGGCTCCCTGCCGGAAACCCGGCTCCGGATGCACCTCGGGCCGGTATTCGAGCACCCTCCCGTTCTGGCCGAGCACCGTCACCTGTGTCCGCGCGGTGGCGCGCACGCTCTGCAGCACCAGGTCCCGCCACGTGCCCCGCACCCAGCGCGGGTCCTGCTTGACGATGGCGTAAACCGTGTCCGCGTTCTTCGCCTTCGTGAACCACACGTTCTGCTCGTTGGTGACCACCCACGGCCGCACGTTGTAGATGCACTCCTGGTTGACCTGCATCCAGAGCGCGACCTCGCGCAACCGCTCCTCCTGCTCGATCGGCAGTTCGCCGTCCGGCTTCGGTCCGATGTTCAGCAGAAGATTGCCGCCCTTGGCGCGCGTCTCGACCAGGATATCGATCACCTGCCCGCCGGTCTTATACACCTCGTTCCGCGGCTGATACTGCCACGCCGTGCCCATCGTGAAGTTCGCCTCCCACGGCCCTTCGAGCGGAATGCCGGGGACGTACAACTCCGGCGTCTGGATCGCGCCGCGGGTCACGATCACATCCGGCTGCAGCTTCCAGGCGAGTTCGCGCAACTGGTCGGGCTCGCCATCGAAGAACGCCACGTCGATCGGTCCGTAATTGGTCATCAGCTCGCGCACCTGCTCCAGATCCAGCTTCATCAGTCCCGGGTTGTTACGCGGTTGCACCGCGGGGATGCCGCGCTGAATATCGATGTGGTGCCGCCACAGCCACGAGAAATCGTCCGGCGAAAAATACAGGCCGGGACGGATGCCCTGCGCCCGGAACGCATCCAGAATTTCGCGCGCGATATCGTGCGGGTACGGCGTGTGCATGATGCCGAAATCCGTCGTCTTCGTGTCCCACATGGCGAAGCCCGAGTGGTGCTTGGCAGTGAACACCACGTAGCGGACCCCGGCGAGTCTGGCCAGCGCCGCCCAATCCTGCGGATGAAATTTCCGCGGGTTGAACGTCTTCGGCAGGTCGTCGAAGAAGCGGTTCGTGTAGGCGTCGTCCGCCCCGGCGAGCGAGTGGGAGATGACCACCCCGGTCTGCGAATCGACGCTCCAGTGGATGAACATGCCGAAGCCCAGGTCGCGGAACCACTCCAGCCGCTCGGGCTGATTCAGCGAGCCCACGCTGGGGTCGGTTTGCGCCGCGGCGGATGCGGCCAGGAGAAGGGCGGGAAGCAGGGTGCGAAGCATGGCGGAACCCCTGAATTTTATCGTTAACGGCCCCGCCGGGCAAGCGCCTCCCGACTCGCGGCGCGGGAAGTTCCAATAAATTTCTCCGGTGGATGCCGCTCGGCCGTGGGTAACGTTGTAGCCCTTTGGAGCGCCTTGATGGATGTTACCGATGGCACTCCATTCCATGCGTATCCATGCCGGGCGGGTTGTGTTGATCTGGCTCGCCGTGGCCAGCCTGCTGGCTGCGGAGCATCACGGCACAGTCAAAAGCGGCGGCCTGCCGCTGCCGGGCGTGACTGTGACCGCGACTCAGGGCGAGAAAAAACTCGTCACCACGACCGATGAGAACGGGCAGTACCGGTTCGCCGATTTGGCCGACGGCGTGTGGAAGCTGCAGGTGGAGATGCTCGGGTTTGAAACGTTGACCACGGAGGTGGCGGCAGCCTACGACGCGCCGAGCCCGGAGTGGTCACTCAAGATGGTTCCGATGAGCGCCATCATCGGGACCAGGCCGGCCGCCGGAACGGTCCCTGTCCCGGCGACTGCCGCGGCGCTGACCCCAGCGCCGGCGGCAGCGCCGAACCGCCCAAGGGCGGGGGCCGCGGCACCGGCTGCGCAGGCAAATTCAGGCGGACGCGGCGCCGCGGCCAATCCCGGCCGTCCGTCCCTGCTCAGTCCCACCGGTTACCAGCGCGTGGACGTGAACCAGTCCGCCGATAGCGCCCTGGCCGGGAGTGAAGGCAACCTCAACCAGAATGAGGCTTCGGACCTCGCCGCCAGCGCCGACGCCGCCTTCACCATCAACGGAAGCGTGAGCCGCGGGCTGGATATGCCCCAGCAGAACGATTGGTTCGGCGG
>JBBIQR010000348.1:0-5173 GCA_037442245.1 Candidatus Solibacter sp. | reverse complement strand
CACGAGAATCCGGCGAACCGGAAACTCGCGCGCCTCTGCCCGCGGTCCGCTTGCCGCGGAGTTGGCTGGTTAGAAGGCCAGCCGCAGGGCCATTTGGATGGAGCGCGGCAGGTTCGGCTGGGTGGTGATTTTGCCGAAGCTCGAACTGGTGGGAGAGAGCGAGCTTGGCGCGTCGAACTCCGGCCGGTTGAAGGCGTTGAACGCCTCGAAGCGGAACTGGAGCTTCACCTTCTCGGTGATGCTGGTGTCCTTGATGAGGGAGAGATCCACGTTATCCGCGCCGTCCTGCCGGATGTTGCCGTACCGGGTCCCGAAGGTGGCGATGTTGCTGGCCAACTGCTGCGAGCTGATGGTGTTGAAGTGGCTGGTGTCGAACATCGGCGCGTTCAGGTTGCTCGGGTGAGCGTTGGAATTAATCGATCCGCCGTAGAAGATGAGGTTGCTTCCGAAAGTGAGCGGCGCTCCGATCTGGTTGGTGTAGATGCTGTTGAGCACCCAGCCACCCACCACCTTATTGACCACGCGGTTGTGGGTATCGAGCCACTTGCCGCGGCCGAAGGGTAACTCGTAGCTGCCGCTGAGCACGAAGCGCAGGGGGCGGTCGTCGGCGGCGACACGCTTCTCCGGCGCGAGGTCGGTAGCGTTCTTATAGTTGTCCTCCGCGATCAACTTCGAGTAAGTGAAGTTCGCCAGCACGGAGACGCCGTGGGAGTAGCGCTTTTCGAGACGCACGTCCATGCTGTGGAAGTAGGAGCTGGCGGCGTTGGTGGCGCTCAGCGTGATGCCCGTGAACTGTGGATAGGGCGTCAGCAGCGACTGCCGCGAGATGGTCGAGCCGTTGAGGCTGGGGCTGGTGGGGATCAAGCCGGCGAAGGGGTTGGCGACCAGCGCGGAGAGGTAGTCGATGGTTGGCTGATCGCGCGACATCGAGGTGCTCAGGTAACTCGCCGGCAGCGAGTCCATCGCCCGGCTCATGCTGTTGAGGTGCACGGCGTGGTTGCCGATGTAGGCGACTTCGAGGACCATCTGGCCGGGCAGTTCGCGCTGCACTCCCACCTGCCAGCGGACGGAGTAGGGGTTGACCGGCGTGGGGTTGTAGTAACTGAAACTGCGTCCGAGGTTGGTGGCGACCCCAAGAGAAGACCCGGTGGGCTGGAGGAAGCCGCTGGGGAAGGGATCGGACAGTGTCGCGGCGGGCGTGAGGTAACTGTTGTTGGTCACGATCATGCTCGTCGTCTGGCTGAAACCATCCAGGTAGTAACTCGGGTTATTGATCGGGAACATGAAGACGCCGCCGCCGCCGCGAATCACGGTTTTGGGGTTGGCGGTCCAGGCGAAACCGAAGCGCGGGCTGAACATGCGCGACTGCGGATCGTAAATCGCCCGCTGCGAAGCGCTGGCGAAGGCGGGGCCGCCGAGCACCTTGAACTGTCCGGCGGGCAGCACATCCGGCTTGAGCGCGTAGGCGGCCGTGGCCGAGGAGGCGATCGGACTCGCGGTGGTACTGTCGAACCCGTTCAGGGAACGGTTGTAGCGCTCGTAGTTGGGGAAGTCGCGCTCCCAGCGGAGGCCGAGGTTGAGAGTGAGGTTGGGCCGCACGCGCCAGTCGTCCTGGATGAATACCGCGAGGTACTTCGCGGTATTGGTGCGCAGCGCGTTGATGTCGAACGCGCCGGAGGTCGGCAGTCCCAGGAGGAACGCCGCAAGGTCCTGGCCGACCGGAGCCGCGGTCGAGTTATCCAGCGGACCGCGGGTCCAGTTGGTGGAGAAGGTATAAACGCCCTGCGAACTGCCGTAGCTCTGGTTGCTGTCGCGGGCTTCGCGGCCGTCCGCGCCGATCTTGAGGCTGTGGTTGCCCACGACCTTAACCACATCGCCAAAGATCTGGAAGATATTGAAGGGGCGGTTGGAATCGGTATCGCTGGTCATCTGCTGATAGTCCGCGCCCGCGGTGGTGGAGGCGAAGCGGATCAGCGGGAGGACGAGTTGGGGCGAGTTGGCCGAGACGTAGCCGGGGAATCCGAGGGTGGTGGCGTTGTAGCCGTCGCCGTAGCTGACGACGCCTTCGCGGAAACGGCTGAAATTGAGCCGGACGTTGGCCACGGTGGAGGCGTTGAAGGTGTGGACGTCGTCCAGCGTGCTGCCCCAATTGATGCGCAGCAGGTCGCGGCCCGCGGCGGGGTTATTGAATAAGTTGTTGCGGTCCTCGATCCGGTCGTTGTGGCGGAAATTCCAGAACAGCTTGTTGTTGTCGCCGATGTTGAAATCGAGCCGGCCCATCTCGGAGTTGTAGGTATCCTTGCGCACCGCCGGCGCGAGGTAGTTGTTCGTGCCGTCGCGCCCGCCCGGCTGGTTGGGCAGCGGATAGAACTGGAAGTAGTTCTTGGCGATCGTGTTGAGGCGGTTGGACGGGATGATGTTGCCGGGGAAGGGCGCGCGCGAGATCCGCGAGCCCGAGAGGACGCCGGTGGTGGGATCGTAGATCTGGTAGTTGCCGCCGACCTGAAGCAGTTGGGAAAGGTCGCCCGTCCGCTGGGCGGCGGTGGGCACCATCAGGGTCTGGGGCTCGGGGAAGCTGTCGTTGATCTCTTCCATCGCGAAGAACCAGAACACCTTGTTCTTCCCGTTGTAGACCTTGGGGACCCACAGCGGGCCGCCGGCGGTGCCGCCCCACTGGTTGTAGCGTCCGACCGGCTTGGTCTGGCCGGCCTTGTTGGTGAAGAAATTGGTGGCCTGCAGGGCGGAGACCTGGTTGAACTCATACAGACTGCCGTGCAGATTATTGGTGCCCCCGCGCATGATGACGTTGGCGGTGCCGCCGCCGGTATGGCCGTATGCGGCGTCGGCTTCGAAGGCGTGGACCCGGACCTCCTGCACCGCATCGACCGGTGGGTTGTAGGAGACGCGCAGGTCCCACGTGGTATCGGGTGCGCCATCGACGAGCAGTTCGTTGCTTTGCGAAGGCGCGCCGCCCATCGAGAAGCCGGAGGGGCCGGCATTGTCAAATGGCCGGTTGAACTTGGGATCGCTATTCGGCACGACGCCCATGGCAAGCTGGGCGAGCACCAGCGGGGTGCGCCCGTTCATCGGCATGTTTTCGACCTGCGCGGAGTTGATCACCTGACCGGCGGTGGCGCTGGTCGTATCGAGCATCGGCGCTTCCGCGGTCACGGTGACCGTTTCGTTGATCTGGCCGAGTTGAAGCTGGATATCGAGGCCGACGCGTTCCCCGGCGGAGACGGTCAGGCCGTCCTGCACATAACGCTTGAAGCCGGAAGCCTCTACTTCGAGCTTGTAAGCTCCGGGTGCCAGAAACGGAATCGTATAGAGTCCATCGACCCCTGTATTCGTGGTGGAGTGAGCTCCCGTGGAAACTTGAGTCGCGACGATCTTCGCGCTGGGAACGGCCGCGGATTGAGCATCCGTGACCCGGCCGGTGATGGTGCCTCGAAATTCCTGGGAAAAGGAAGGGAAAACCGCGGCCAACATGAACATGGCAGCCGCACACCCGATGCGACGTAGCATATTGGACTAACTCCTCGAAGCGAGACTAAGACCGGATACAGTATAAATCGTATCGGTCGGGAAAACCAGCCAAAAGGGCTATAAAATCCTGATTCCGGGGAGGGGGTGGCGCCAGCCTGGCCGGGGGGCCTTCCTTCTACCGAAAGTGCTACCTTGGGCAGACATGCATACCGCGCTGGTGATTGCCTTCATCGGAGCTCTGGTGTTCGGTGCGCATCTCTTTGTGGCGCTGTTCGCCCGGACGCGCGTCCCCGATGTCCTGCTGCTGATTCTGATCGGGCTGGCGCTGGGTCCCGTCACGCACCTGGTGGAGCCGTCGCAACTCGGCAGCGTCGGACCCGTGTTCACCACGGTGACCCTGGTGCTGATCCTGTTCGAGAGCGGGGTGGGGCTGCAGATCGATACGCTGCGCAGGGCGCTGCGCGGGACGCTGATTCTGGCAACCCTCAATTTCTTCGCCACCGGGGCGGTGGTGGCGGCGGCGGCCTGGAAAATGACCCAGTTGGGACCCATGCGCTCGCTCATGCTGGGCGCGATGCTGGGTGGAACGTCGCCCGCGGTGGTGATTCCGATGGCGGCGCAGTTGGGGATGGGCCGGGAGGCATCGGCGCTGCTGTTTCTGGAATCGGCGGTGAGCGATGTGCTGTCGATCGTGATCGCGCTGGCGCTGTTGGACGGCCGGCGGATGGGGGTCGCTTGGGGTCCGGTGGCGGGGTCGATTCTGGCGTCCTTCTTCTTCGCAAGCGTGCTGGGCGGCGTGGGAGCGGTTGTGTGGTCGAGCGTACTGAGCCGGGTGCGGAACCTCCAGAACGGCATGTTCACGACGGCGGCGTTCGTGTTTCTGGTGTACGGGGTGGCCGAAATCTTCGGCTACAGCGGTGCGATCGCCAGCCTCGTGTTCGGCATCGGGTTGGGTAATACGGAATGGCTGCGGGGGCACGTCTCGCGGCGCACCCGGTCCCTCGCTCCGGTCGAGTTGAACGAGCACGAGAAGGCGTTTTTCGCCGAGATCGTGTTCCTGCTGAAGACGTTTTTCTTTGTGTACATCGGGCTTTCGGTCCGCTTCGAAAATCAGTGGTGGATCACGTTCGGGCTGCTGGTCACCCTGCTGATCTTCGCGGCGCGGATCCCGATCGTGCGGTTCGGGGTGGACCCTGGGGTAGGGAGCGGGGATGCGAGCCGGATGGCCGCGATGGCCCCCAAAGGGTTGGCGGCGGCGGTCCTGGCGTCGCTGGCCCTGCAACAGGGCGTCGAGGGCGGGGAAATGATTCAGAACAGCACGTACGCGGTGGTGCTCTTCAGTATCGTGCTGACGTCGGTGCTGGTGTTTCTACAGGATAAGACGTTTGTGGGGGGCGCCTACCGGTGGGTGTTCCGCCGGTTTGGAGTGGGGCACGCCGAACCGCAGAGCAGCCGGGACGCCGAGAAGACCGCGCCGGAGATGTGAGCGGCCGGCGGGGCAGGCGAGCGCGGTGGTAGACTGGATGAAGCGGTGGATGGATGTGCGCCCTGGGGCGCGTGTCACCTGGATTTGACATTATTCTCTCCACCCCGTAAGCTAGATATTTTGCGAAACAATTAGCTGGAGACGTGTGTCAATGAGTACGGAATTCCCCTCCAAGAACGGCATCAATCGCGAGTGGCATGT
>JBBIQR010000347.1:0-5180 GCA_037442245.1 Candidatus Solibacter sp. | reverse complement strand
TTTGTGGCATGGGTGGCTGCCCAGGCAGGCGGAACTCGATCAGCTCAAGCGCGATCTCGCCGCGGAGCGCGAGTTGCCGCTCCCGGTAGTGGAGTTCCTCGGCGCCAACCCCAAAGCCAATACGATGGATGTGCTGCGCACGGCGGTGAGCATGCTGGCGCTCTCCGATTCCGAAGCGCAGGATATGAGCGCGGAAGCCAACCTGCGCAAAGCCATCCGGCTGATGGCGAAGACCGCCACCATCGTCACCACCTACGACCGCCTGCGCAACGGCAAGCCGGTGATTGCGGGCGACCCTGCGCTGGGCTTCGCCGCGAATTTCCTGTATACGCTCACCGAGCGCCGTCCCGACGAGGTCATGGAGCACGCTTTCGACGTTGCCCTGACTCTGCATGCCGATCATGAACTGAACGCCTCGACCTTCGCCGCGCGCGTGGTGGCGGCGACCCTGAGCGACATCTACTCCGCGGCGACCGCCGGGGTGGGAGCGCTCAAAGGACCGCTGCACGGCGGCGCCAATCAGGACGTGATCAACTGGCTTCTAAAGCTGGACGATGAAGAGACCGCGATCGACGCGGTGAAGGGGACGCTCGCGCGCAAGGTGAAGATCCCCGGCTTCGGACATCGCGTCTACCGCACCGAGGATCCGCGCGCCACGCACCTGCGCGTGCTCAGCGAGGAACTGGGCAAGCGTACCGGACACGAGAAGCTCTACCGCCTCTCGCAGAAGATGGAAGAGACCGTGAAGGCGGAAAAAAAGCTGAACCCGAACGTGGACTTCTACTCGGCGTCGGCGTACTATTCGCTGGGCATTCCGATCGATCTCTACACGCCGATCTTCGCGGTCAGCCGCATGTCCGGCTGGACCGCGCACGTGCTCGAGCAGTACCGCAACAACCGCCTGATCCGCCCGCGCGCGGACTACAAGGGCAAGCCGGACGGGCAGCCGTGGATTCCCATGGCGGAACGGTAGGCGGCGATGGACGAGCGCGCGTTCTATAGCGATTCGCAGACCACCAAGCCGGCGGTGCTCAACTGCCCCTGGTGCCGTACGCAGGAGACGTACGAACTGCACTGGGCGGTGCGCAAAAAGAAGGACCGCCTGCCGGGCGGCGCCGACGAACGCGACCGCGCGAAATTCGCCAAGGCGCAGAGCTACATGGTGCTGCTGGACAACAAGGTCTCCTGCCGCAACATCCGCTGCCGCAAGCCGTTCGACATCTCCGGCATCAAGACCATGGCGTTCCTCTAGAAGGGGCGGTCCGGGCGAAAAATGGCTATTCCCCACCGGCGGGTGGTTGTCCTACACTACTAGTGGAGGCACGCCCATGTCGCACAAGGATCTCCACGGGGACGTCCACCCGCGGACCGCGATTCTGACCCGGGGGTTCGACCCCAAGCTGTCGGTAGGCTCGGCGAGACCGGCGGTGTTCCGCAGTTCCACCTACGTGTTCGCCACTCCGGAGGAAGCCGAGCGGGCGTTCGCCATCACCACCGGCAAGATTCCGGTGGAGAACGGCGAGCGCGCCGAGCTGATCTATTCGCGGTTCTCGCATCCCAACGCGGAGATTCTGGAAGATCAGATCGTGCCGCTCGAACCCGGTGCGACGCACGCCGCCGTGTTCAACTCCGGGATGAGCGCGATCATGACGGCGTTCTTCGCCTTCGCGCGGCACGGCAGCACCATCATCTACACGACGCCGCTCTATGGCGGCACCACGGGACTGATCCACAAGTTCCTCACTCCGCTGGGCGTCTCCGGGGTGCCGGTGAGTCCGGGCGATTCGGCGGGGCTGGAGAAAGCCATCCGGGACGCGCGCGACCCCGCGATCGTGTACATCGAGACGCCGGCGAACCCGACCCTGACCATGATCGATATCGAGCGTGCCGCGGGCGCCGCGGCGGCGCATCCCGCCAAGCCGGTGGTGATGGTGGACAACACGTTCCTCGGTCCCACGTTCCAGCACCCGCTGACGTGGGGCGCGAACGTCTGTCTCTACTCGGCGACCAAGTATCTGTCCGGATACAGCGACATGCTGGGCGGGGTCGCGATCACCAATAGCGCCTCCGTGATCCAGAAGATCCGGGCGGCGCGCGGCATGTTCGGCACGATCCTGCAGCCGGACGAGTGCTGGATCCTGGACGGGCGGCTCTCCACCGTGGCGTTGCGCATGAACCGGCAGAGCAAGAACGCGCAGCGCATCGCCGAGGCGCTCCAGGGGCACCGCCGGCTGGAGCGGGTGATCTATCCGACGCTGTTCACCGATCCCGAGCAGCAGCGCATCTTCGAAAAGCAGTGCGCGTATCCGGGCGCGCTCTTCAGCGTCGTATTCAAGGGCGGGAAAGAGCCGGCGTTCGATTTTCTGCGGCGGATCCGCATCGCGCGCAACGCGGTCTCGCTGGGCGGTGTGGAGACGCTGGTATGCCACCCGAAGAGCACCACGCACTCCGGAATGTCGGAGGCGGAACTGGCCGAAAGCGGCGTCACGGACGGACTGGTGCGCATCTCGGTGGGGATCGAGGATTGGCGCGATCTGCTGGCCGACGTCGAGCAGGCGCTCGCGTAAAAAGTGCGTCCGTGCCGGCCCCGCTTTGGCCCACGCTACAATTAGACTTAGTCCACTCCCAAGAAGGAACTCCGTGACAGGTCACGAAATCAGACAGCGCTTCCTCGACTTCTTTGCCGAACGCGGCCACCGCGTCGTAAAAAGCTCTTCGCTGGTCCCGGCGAACGATCCCACCCTGCTGTTCACCAACGCAGGCATGAACCAGTTCAAGGACACGTTTCTGGGGCTGGAAAAGCGCGATTACAGGCGCGCCACGACGTCGCAGAAATGCGTGCGCGCGGGCGGCAAGCATAACGACCTGGAGAACGTCGGGTACACGCGGCGGCATCACACCTTCTTCGAGATGCTGGGCAACTTCTCCTTCGGCGACTACTTCAAGGCCGAAGCCATCGAGTACGCCTGGGACCTGATCACGAAGGTCTACGGGCTGCCCAAGGACAAGCTCTACGTCACCGTATTCCGCGAGGACGATGAAGCCGAGCAACTCTGGCAGAAGGTCGCGGGTGTGCCCAAGGACCGCATCTTCCGGCTCGACGAGAAGGACAACTTCTGGCAGATGGGCGAGACCGGACCGTGCGGACCGTGCTCGGAGATCCACTACGACCTGGGACCGGAGGCGGCGGAACCGGGGCGGGAGCACGAGCGGTTTCCCGAGGACGGCGGCGGACGCTTCGTCGAAATCTGGAACCTGGTGTTCATGCAGTACGACCGCGACGACAAGGGCAAGCTGACTCCGCTGCCGCGGCCTTCGATCGATACCGGGATGGGGCTGGAGCGCGTCGCCGCGGTGCTGCAGGGCAAGATCTCCAACTACGAAACGGACCTGCTGGTGCCGATCATCGAGCACGCCGCGGGGCTGTTCGGCGTGACCTCGGGAGCCGACGCGCGGGTGGACACCGTGCTGCGCATCTGCGCCGACCACGCGCGCGCGGCCGAATTCCTGATCCACGATGGCGTGATCCCGGCGAACGACGGGCGCGGCTACGTGCTGCGCAAGATCATGCGGCGCGCCATGCGCAACGCGCGCCTGATCGGGGTCGAGGAGCCGTTCCTGTACAAGCTGGCCGGGTTCGTCGCGGAACTGATGCGCGAGCCGTTTCCGGAGCTGATGGAGAGCGTGCAGCGGGTGGCGCGGGTGGTGAAGGACGAGGAGCACCGCTACGCGACCACCTTCCTGGTGGCCGAGCGGGTCTTCAACGAGGAGATCCGGAAACTCGCGGACCGCACGATTCCCGGCGCGCTTTCCTTCAAGCTCTACGACACCTACGGGTTGGCGCTGGACGAGCAGGAGGAGATGGCGCGCGAGCACTCGCTCGCGCTCGACCGCGACGCTTTCGAAGCCGAGATGGAGCAGCAGCGCGAGCGCGCGCGGGCGAGTTGGAAGGGCGCGGAAAAAGGCGCGGTCGTGCCGGCGTACTCAAAACTGCTCGAACAGGGGCGCACGAAGTTCCTCGGGTACACGGAGCTTTCCGCGGAATCGCGCGTGATCGGTTTGATCGTGGAGAAGCAGCCGGTGGAGACCGTGCCGGAGGGCGCGAAGGCGGAGGCGGTCTTCGACCGCACACCGTTCTACGCCGAAGCCGGCGGGCAGGTGGGCGATCACGGTGCGTTGTACGCGGCGACGGGAGAAAAGGTTGCCGATGTGGAGGGCGCGTTTCCGGGCGTGCCCGGGTTGACGGTACACCGCATCAGGGCGCAGCGGACGATCCGTGTAGGGGATGTGCTGCGCGGAGAGGTCGCGGCGCCGCTGCGCGACGCGACGCGCCGCAATCATACCGCGACCCACCTGCTGCACGCGGCGCTGCGGCAGGTCCTGGGCAAGCACGTCAAGCAGGCGGGCAGCGTAGTGGAGCCGGGGCGGCTGCGCTTCGATTTCACGCATTACGCGGCGCTCGATAAGGCCGAACTCGACGAGGTCGAGCGGCTGATGAACGAGGAGATCCTGCGCAACACCGAAGTCACTACCGAAGTGCTGCCGCTCGAGCAGGCGGTGGCGACGGGCGCCATGGCGTTGTTTGGCGAGAAGTACGGCGAAGAGGTGCGGGTGGTATCGGTTCCGGGCTTCAGCAAGGAACTCTGCGGCGGCACGCACGTACGCCGGACCGGCGATATCGGGCTGTGCAAGATCGTGTACGAGGGCAGTATCTCGGCGGGTGTGCGGCGCATCGAGGCGATTACCGGCGAGGGCGCGCTCCGGCAGTTCCAGGAGACCAGCGACGCGGTCAAGCGGGTCGCCGCCATGGTGAAGGCGGGCGAGCCGGAGTTGATCGACCACGTCGAGAAACTGATCGCGGCGCAGAGGGCGCTGGAACGTCAGGTCGAACAGTTGAAGACGAAGGTGGCCCAATCGGCAGCCGGCGCGCTCGAGGCGCAGGCGCGGCAACTGAACGGGGCGCGTGTGCTGGCGGCGCGGGTGGATGGCCTGGACCGCGCGCAGATGCGCGCGCTGGCGGATTCGCTGCGCAACAAGTGGCAGAGCGCGGTGGTGGTGCTGGCGAGCGGCGAGGAGGGGAACGTGTCGATCGTCGCGGCGGTCACCAAGGACCTCACCGCCAAGGTTCACGCCGGGAAACTGGCGGGCGCGGTGGCGCAGGCGGTGGGCGGCAAGGGCGG
>JBBIQR010000346.1:0-5237 GCA_037442245.1 Candidatus Solibacter sp. | reverse complement strand
AGCAGGCGCCACGCCGCCCGCGGCCCCGGCTTCCGATAGGTATCGTCCAGAACCAGCCCCAGCAGCATCATCGCCGCCGGCAGCGCCAGCCGCAGCAATCCGAAGCGGTCCCCCAGCAGCGCCCGCGACGGAATCCACGCCGCCGCCAGAAACGAAAGATACACCGCGAACGCCTGAACCACGAGACCCTGCCGATCCCCCGTCCGCCGCATCCGGCTGAGGATCACCAGCGGTACCGTCCGCACCGCGTCCAGCGCGTAGCCCGCTGCCGACCGGTAACGCTCGTGCAGATCGCCCACCACCTCCTCGCGGCAAGCCGGAGGCACCAGCAGCGCTACCAACCCTTCCGCCCACCTCGATGGACCGCGCCGCGTCATCCCGTCTCCTTCCCCCAACGCTTGTCCCAGGCGCGCGCCCATTCTTTTCCCCAAATCTCCGCGATCGCCTCCCAGATGCGCCGCGCGGTCTCCACCGATTCCTCCAGCGCGCGTTCCCCCACTGCTTCCAGCCGGTAGTAACGGCGCGCCCGTCCCCCACGCTCCGGCGTCGGGTCGGAGAGCCAGGACGCAATCAGCCCCTTATCCTCCAGCCGGTCCAGCGTCACATACACCGCGCCCAGCGAGACCGCTCGCGGAGCCGCCAGTTCCCGCACCTTGCCGTGGATCGTGACCCCGTACGCCTCGTCCCGCAGCGCCAGAATCGCCGCCAGCACCAATTGCTCGAACTGCCCCAGGGAATCCGCTCGGGCCATTTCACTAACAATGTAGGGGAAATATTGGCGCGCGTCAAGCACGCCGCGCGCTACATCTCGCGGCGGCCTTCCATGGCCTTGGAAATCGTCACTTCGTCGGCGAACTCCAGGTCGCTCCCCACCGGAATCCCCATCGCGATCCGCGTCACCTTCACGCCCAGCGGCTTCAGCAGCCGCGCCAGATACACCGCGGTAGCTTCGCCCTCAACCGTCGGATTCGTGGCCAGAATCACTTCCTGGATCCGCCCCTCGCCGATCCGCTCCACCAGTCCCTTGATCCGCAGCGATTCCGGCCCGATCCCGCGCAGCGGCGAGAGCGAGCCGTGCAGCACGTGGTAGCGCCCCTCGTACTGCCGCGTCGTCTCAATCCCGATAATGCTGTGCGGCTCTTCCACCACGCACACTACCGTTTCCTCGCGGTGGGGATCGCGGCAGTACTGGCACAGATCGGTGTCGCTAATGTTGTTGCACACCCGGCAGAACCCGAGCTTGTCCTTGACATCGAGCACCGCTTGGGCCAGATGCTCGGCGTCCTCCCGCGGCGCGCGCAGCACGTGAAACGCCAGCCGTTGCGCGGACTTCTGCCCGATGCCCGGCAGGCGCTTGAACTCCGTGATCAGCCGCGCGAGCGGTTCGGCGAAATCCGGCATCGCTTAGTACCTCGTTTCGCAAATACGGTCTCGTATTCCGCGTCCACCGCTCCCTCACGGTCGCGGCTCCGTTCCGAGCCGCGCGCGTCAGCAAGCGGTCTGCGGACATGTTGGCGAACTTCTGCAACGGTGTGCTTAGTGTCCCGTCCTCCCGCACATCGCACAGCCCTGATGAACATGGAGGAACGCCGCTCGGGCCGTGATTCCCGGTTCCATCCGCGTTGATCCGCGTTCATCTGTGGCCCAATCATGCCCTTGAGTTTTTCCTGACGCTGCCGGTTAGAACATTCCGGGCGGCAGCCCCAGACCCCCGAGCATCCCGCCCATCTTCTGCTGAATCTGTTGATCCACCTGCTTGGTGGCTTCGCTCGCCGCCGCCAGGATCATGTCCTGCAGCATCTCCACGTCGCCCGCCACCTCGGGATCGATCTTCACTCCCAGCAGGTGCTTCTGTCCGTCCATCGTGACCGAGACCATGCCCCCGCCGGCGCTCGCTTCCACCTTGATCTGCGCGACTTCCTGCTGGAGTTTCTCCTGCATCTGCTGCGCTTGCCGCATCATCTGCTGCATGTTACCGGGTAGCTTCACTCAATCCTCCATCCGCGGATGAAAACCGTAAACTAGATAGTCGCACAGGGCACCGGCTCCGCGCCTAGTCCTTCAGATTGCGCACTCGCCGTACTTCGCCGCCCAGCACTTCGCGGAAGCGCTGGACTTCCGGATCGGACAGCGCCCGCGCGGCGGCTTCGTCATCCGCATTCGCCGCAGCCGGTTTGGCCGCGGCCAGCGCGGGTTGCGGCGCGCCCCCTTCGCCCACTGTCAGCCGGATGCGTAGCGGCCGCCCGAACACCTCGCGGATCGCCTGCTCCAGGGTCTTGTCCTTGAAGTACAGGCTGTACGACTTCGGCGCATCGACCACCAGGTCGCCGCCCGTAACCGTGATCGCCGAATTCTCGATCGCGTCCGCCAGGTGGGTCATCTCCCGTTCCATCAGCCACGCGTGAAGCTGCTGCCTCGCTTCGCCCGCCGCCATCGGGACAGGCGCCGCCACCGCCACCGGCGCGGGCGCCAGCGCGTTCGCCCCGGACGACTGCGGCTCCGCCGGACGCGGGACCGCTTTCTTGGCGCGGTCGAGTTCAAACGGCGAAGGCCCCGTCCGTGCAGGCGGCCCCGCCGTAGTGCGCGGCCCTGCCGCGGACGCTGCCGGCGCCGCTGTGGGCCGCGGCGCCCTGGACTCGGGCGGCGCCGGAGCACCTCCCGCCAGCGCTTCCTCGATCGATACCAGCCGCCCCGCATGCACCAGCCGCACCAACCCCATCTCCAGGTGGAACCGCGGCTGCAAGGAAAACTGAAGGTCGCGGAACAACTCCAGCGAAAGCGCCAGGTACCGCGTCAGGTCTTCTTCGGAAAACTGCCCGGCGATCCCGGCCAGGCGCTCGCGCTGCGCGTCGCTCGCCGCCAGCAGCCGCCGGTCCGGTCCCGCGATCCGCGCCACCAGCAGGTTGCGGAAATACCGCGAAAGCTCCCGCGCGAAATGCTGCAGGTTGTGCCCGTTGCGCTCCAGATCGTCCACCACTTCGAGCATCCGCCGGCTGTCGGCCGCGCTCAAAGCTTCCGTCACCTTCTCCAGCGATTCCAGCCCGAACGCGCCCAGCAGCCCCCGGACTTCCGCCGCCACCAGCTTCTGCCCGCAGCACGCGATCGCCTGGTCCAGCGCCGAAAGCGAATCCCGCACGCTGCCTTCGCCCGCCGCCGCCAGCACCGCGAGCGCTTCCGGCTCCGCTTCGATCCCTTCCTGCTCGCAAATCCACGCCATCCGCCGCGTCAGGTCCTCGAAATCCACGCTGCGGAAACTGAAGTGCTGGCAGCGCGACGCGATCGTCGCCGGAATCTTGTGCGATTCCGTCGTGCACAGCACGAACACCGCCCACGGCGGAGGCTCTTCGATCGTCTTCAGCAGCGCGTTGAAGGCCTCGTTCGTGATCTGGTGCGCTTCGTCGATGATGAAAATCTTGTAGCGGTCGCGCGCCGGCTGATACCGCACGTTTTCGCGCAATTCCCGCATTTCGTTGATCCCGCGATTGCTCGCCGCGTCGATCTCGATCACGTCCACCGTGCCGCCCGCGGTAATCTCCCGGCAGCTCGCGCACGCCCCGCACGGCGCCGCCGTCGGACCGTTCACGCAGTTCAGGCAGCGCGCCAGAATCCGCGCGATCGTCGTCTTACCCGTGCCGCGCTGTCCGCTGAAAATGTACCCGTGCGCGATCCGCTTCTGCGCAATCGCGTTTTCCAGGGTTGTCTTGACGTGCTCCTGGTTGACCACGTCGGTAAAGGATTGCGGCCGGTATTTGCGGGCGATGACCTGGTACATGGGCGGGCGATCCGGACAAGGGCTGCCAGGCCCCGGGTAATCCGCGGCACACGAACCGCACCACTACCGTTGCTCCCTTCCGGACCTGGCGGGGTTTGCAGCCGTCCGTTGCACGGAGCCCGAGACCTGACAAGAGACTATCGTAGCATGGGCGAATCTCCGGCCCCCCGCACTGTTCCGAATGGGCGGCGGGTGTCCCAAAACGGCCAGCCTTCCGCCGCCGGAAGCCGCAACCATTCGACTTCGCGATGGCGACGAAATTGCCCATTCACCGGCATGAGGTGTCCCCTCTGCGAGATTTCGCTGAAGGCGGCCAGCCATCGCGGGATCGTCCTGAGCTACTGCCCGGTTTGCGGAGGCGCGTGGCTGGACCCGGCGCGCTTCGATCACCTGATTTCCGCCGGATCGCCGCCCACTCCCAGCCACCCCCGCCGGCGCTGGTGGTTCGTCGCGCTGGCCGCGCTGGCAGGATTCCTCCTGGCCGCGGTTCTGGCCTTCGCCGCACCTCCTGCCACCCCGCCCCCTCCCCCCACCCCGCCCAAGGACAAAAAGAAAGACCCCGAGCAGATCGGCAACCGCGACGTCGGCAAAGGCATCAACTTCTACTCGCTCGAACGCGAAATCGCCCTCGGCAAGCAGATGGCCCAGGAAATCGGCCGCCAGGCCCGGTTCGTCGATTCTCCCCTGCCTGCCGAGTTCGTCAACCGGCTCGCTCAGAACCTCGCCAGGAACTCCGACATCCGGGTCCCCGTCACCGCCAAACTCATTGACAGCACCGAGGTGAACGCCTTCGCCCTGCCCGGCGGCTTCCTGTTCGTCAACACCGGCGTCCTCCTCAAAGCCGAAACCGAAGCCGAGCTTGCCGGCGTGATGGCCCACGAAATCGCCCACGCCGCCGCCCGCCACGGCACCCGTCAGGCATCCCGCGGACAGGTGATCAACCTCGCCAGTCTGCCCCTCATCTTCCTCGGCGGATGGGGCGGCTACGCCATCCGCCAGGGCGCCGGACTCGCCATCCCCGTCGCCTTCCTGAAATTCTCCCGCGGCTTCGAGCGCGAGGCCGACCTCCTCGCCGTGCAGTACGTCTACAAAGCCGGCTACGATCCCACCGCGTTCATCGATTTCTTCGAACGCCTCGAGGCCGCGGAAAAGAAAAAGCCCGGCACCGCCTCCGCCCTCTTCCGCTCCCACCCCACCATCGCCAGCCGCATCGAGTTCACCCAGAAGAACATTCAGGAACTGCTCGCCATCCAGCCCCAGTATCTGATCACCACCAGCGAATTCCAGGCCGTCAAACAGAGCCTGGCGCGCTCCGTATACGGGCGCAAGGTGGCCCCGGAATCCACCGGCCCCACTCTCAGACGGCCGCCCGGCGCGGGCCGGACGGGCGAGGAAACCAACACCAAAACCGATAACGACGAGCGTCCGACGTTAAAGCGGCGCAATCCCTGAAACCAACCGCTCA
>JBBIQR010000345.1:0-5273 GCA_037442245.1 Candidatus Solibacter sp. | reverse complement strand
CAGACCAAGGACCAGGGGGCGATGATCAACGCGCTGCTGCACTTCAATCCGCGCGAATTCCAGTTCACCGACGAGCCCGACGACTGGCACAAGGCGGTGATCGACACGGTCGCCATCACGTTCAATGCGCAAGGCCAGCAGGTCGACGCGACCGACCGTACCTGGACCATCCGGATGAAGGGCAAGACCTACCAGAACGCGCTCAACAACGGGATCGTCTACTCGCTGCAGGTGACCGCGAAGAAGCCCGGCCCCTACCAGATGCGCGTGGTGCTGCGCGACGCCTCCACCGAGGAACTGGGCAGCGCGACGCAGTTCATCGAGGTACCCGACGTGAGCAAGGGACGGCTCACGCTGTCCGGCATCGTGCTGGCGGCGGACCACGCCGCTCCCACGGCGAAGACGGAAGACGGCGTCTCGCACAAGGAAGGACAGGTGGAGGGCGACGACCCCAACGGCACGCCGGCGGTGCGGATCTTCAAGTCCGGCAGCGCGATCGCCTACGGCTACCAGATCCTCAACGCCCACGCCGGCTCGGACCGGAAGCCGGAACTCGAAGTTCAGACGCGGCTGTTCCGCGACGGGCAGGTGGTCTACACGGGCAAGCCGGCGGACATGCCGGTGGATCCTCATGCCGACCCGAAGCGGCTTCTCGGCGGCGGACGCATGCAACTCGGCAAGGTGCCGGCCGGCGACTACGTGCTGCAGGTCATCGTCACGGATAAGCTGGCGAAGGAGAAATACCGGGTCGCGGCGGGTTCGCAGGATTTCGAAATCGAGTAACCGCCGCTGCTATTCTGGATGGGTAGTGGGTAAGTTTTACGTGCAGAATTTCGGCTGCCGCGCCACGCAGGCGGATGGGGCCGCGCTCGAATCCCTGCTTGCGGCGAAGGGTTTGGAAGCCAGCGGCGAGCGCGCCGCCGCCGATCTGGTGGTGCTGAATACCTGCACCGTCACGTCGTCGGCGGACGACGACGTGCGCCAGACGATCCGCCGGGTCCACCGGGAAAATCCGGCCGCCCGCATCCTGGTCACGGGCTGCTACGCGCAGCGCGCGCCGCAGGAACTCGCCGCGATGCCGGGAGTCGAGTGGGTGGTGGGCAACTCGCACAAGACCGAGATCGCCGGGCTGGTGACGGCCGCTCCTTACCACGGCAACATCCTGGTGGGCGATATTTTCGCGCAGCGCGATTTCCTGTCCGCGCCGGTGGAGGACGCGGCGGGCGACCGCACGCGTCCCAACCTCAAGATTCAGGACGGGTGCAACAACCGGTGTTCCTTCTGCATCATTCCCTTCGTGAGGGGACGCAGCCGGAGCGCGCCGGCGGACCAGGTGGTGGAGCAGGTGCGCGCGCTCGCCGCGCGCTACCGCGAGGTGGTCCTGAGCGGCATCAATCTCGGGCGGTGGGGCAGGGAGCCGGGCAGCACGATGCGGCTCGCGGGACTGCTGCGCCGTCTGCTGGAGGAGACCGGGGTCGAGCGCCTGCGCCTGAGTTCGGTGGAGCCGATGGATTTCTCCGACGACCTGCTCCACCTGATGGCCGTTTCGGGACGCATCGCGCATCACGTGCATGCGCCGCTGCAAAGCGGCAGCGACCGCGTGCTGCGCCGGATGCACCGCAAGTACCGTCCGCGGCATTACGCGGACCGGGTGATGAAGGCGCGGGCGCTGATGCCCGCGGCGGCGATCGGCGCCGACGTGATGGTCGGGTTCCCCGGCGAGACGGATGGGGAGTTCGAGGAAAGCCGCCGCTTCATCGCGGAGATGCCGTTCACCTACCTGCACGTTTTCACGTACTCGGAGCGTCCGGGGACGCCGGCGGCCGCTTCCGCCGGGCAGGTGCCGATGCGGGTCCGCAAGGAGCGCAACCGCATCCTGCGCGAACTGGCCGCGGGGAAGAACCGCGCGTTCCGCGAGGGCATGGTAGGCAGCACTCTCCCGGCAGTCACGCTGGACGAAAGCGGCATCGCGCTCACCGGAAATTATCTGAAGGTGGAGATGGCGGTGCCGCGCGAGGCGAACCGGATCGTCGATCTGAAGATTGGCGCGGTGACGGATGCGGGACTGCGGGAAGCCGCGCCGCTTCCGGTGCTGTAGGGGTCAGCCGGCGACGGCGCGGGCGATGGCGGCCTGGCCGAGGGAGAGGCCACCATCGTTGGGCGGGACCTGGGCGTGGATGGCGACTTCGAAGCCGGCGGCGCGGAGGGCGGATAGGGCTCGCGTGAGCAGGTAGTGGTTCTGGAACGTGCCTCCGCTGAGACAGACGCGGGTGAGGCCTTCGGCGGCGCGGAGGCGGCGGGCGGCTTCGACGATGATGGAAGCGAGCGTGTTGTGGAAGCGCGCGGAGATGGCCCCGGGCGGGTCGCCGCGATGCAGCGCGGCCACGATGGCGCGGATGGTGGGGCGCGGGTCGATCTGCCAGGGATCGCCGGCGGCGATCTCGAACGGGTAACCATCGGCGATGCCGGGGGCGGCGATGGCCTCGAGTTCGATGGCCGCCTGACCTTCATAGGTGACCTCGTGGCGGAGGCCGAGCAGCGACGCCACGGCGTCGAAGAGGCGGCCGCAGGAGGACGTGGGCGCGGTGTTCACGCCGCGGCGCAGCATGGCGCGCACCAACTCCACCTTCTTCGGTGGGATGGATTGCCAGAGGGGCAGATCGGGAAGCGCGGCTTCGCCGTAAGCATCGGTGAGGTGGGCGAGGGCGGCGCGCCAGGGTTCGCGAATGGCCTGATCGCCGCCGGCGAGCGGGATGTAGCGCAGGTGGGCGCGGCGCTCGAAGCCGGCGAGGTCCGCGATCAGGAATTCGCCGCCCCAGATGGCGCCGTCGGCGCCGTAGCCGGTGCCGTCGAAGGCGACGCCGATCACTTTCTCCCGCAGGTGGTTTTCCGCCATACATGCGGCGATGTGGGCATGGTGGTGCTGCACCGGGATCTTGCGGACGCCGTCGAGTTCCAGAGCGAAGCGGGTACTGAGGTAGTTGGGGTGCAGGTCGTAGGCGACGGCGCGGGGCTCGGCGCGAAAGAGCTTCATCATCTGGTCGAGGGTTTCGCGGAAGAAGGCGAGAGTCTCGTAGTTCTCGAGGTCGCCGATGTGCTGGCTGAGGAGGGCGTGGCGGCCGCGGGTGAGGCAGAAGGTATTCTTGAGCTCGGCGCCGCAGGCGAGGACGTCGATGCCGCCGGCGCCGAGATCGATGGGGAAGGGCGCGTAGCCGCGGGAGCGGCGCAAGACGCGCGTGCGTCCTTCGAAGACGCGCACCACGGAATCGTCGACCCGCATGTAGATCTCGCGGTCGTGCAGGAGGAACGCGCCGGCGAGGGGGGCGAGGCGTTCGCGCGCCTCGGGGTTGGCGATGACGATCGGCTCCTCGCTCAGATTGCCGCTGGTCATGACGAGTGCGTCGTAGGGCGCGCCGGCGAAGAGCAGGTGATGGAGGGGCGTGTAGGGGAGCATGACCCCGAGGGTGGAGTTGCCGGGCGCGACCTCGGGTGCGATGCCCTCGGCGGCGGCGAGGCGCGGCAGGATCACGATGGGGCACGCGGCGCTTTCGAGCGCGCCGCGGGCGGCGGAGGAGACGGCGCAGAACCGTTCGATCGCGGCGACATCGCGCGCCATGAGGGCGAACGGCTTGGCGCTGCGGCGTTTGCTCTGGCGCAGGCGAGCGACGGCGGCGGCGTTTCCGGCGTCGCAGGCGAGTTGGAAGCCGCCGAGTCCGCGGAGTGCGAGGACGGCGCCGGAGGCAAGCAGGCGGCGGGCTTCGGCGAGGGAAGCGCGATTGCCGTGGACGGGCGCGGCGCCGGGGACTTCGAGCCAGAGCGCGGGTCCGCAGACGGAGCAGGCGTTGGGTTGGGCGTGGAAGCGGCGGTCGGCGGGATCGTCGTACTCGTTTTGGCAGGCGGGGCACATGCGAAAGGGCTGCATGGTGGTGGCCGGCCGGTCGTAGGGGATATCGCGGATGATGCTATAGCGCGGGCCGCAATTGGTGCAGTTGGTGAAGGGGTAGGCGGCGCGGCGGTTGGAGGGGAGAGAGAAATCGCGGCGGCACTCCTCGCAGGTGGCGAGGTCGGGGGAGACGAGGACGAAGGGGTCGGGCGCAGGGGCGCTTTCCGCGATGGTGAAGGCGTTGCCGCCGGTGGGTTCGATGGAGACGGCGCGGGTCTCGTGGATGAGGGCGGAGGGCGGATGCCCGGCGTCGATGGCGGCGAGGAAGCAGTCGATGGCGCCGGGATCGCCCTCGACTTCGGCGAGCACGCCCTGGCTGGTGTTGCGCACGAAGCCGGTGAGGTTGTGGCGTCGGGCGAGGCGATAGAGGAAGGGGCGGAAGCCGATGCCCTGGACGATGCCGGAGATGTGGACGCGTTTCCGGATGGTCACTGGCTGGTGTAGGGGGCGGGCCGGCCGCAGCGCCGGAGCCATGCGCGCCATTGGTCGAGGCCCTCGCCGGTGGTGCAGGAGACCTCGATGATTTCCATGCCGGGATGGACGCGGCGGGCGTTTTCGCGGGCGCGCGCGATATCGAAGGGCACGTAGGGGAGGAGATCGATCTTGTTGAGGACGAGGAGTACGGACTTGAAGAAGATGGAGGGGTACTTGAGGGGCTTGTCCTCGCCCTCGGCGGCGCTGAGCACGACGATCTTGGCTTCCTCGCCGAGGTCGTAGCTCGCCGGGCAGACGAGGTTGCCGACGTTCTCGATCAGGAGCAGGTCGAGGTCTTCGAGACGCCAGTCTTCGAGCGCGCGCTCGATCATGCGGGCGTCGAGGTGGCAGGCGCCGCCGGTGGTGATCTGTTTGACGGGGAAGCCGGCGCGGGCCAGGCGGGCGGCGTCGTTATCGGTCTGGATGTCGCCGGTGAGGACGGCGACGCGTTCGCCGGCGGGGAAGCCCTCGAGGGTGCGTTCGAGGAGCGAGGTTTTGCCCGCGCCGGGGGAACTGATGAGGTTGAGACAGAGGACGCCGTGTTCCTGGAAGCGGCGGCGCAGGGCGGCGGCGATGCGGTCGTTCTCACTGAGGACTTTCTTCTCGACTTCTACGCGGTTCACGGTTCCTCCAATTCGATGTAGGCAAGTTCCAGTTCGTCGCCGGCGATGCAAGTGGTGCGGGGGGCGCCGCAGGCGGGGCAGGCGCAGGCGTAGTCGATGACGCGGAACTCGGTGGCGCAGGACGGGCAGCGGTGGCGGCGGGGAACGGTTTCGATATCGACCGCGACGCCTTCCCAGGCGGTTCCGGCGGTGAGCGCCTGGAAGCCGAAGGCGAGTGCGCCGGGATCGACGCC
>JBBIQR010000344.1:0-5276 GCA_037442245.1 Candidatus Solibacter sp. | reverse complement strand
CTCGGCGTCCTCGATAACGCCGGTCCCAAGGAATCCATCATCCTCGGTCGCCTCTCCGGCGGTCCCCTCGCCCACACCGGCGTCCTCCAGGGCATGAGCGGCAGCCCGGTCTACATCGACGGGAAACTCGCGGGCGCCGTCGCCATGGCCTTCCCGTTCGCCAAGGACCCCATCGCCGGCATCCGCCCCATCGAGGCCATGACCCGCCCCTCCGCCGCGCCGCGTCCCGCCCCCTCCACCCCCTCCCCCGCGGGACAGCGCGCCGCCCTCTTCGACGGCGATTTCACCCGCGGCTTCTCGCGCCCCGCCTCCCTCTTCTCCGGCGACGCCCGCATGCAGGAAATCGCCACACCCGTCTCCTTCGGCGGCTTCAGCCGCGCCACGCTCGAAGCCTTCGCTCCGCAACTCCGGGCCCTCGGACTCGAACCGCGACAGGGCGTCACCGCCGGTGGAAATCCCGGCGCCGCCATGGGCAATCCCGCCGACCTCAAGCCCGGCTCCATGATCAGCGTCCAACTCATGTCCGGCGATATGTCGGTCGGCGCCGATGGCACCCTCACGTTCATCGACGGCAGCCGCGTCTACGCCTTCGGCCACCGCTTCCTCGACCTCGGCTCCACCGCCCTGCCCTTCGCCCGCTCCGAAGTCCTCACCCTGCTCGCCAATACCAATACCAGCTTCAAACTCTCCACCGCCCGCGAATGGATGGGCACCATCTCCCAGGACCGCAACACCGCCGTCGCCGGGGAACTCGGCAAACTCCCCACCCTCGTGCCGCTCACCATCCGGGTCGTCAGCGGCGGCAAACTCGTCGATACCTACCAGGCGGGCATGGTCAACGATCCCCTGCTCACCCCCCTGCTGCTGCAGATGGCCGTCTTCAGCACCATCGACGAGACCGAGCGCACCGTGGGCGCTTCGAGCGTGCGCATGACCGGCGAAGCCCAGTTCGACGGCGCCGCCCCCGTGAAGCTCAACAACCTGCTCGCCGCCGATAACGGCAGCGCCATGCAGGCATCCATCTCCGCCGCCATGCCGCTCGCTTTCGTCATGCAGGGCGGCTTCGATTCGCTCCACCTCAAACGGGTCACCGTCAACCTGGAAGCCTACGATACGAAGAAGCAGCTCTCCATCGACGGCGTCACCGCCGCGCGCCGCGAAGTCAAACCCGGCGAAACCGTGCGGCTTCAGGTCTCGCTCACCGGCGATAACGGCGCGGAGACCGTCCGCCAGGTGGAGTACCAGGTCCCCATCGGCGCGCAGCCCGGCCCGCTCTACTTCACGGTGAGCGACGCCGCCACCGCCAATCTCGCGGACTTCCGCCAGGTGCTCACCGCTCCCATGCGCACCCCCGCGCAACTGCTCGACGTGGTGAATGAGCTGCACCCGAATACCAAACTCTACGTGCGGGTCTGGCGCGCCGACCCGGCGTTTCAGCTCGAAGGCGCGGACCTGCCCGACCCTCCGGCGTCCGTCGCCATGATCCTGGCCTCCTCGCAATCCGCCACCGCCGGAATCGCGCAGACGCGGAATTCCAAAATCGCGCAGATCGAACTCGACGCCGGCAACATGGCGGTCACCGGCAATAAGACCATCCAGGTGGAAGTGAAAGAATGACCTTCTCCCGCACCCTTCTCTACGCCGCCGCCGCGTGTGCCGCGTTCGCCCCCGCGGCCCTGCCGAGCGGCACCGCCACGTGGGAGATGAGCTCCTACAACGATTTCATCAAGGGACGCTTCACCGGCATCTCGCTCAGCCGGGAAGGACGCCTCTCGCTCGCGCCCAAGGTGGACACCGTCTTCAGCAGCGATCAGCCGGTGATCTGGAGCGCCGCCGAAACCGCCGATGGCGCGCTTTACGCAGCCACCGGACACCGCGGCCGCGTCTACCGCGTCTCCGGCGGCCAGACCACGCTCGTCTGGACCGCGCCCGAACCCGAGGTCTTCGCCATCGCCGCCGACCGCTCCGGCGCGGTCTACGCCGGCACCTCGCCGGACGGCAAGGTCTACCGCATCGCCGGCGGCAAGGCCGCCGAGTACTTCGACCCCAAAGCGCGCTACATCTGGTCGCTCGTCGCCGGTCCCGATGGCGTGCTCTACGTGGGCACCGGGGATCAGGGCAAGGTCTTCCGCGTCACCGCCGCCGGTAAGGGCGAGCTTTGGTATCAGACCGGTCAGGCCCACGTCACCGGACTCGCGGTCGATCCCCAGAACCGCCTGCTCGCCGGCACCGAGCCGAACGGCATCCTCTACCGCATCACCGCCAAAGACAAGGCCTTCGTGCTCTACGATTCATCGCTGCCCGAAATCCGCGCCATCGTGCCCATGACCGATGGCACGGTGTACGCCGCGGCGCTCGGCGGCAGCGTGGCCAGGCGCGCGCAGAGCGCGGCGCAGGCCGCCCAGGGCGCCGGAGCCGGAGGCACGTCCGTCACCTCCTCCGTCACCTCCATCACGGTCGAGGCGCAGGCCGCCGAAATCAAACCGCCCGATCCCGGCAAGCAGCAGGCCTCGCCCCTGCCCGCCGCCGCCCAACCCGCGGCCACCCCCTTCGCCTCCGTCACCGATACCACCGGCATCGATAAGAGCGCCCTCTACCGCATCAACCCCGATAACACCGTCGAAACCCTCTGGAGTTCCAAGGACGAAAACATCTACGACGTGCTCGCGCTCGAAAAGCAGATCCTGTTCTCCACCGACGAGGACGGCCGCATCTACGGCCTCACCCCGGACCGCCGCGTCACGCTCGTCACCCAGACCAGCGAAGGCGAAACCGTCCGCCTGCTCGCCGGCGAGCATTCCGTCCTCGCCGCCACCGGCAATCAGGGCCGCATCTACCGTCTGGGCGAAGGGCCCGGCGCGGCCGGCTCCTACGAAGCCCCGGTGCACGATTCCGGCACCGCCTCCCGTTGGGGCAGCCTGATGTGGCGCTCCGATACGCCCTCCGGCGCAGCCCTCCGCTTCCGCACCCGCAGCGGCAACTCCGCCAAGCCGGACCGCACGTGGAGCGATTGGAGCGAGCCCCTCACCGCCGCCTCCGGCAGCCCCATCGCCAGCCCCAACGCGCGCTACATCCAGTGGAAGGCCGATCTCACCGGCGCGGGCGGCGCGACTCCTTCGCTCGACAGCGTGACCCTCGCCTACCTGCCGCAGAACTCCCCGCCCGTGGTCCGCAGCATCAACGTGACCACGCAGGCCGCCCCCTCCCTCCAGGCCAAGGCCGCCTCCGCCGCCACCGCCTCCTACAGCGTCACCGTCACCGATAGCGACGCCTCTACCGCCGGCACCACCACCCAGACCCTGAACCGCGCCGCCACCCAGCAGATCACCATCGTCTGGGTCGCCGACGACCCCGATAACGACCGCCTGGTCTACAACCTCTACTTCCGCGGCGAGGACGAAACCCAGTGGAAGCTGCTGCGCTCCAACCTGCACGAAAACTCGATCACCTTCGACGCCGATGTCTTCGCCGACGGCAAATACTTCTTCCGCGTCATCGCCAGCGACCGCGAGGCCAATCCGCCCGCCTACGCGCGCGACGCCACGCTGGTCAGCTCGCCCGTGATCGTCGATAACACGCCGCCCGCCGTGACCATGGGGGCTTCGCACCGCACCGGCGCCACGGCGCACGTCGAGTGGGAAGCCGCCGATGGCGCCAGCGCGCTGCGCCGCTGCGAATACTCGCTCGACGCCAACGGCTGGGTCCCGGTCGAAGCCGCCGACGGCGTCATCGATTCGCTGCGCGAAAAGTTCACCCTGGACCTGACCGCTCTCGCTCCCGGCGAGCACCTGCTGGTGGTCCGGGTCGCCGATTCGGCGGGCAACACCGCCACCGCCAAAGTGCTTCTCAAATGACCAAACTCCTCACCGAATATGCAGCCATCCTGGCGCGCGTACCCAGGCGCCTGGTCGATATCAGCGATGCCGACGCGGAGCGCAAGCCGCGTGCCGGCGCATGGTCGAAGAAGGAAATCCTCGGCCACCTGATCGATAGCGTCTCCAATAATCACCAGCGGTTTGTCCGCGGCCAGCTCGTACGCCGCCTGGATTACCCCGCCTATTCGCAGAACGAATGGGTCGCCGCCCAGGACTACGCCACCCAGTCCTGGCCCGACCTGGTCAACCTCTGGCTGCTCTTCAACCGCCATCTGCTCCACGTGCTCCGCCACCTGCCCGAAGCCGCGCAGTCCAACGAAATTTCCATCGGCGGCCAGCCCGCCGTGACCCTGGCCAAGGCGGCCGAGGATTACCTGGGCCACATGAATCACCACCTCGCCCAGATCCTCGGCGACTGACCGCAATCCGCGCCGCGCCGGAAGCTATCCTTGATCTCATGCAGCTCTCCCGGCGCGGCTTCCTGGCCGCCCTCCCGGCGTCCGTGTCCGCGCAGCCGGCCGCCCCCATCGCCCGGCGCGGCGTGGTCGTGCGCCACAACCCCGTGCTCCACGGCATCGACCCGCGTTCGCCCCTCTCCGTCGGCAACGGCGAGTTCGCTTTCACCGCCGACCCCACCGGCCTCCAGACCTTCCCCTCGCCTTACGAAAACGCCCTGCCCCTCTGCACCCAATCGCAGTGGGGATGGCACACCGCGCCCGGCCGCCCGCCCGGCGAGCTGCGCCTGGAAGAGTTCGATACCTTCGGCCGCCCCGTCGGCTACCCCACCGATTCGCGCGGGCAGTCCGCCCTGTTCAACTGGCTCCGTGAAAACCCCCACCGCCTGCACCTGGGACGCGCCGGCTTCGCCATCGAACGCCCCGAGGACGTCCGCTTCCGCTCCCAAACCCTCGACCTGTGGACCGGCGCCCTGCGCAGCGAGTTCGCCTGGAAGGACCGCGTCATCGCCGTCGAGACCGCGTGCCACCCCGCGGCCGACGGCATCGCGGTGAAGCTCCGCGGCCGCGTCCCCATCGTGCTCGAGTTCCCCTACGCCACCGGCGCGATGAACGCCGCCGATTGGAGCCACCCGGACCGCCATCGCACCGAAGAAGCCGCCCGCACCGCGCGGCGCGTCGAGTTGGCCCGCACCCTCGACGCCACCGCCTATCGCGCCGCCATACAGTGGAGCGCTCCCGCCGCGTGGCGCCGCGAAGCCCCGCACCGCTTCACCCTCACCCCCGAGGCGGACGAGTTCGAGTTCACCCTCACCTTCTGGCAGGGCGCCGCCCCGCCCGCGCGCACGCCGCTCTTCCCGGACTTCTGGACGCGCGGCGCCGCCATCGAACTCCCCGGCGAAGCGCGCGCCCGCGAGCTCGAGCGCCGCATCGTCCTCTCCCAATT
>JBBIQR010000343.1:0-5280 GCA_037442245.1 Candidatus Solibacter sp. | reverse complement strand
TGAGGGAGCGGTCGCCGATGAAACGGAAGAAACCACACGGTCATCACACTAGCGGAGCCAGCGGCGCATGTTGGGGTAGTCGTCGCCGGCGAGACCGATCCATTTCAGGTAGGGGAGGCCGATGGGGCGGCCCTGGGAAAAGTTTTCGACGATGCCGGCGGCGCCGCCTTTGTAGCCATCCTCATGGAAGACGATTTCGGGGGGAAGACCGATGTGGAGGGCGGCGGCGTAGGACCAGGCGATGGCGGCCATTTCCTCGCCTCCTTCGGCGCCGGCGTCGCCGGAGAGGGAGGCGCGGCGGGCGGGGTCCATGACGGCGATGTGGCCGGCTTCGTGGAGCAGGTCGCCGGGATAGAGGAGGCGGGATTCCTCGACGAGGAGGGCGCCGAGGTGGATGTGGAGTCCGGGGAGGAAGGTGCGGGGGGGCACGGCGGCGGCGTGGACGGGCACGCCGACGGAGTCGAGGAAAGCGGCGATGCGGCGGGTGATCGGGTTTTGGAAGGACGGGGTCACAGGACCGCCAGGGTGAGCGGGACACCCACCACCGCCAGAGCCAGTAGTCCAGCGAAGATCCGCATATCCCTCCTCCCTGGTGCGCACGTATCGGTCCCAGAGCCTGATTGCCGATTTTACTGCACAAAGCGGGGTTGCCGGGGGCAGCGGGCGGGCTACAATGGGCGCGATATGCCGGGGCGCCGCCTGATAGAGCCGATCCTTCGCGCGGCGGACATCCTGCGTGCGTTCGGCGCGGAAGGGGCGGTGCTGCGGGTGCGCGACGTGGTGGACCGGACGGGGCTGCACAAGGCCACAGCATCGCGGCTGTTGCAGAGCCTGGCGGCGGCGGGACTGGTGGATCGGGTGAAGCCGGCGGGGTTCCGTTCGCTGACGAGCCTGACGCCGCGGCGGAAGCTGCGGGTGGGATACTGCTCGCAGAATGAGCGGGCGGAGTTCCCGGCTCAGATCACGGCCCACCTCAGGCGCGCCGCGGAGCTGCACGACGTGGAACTGGCGGTATTCGACAACCGCTTCAACCGCGGTACCGCGCTACGCAATATCGACGCCATGGTGCGCGGGCGGGTGGATGTGGCGATTGTGTTCACGACCATCGAGCCGATCGCGGGAGCGATCGCGGGGCGGCTGCGGCAGGCGGGGGTCCCGTTGATCGCGGTGGAGATGCCGCTGCCGGGCGCGCCGTTCTACGGGGCCAACAACTACGGCGCGGGATGGACGGCGGGGGTGGCTCTGGGCCGATACGCGCGGCGGTATTGGAGATCGAAGGTGGAGCGGGTGGTGCTGATCGAGTTGCCCGAGGCCGGCGCTCTGCCGCGGATGCGGATGACGGCGGCGCTGGACGGCATCCGCGACGTCATTCCCGGGATCCGGGACGGGCAGGTGGTGCGGCTCGACGGGCACAACGATTTCGCGCACTCGCGCAGGGTGGTGAAGGAGTGGCTGCACACGGCGCCGGCGGGCAAGTGCCTGGTGGCGGCGATAAACGATCCCGGCGCGCTGGGCGCGATCGCGGCTTTCCGTCAGGCCAAGCGCGCGGGCGAGTGCGCCGCGGCGGGACAGAACGCGACGCTGGCGGCGCGGGCCGAGATGCGCAAGCCGGGCTCGCCGCTGATCGGCTCGGTGGCCTATCACCCGGAACGCTACGGGACGGAGTTGATGCGGATGGCGATCCACCTGGCGCAGCACCGGCCGGTGCCGGACGCGGTGTACGCCCATCACACGTTCGTCGGCCCGCGGAATGTGGACCGGCTGTTTCCCGAGGACCGCTCGATCAGGTAAGGCCGTCGCGCCGCAGGTCGGTTTCGCCGATGGGATCGTTCCAGGGCGTGGCGGGATTCCATGCGGAGAGAGCCTGCTTCCAGCGGTCGCAGTAGCGGGCGAGCGCGGCGCGGACGGGGAGGTGATCGGAGCTCGAGATCAGGTTGGTGGTCTCGGAGGGATTGGCGCGAAGGTCGTAGAGTTCCTCGTAGGGCGCGGCGGCGTCGGTGTAACGGATGTATTTCCAGCGGCGGGTACGGATGCCCTCGCTCGAAGGGATCCATCCGCTGTAAGGGAAGCGGTGTTCGAAGAAATGCAGGGCGCGTCCGGGAGCGCCGGAGTCCCGCAGGTAGGGTGCGACGCTGCGTCCCTGGGGGTGGGACTGCGCGCTCACGCCGGCCAGGTCCAGCAAGGTGGGATGCAGGTCGATGTTCAGGGTGGTGGCGCGGCAGCGTTGGCCGCGGGCGGCGGCGGGCAGGCGGGGATCGTAGACGAGCAGGGGGATGCGGACGGATTCCTCGTGGCCGAACCATTTTCCGGCAAAGCCATGTTCGCCGTTGAAGATGCCGTGATCGGCGGAATATACGATGACGGTATTGGCGTCGAGCGAGAGGTCGCGGAGGGTGGCGCGGAGGGAGCCGATGACGTCGTCGATACCGGTGATGAGGCGGTAGTAGCCTTTCATCGAAGCCTGGTAGAGCTGCTCGGTGGCGAAGCGGACGCCCCAGCGGCGGCGGTTTTCGGAGCGGTGGAAGGCGATGGGGAAACGGTTGATATCGTTTCCGCCGGCGCCGCGCGGCGGCGGGACGGCGACACCGGCGTAACGGGCTTCGGTATCGGCGGAGGGGAGGTACTGGCGCGGGTCCTCATCCTGGACGTGGGGCGCCTTGAAGCTCACGGAAAGGCAGAAGGGATTGCCTTTGGGGGCGCCGCGGATGAACTCGAGGGCCTGGTCGCGCATGATGTGGTTGAGGTGGGGGCCGTTGGGGCCTTGGGGGAAGTAACGGCCCTGGCCGGGGAAGCCGTTCCAGACGTCGAAGGACGACTCGGGCATTTTGTTGCCGACGCCGAACTTTCCGATGAAGCCGGTGTGGTAGCCGGCTTTGCTCAACTGGGTCCAGTAGGCGCGGGAGACCTGGCTGGAGGTGAGCGGGGTGGCGAAATCGTCGATCTTGTGGGAGCCGGCGTATTCGCCGAGCATGATGCTGGCGCGGCTGGTGCAGCAGATGGGGGTGGTGGCGAAGTGGTTCTCGAAGAGCACGCCTTCGGCGGCGAGACGATCGAGCTCGGGGGTTTTGACCACGGGGTTGCCGCGGCAGCCGAGGGCGTCGGCGCGGTGATCGTCTCCGAGGAGCAGGATAACGTTGGGCGGGCGGTCCGCGGCGGGCGTGGGCAAGGCGGCAAGGGTGGTGAGTTCGAGAAGGTGTCGCCGGGAGATGGGCATAGAGTGTCCTACCAAACCAATTTCAAGACTACCTGAACCAGACGGGGGGCGGCTGTGCCGGAGACGAAGCCGAAATTCGCGGCGCCGGTGCCGGCGTTGGGATTATTGAACTGGGCGTGGTTGAAGGCGTTGAAGAACTCGCCGCGGAATTGCAGGTGGCTGTGCTCGGAGAGCGGCAGGCGGAAATCCTTCTCCAGGCCGAGGTCCCAATCGTTCTGTCCGGGGCCGTGGAGAGGATCCCGCCCGGCGGTGCCGAAGTAGCCGGCCGCGGGCGTGACGAAGCACGACGTATCGAAGTAGCGCAGGCCGTCGCCGCGGAGGTTGCCGGACAGGGAGGAGTCGGCGCCGGCACAGAGCTGGTTGGGACGCTGGGCGACGTAGATGCTGGCGGTCTGGCTGGGCGAATTGAGGAAGATGGGCACGCCGGTAGAGAAGGTGGCGATGGTGGTGAGGCTCCATCCGCCGGCGATGGCGTTCAGCGCGGACGGCATGGCGGCGCCGAAGCGGCGGCCATGTCCGACCGGGAGATCGTAGACGGCGCTGGCTACGAGCCGGTGGCGCTGATCGAAGGAGGCGAAGCCTTTGTCGCAGGCGCGGCAGACGGCGATCTGCGAGCTGGTGGCCACGGCAGGACCCTCGAAGGCGTCGGTGAGGACCTTGGCGAAGGAGTATTCGAGGCGAAGATTCAGGCCGGCGCCGACGCGGTGGTGGTATTTCGCGTACAGGGCTTCGTAGGACGAGTTGCCGTTGAAATCGCCGGTGAGCAATCCGGCGTAACGCGGGTAGGGCTTGGTGGAGGCGCTACAGAAGAGGGCGGCGTTGGGGCGGCACTGGTCCTGATCGTAGCGGTTCTGGAGGCGGTGCGCGGAGGAGCCGAGGTAGTCGATCTCGATCGAGTCGTTGGCTCCGAAGGCGCGCTCGATGGAGAGGTTCCACTGGTTCACATAGGGGATGAGTCCCGGTGGGTTGAGCAGGAACGCGGTAGAGCCGTTGGGCAGGGACGCGGCGGTGGAGTTGGAGAGCGCGGGGAAGGAAGAGACGGGGAAGACGTTCTGGCCCAGCAGGTAGGTGGGATTGGGCTGGGCGTTGAAGAGCTGCAGGGGGGTATTAAACGGCGGCGCCACCATGGCGAACTGGGCCTCGGACAGCGCGGCGTTGTAGTAGTAGGTGCCGGCGCCGGCGCGGATCACGGTGTCCTTGAGGAAGTGCGGCTGCCAGGCGATGCCCAGGCGGGGCGTGAGGTTATTGCCGTCGAACGACATCACCGACGGGGAAACCTGATTGAGCGCGGCATAGGTCAGCAGGCCGGTTTGCGGATTGAAGCTGTGGACATAGCGGCTGCCGGAGCCGGTGGGATTGGGCACGGTGGAGAGGTACCAGGAGAGGCCGAGGTTCAGAGTGAGGGAGGGGGTGATGCGCCAGGTGTCCTGTACGTAGGGCGTGTACTCGGTGAAGCGGTACTGGAACATGGGCAGGCCGGCGAGCGAGGCGTTGAAGGGCATGCCGAGCAGGAAATCGGCGAACGAATTGCCGGAGTTGGGGACGGCTCCGGGGGCGCCCGCGGCGGAGGTGGCCAACTGGGCGGTAAAGAATGGCTGGAAGGCGAGGGTGCCGAGGGCGTTGGCGTTGGCGTTCTCCTGCCAGGTGCGGTGGTAGCGGATGCTGCCGCCGAACTGCAGGGTATGGTTGCCGCGCACCCAGTTGACGCCCTCGTCGGCCTGGTAGTTGTTATCGATATTGCCCAGGTTGCCGTTGGCGCGGCCGAAGCCGGCGTATCCGGTGAGGCCGACGGCGGACACGCCGCGGTCGTCGAGGGTGTTGGCGACGCCGAGCGTGCCCAGGATGTGACCGGCGTTGACGCCTTCATTGGTGTAGAGCGCCTCGCCGCGGGTAACGCCTACGCGCAGGGTGTTGACGACGGCGGGCGAGAGTATCCAGGTATGCTGCACCATGCCGAGAGTAGTGGTATTCGGATAGGCGGCGCCGGAGAGCGGGAACGTGCCGGAGTTGATGGCGGAACTGGTCTCCTGGATGAATTGGGCGAAGAGGGTCTGGCTGGAGGAGAT
>JBBIQR010000342.1:0-5282 GCA_037442245.1 Candidatus Solibacter sp. | reverse complement strand
CCAGTGGATGCGGATGCGGGCGCCGCCCATCTCCGCGGCGCGCCGCAGCGTGAGGCTCCCGCCGCCCGCCGCTTGCCACGCCTCCATCGCCCACCCGGCTAAATCCGGGTCCGCCGGCTGGCACCCCGTCTCCGCCCGGGTACACGGTTCGACCCAATACGCGAGATCCGCCCCCCGCGCGCCGCCCGCCATCAGCAGCAGCGCTACCAGATACCGATGAGCTTCCACCATAACGATCCGATGCCCAGCCACAGGACCAGGTTCGCCAACGAGATCAGGAATCCCACCCGCCACCATTCCCCCTGCCCGACGTACCCGGCGCCGAAGTACACCGGCGCGGACCCGGTCCCGTAATGGGTCATCGCCGCATCCAGATTGGAAAAATACGCTAATGCCAGCGCCGCCGCCACCGGTGGCACGCCCGCCGCCAGCGCCGCCGCCAGGAATGCCGGGTAAAGCGCGGTGACGTGGGCGGTCATGCTGGCGAAGGCGTAATGCACGTAGCAGTAGGCGGCCGCCAGCACCAGCAAAACCGCCGCCGGCTGCCACCCGGCAAGCGCGCCGAACAAGTGCCGGCTCAACACCCGGATCGTGCCGTTTTCGTTCAGCACTTCGCTCATCATGATTAACGGCGCAAACCAGATCAGCGCGTCCCACGCCTTGCCTTCGCCCAGCAGATCGTCCCAACTCACCACTCCGGCCAGCAGAATCGCGCACAGCCCCATCAGCGCCACGAAGGTGTTGTTCATGCCGTGCCAGGGAGACGTGACCCAGCCGAACATCACCCCGCCCAGGATCGCCGCCAGCCATCGCTCGCGCCGGCTCAGCGCCCCCATGCGCGCCAGTTGCGCCGCCGCGTGGGCGCGCGCCGGACCGGTATCGGCGATCCCCGGCGGCATCAGCCGCGCGATCAGCCACGGCAGGACAATCAGCGCCAGCGTGCCCGGCAGGATCGAACCGGACAGCCACCGCAGCCACGACAACTCCACGTGCCCGGCCTTCAGCGCCATCTCGGCGATCAGCGGATTAGCCGCCATACTGGTCAGGAACATCGCGCTGGCCGTGTAGGTGGTGTGGAACGCGGTCAGGATCAGGAACCCGCCAATGCGTCCGCCCGAAGTGCCTTCTTCCCCGAAGGCTTCGGCCACGCCGCGCGTGATCGGGCAGATCACGCCGCCGCCGCGCGCCGTGTCCGACGGGATGAACGGAGCCAGCACCAGGTCCGCCGCCGCAATCGAGTAGCCCAGCCGCAGCGGCGTCCGCCCGAACCGCCGGATGAACAGGTAGCCGATGCGCGCCCCGAAACCAGTCGCGGTGATCGCCTTGGAGAACAGAAACGCCGTGAAGATCAGCCACACCACCACGTTGGAGAATCCGCTCAGCGCCTTGCCCGGCGGCAGCGCGCCGGTGACGGCCAGCAGCGTCATCGCCATCACCACGCTGACCCCCATCTTCACCGGCTGCGCCACCAGCGCGATGATGGTCGCTACGAACACGCCGAACACGTGCGCCTGCGCCCGGTCGAGTCCGGCCACCGGGAAGAAGTAGAGCAGCGTGCCCGGCAGGAGCACGACCGCCCAGCGCCACCAGGCGGCGGGCTTCACGCGATCTCCCGCGGCGGGGCTGGCAGTGTGGGTAGCGGCCACAAGCGTCTATTGTAATGGGGAATGTTACGATGAAGGTTCCCCGACAATCATGCCTCTGCGCTTTCACAACACGCTTACCCAGCAGACCGAAGAGTTCGCTCCGGCGCGCGACAACACCGTCCGCATGTACACCTGCGGGCCGACCGTCTACGACTTCGCGCACATCGGCAACTTCCGCACCTTCGCGTTCGTGGACCTGCTGCGCAAGGTGCTGCGCCTCAACGGATTCGCCCTCGACCACGTCATGAACATCACCGACGTGGACGATAAGATCATCCGCAACGCCGTCGCCCGAAAGCAGTCCATCGCGGAATTCACCGCGGCCTACACCCAGGCGTTCCTCGACGACTGCACCACCCTGCGGCTCGAACGTCCCGAGCGGCTCAGCAAAGCCACCGAACACATCGGCGAAATGGTGCGGGCGATCGGGGATCTGGGCGCCAAGGGCCACACCTACACCACCGAGGGCAGCGTCTACTACCGCATCGGAACCTTCGCGGGCTACGGCAAGCTCTCGCACAACGATTTCAGCGGCAACCTCGCCGGCGCCCGCGTCGACGTGGACTCCTACGAGAAGAACGACGCCCGCGACTTCGCCCTCTGGAAGGCCCCCAAGGAAGGCGAGCCGTTCTGGGATACGGAGATCGGTCCCGGGCGTCCCGGCTGGCACATCGAGTGCTCCGTGATGGCGATCAAGTACCTCGGCGAAACGCTGGACATCCACGCCGGCGGCATCGACCTGGTGTTTCCGCATCACGAAAACGAAATCGCGCAATCCGAAGCGCTCACCGGAAAACCGTTCGCGCGTTTCTGGCTGCACGCCGAATTCCTGCTCGTCGAAGGCCAGAAGATGTCGAAGTCCCTCGGCAACTTCCACACCCTCCGCGACCTGGTCGCGCGCGGCTTCGCTCCCGAGGCCATCCGCTACCTGCTGATCTCCGTCCCCTACCGCAAGCAGCTCAATTTCACCATGGATGGCCTGAAAGCCGCGGCCATCGCCATCGAACGGCTGCGCAATTTCAAGCTGCGGCTGGAAACCGGCGGCTTCCCCGAAGGCGCGAACGATGCCCTCGCGGCCCGCACCACGCAGGCGGCCGAGGCCTTCCGCAACGCGCTCGACGACGACCTCAACACGGCCGAAGCCCTCGCCGCGGTCTTCGAGTTCGTGCGCGACCTCAACACCGCCATGGATGCCGGCGGGTTCCACTCCGGTGACGCTCCCGCGGCCATCGCGTTCCTGAAACAGTTCGACTCCATCTTCGACGTCCTGACCCCCACCGCCAAAGCCGGTGAGTTGAGCGACAGCGACGTGGACGCCCGCATCGCCGAGCGCGCCGCGGCGAAAAAGGCGAAGAATTTCGCGCTCGCCGATCAGATCCGCAACCAACTGCTCGATGAGGGCATCGTGCTCGAAGATACCAAGGCCGGCGTGCGCTGGAAGAGGAAATAGTCCGCTTGCAAATCCACACCAAAGCCGTTCACGCGGGCGACCGCAAGAAGCCGGCGCCGCACACGCCGTCCACCACCCCGATTCATACCGCGACGACGTATTTCTACGACTCGATGGCGCGCCTGGACCAGATCTTCGGCGGCGAAGAGCCGGGCTTTTCCTACGCGCGCTTCGATAACCCATCCGCGGCCGCGCTCGAGGAACTCTGCGTCTCGCTCGAAAACGGCGCCGCGGCGCTGGCCTGCGGCTCCGGGATGGCCGCCATCCACGCCGCGATCCTCACCGCGCTCACCGATCGTCCGAAATCCATCGTGGCCGCCAGCGCGCTCTACGGCCAGACCATCACCCTGCTCATGAACGTGCTCGCGCCGCTCGGCATCGAGGTGCGCTTCGCCGACGCCTGCGATCCGGAGGCCATGCGCGCGGCCGTCGCCGGCGCGCGTCCCGGCTGCGTCTTCGTCGAGAGCATCTCCAACCCGCTGCTGCGCGTCGCGCCCCTCGATACCATCGCCCGCTGCGCACGGGACGCCGGCGCGGCGCTGGTCGTCGACCACACCTTCGCCACCCCCTTGCTCGCGCGTCCCCTGGACCTCGGCGCCCACTTCACCGTCCACAGCCTCACCAAGTACCTCGCCGGACACGGCGATGTGTTGGGCGGCGTGGTCGTGACCGATTCCGCGCACGCCGCCCCATTGCGCGCCGTCGGACGCAACATCGGTCCCGCGCTCGGCCCCTTCGAGTGCTACCTGGCGATGCGCGGCATCAAGACCTTCCCGCTGCGCATGGAGCGGCAATGCGCCAACGCCGCCCAGGTGGCGCAATGGCTCGCCCGGCACCCCCGCGTGGCCCGCGTCTATTTCCCGGGCGACCCGGCCCATCCCGACGCCGCCACCGTCGCGCGGCTGTTTCCCGAAGGCTTGGGCGGCGCCATGGTCAGCTTCGAAATCCGCGGCGGGGGCAGGGAAGAGGTCTTCCGCTTCATGGACGCGCTCCAGTTGATCGTGCGCGCCACCTCGCTCGGCGACGTGCATTCCATGATGCTCTATCCGGTGATGAGCTCGCACCGCGATCTCTCGCCCAAGCACCGGCAGCGCATGGGCATCGCCGACAACCTGGTGCGGCTGTCGGTCGGCATCGAAGCCGCCAGCGACATCCTCGCCGACCTCGCCCAGGCGCTGGGCTGATGCGGCCCGGCGCGGCGCCCCTGCGCTACCCTGATTCCTGATGGCGGTCCCGGTCCTGATTCCGGCATACCGGCCGGGCGATGCGCTCCCCGGCGTGGTCGAAGGCGTCCTCCGCCTCTCGGAGTCCCCGGTGATCGTGGTGGATGACGGCAGCGGACCCGGATTCGCCCCCATTTTCAACCGCTGGTCCGCCGATGGGCGCGTGCGCGTCCTGCATCACGCGGTGAACCTGGGCAAGGGCGCCGCCCTCAAAACCGCCATGAACCACGCGCTGGTGCATTTCCCGGACGCCCCCGGCGTGGTCACCGCCGATGCCGATGGCCAGCACGACCCAGCCGACATCGTCCGCATCGCGGAGCGCATCGAAGCCGAACCCGCCGCGCTGCTGCTGGGCGCCCGCGCCTTCGCCGGTCCCGTGCCCCGGCGCAGCCGCGCCGGCAACCGCATCACCAGCGCGCTCATGCGCGCTCTCACCGGGCAGCGCCTGAGCGATACCCAGACCGGTCTTCGCGGCATCCCCGCACCGTTGATTCCCCACCTGCTGCGCCTCGCCTCCACCGGCTACGAGTTCGAGCTCGACATGCTGATCGCCTGCAAGCACCTGGGCTGCGCCGTGCGCGAACTGCCCATCCGCACCATCTACTTCGACGGCAACCGCGGCTCCCACTTCCACCCCGTGTTCGACTCCATGCGGATCTATTTCCTGCTGCTGCGCTTCAGCGCGCTCTCGCTGATGACCGCGGTTCTGGATAACGCGGTCTTCGCGCTCGTGTCCGTCGCGCTCTTCCTCTACGCGCGCTCGGGCGCGAGGTCGGTGTGGCCGATCTACGCGATCCTCTTCGCGCACGCGACCGCGCGGAGCCTCGGCCAGCCCGCGTCGTCCGCGCTCTTGCCAGAGATCGTTCCGGTCGAGGCGTTCGAGCGCGCCGTCGCCTGGGGCTCGTCGTTCTGGCAGGTGGCGACGATCGTCGGCCCGGTGATCGGCGGCGTGCTCGTGTCGCT
>JBBIQR010000341.1:0-5301 GCA_037442245.1 Candidatus Solibacter sp. | reverse complement strand
ACCCGGACAGGACTTCCACCTGCTAGAACAACGCGTCTTTCAGGACGCACCATAGTTTTACATTGTAATCGAACTCGCGTCGCAGCGGCCCAATTCGATCCAGCGCGCGACATTAGTTACGTTCCACACCAGCGCGCCGCGCAGCGCGCCCAGCCGCCGCGAAGGCTCGATCACCCGCGCCTCCAGATCGCCCGGCGGCGTGCGCATCGCCCGATGCAGCAGCCGGAATCCCGGCGTGTTCAGCACGTTCAATGCGACCGCCCGGCGCGCGCCCAACTTGTCCGCCACCCACAAAGGCAAGGCGCCGCGCAACCCGCCGTCCACGTAGCGCCGCCCGCCGATCTCGACCGGCGGAAAGCCCAGGGGAATCGCGCACGCCGCCGCCAGGTGCTGCCACGTGACGTCGCTCTCCCGCACCACGCATAGCCGCAGCGACGGCACCTCCACCATCGTCAAGGCGAACGGCGTCACCGGACGGTAGCGCGCGAACAACTCGCGCGCGGCCTCCATCAGCGGCTCGCCCCGCAGAAATCCCGCGCGATGCAGTCCGAATCGGATCACCCCGGCCATCCGCGGATCCAGCCAGTCCCGCGCGAGTTCTTCCGGCGATGCGCCGCCCGCGATCGCCCACCCGTTCCACGCGCCCGCCGACGCGCCCACGATCAGCCCGGGCCGGAACCGCTCGCGCAACACGCTCCACGCGCCCGCCTGCCACGCCGCCCAGAACCCGCCCGCCGAAAGCACCAGCGCGTCGCCGTACACATCTCCCAGCTTACGGTAGCGCGCGGCCCGCGGCGTACATTAGTCTGGTGTGATGTTCGCGCCCGATTCGTACGGTCCCGAAATCGCCCGCATCCTGGCGCTCGATGGCTCCGGGCAACGCCTCATGCCCCTCTCCCGCGCCGCGTGCTCGTCCGCCGAAGCCCGCGACCTCGTCCGCGCCGGACGCTTTCTCCCCTCCGTGCGCGCCGGACTCTACGTGTATTTCTCCTGCTGGCAGGAGGCACACGAAACCGCGCAGGACATTCACACCGCCGAAGGCAGCTACTGGCACGCCATCGTCCACCGGCAGGAGCCGGACCCTTGGAACTCCGGCTACTGGTTCCGCCGCGTGGGGGAGCACGCCGTCTTCCCTGCCCTGCGCGCCCGCGCCGCCGAATCGGGCTACGCCTCCGGCGCCCGCTGGGACCCCATCGCCTTCATCGACTACTGCGAGCGCGTCCGGCACGGCTCCGCGGAGGAGCGCATCGCCCTGGAAGTCCAGCGCGCCGAGTGGCAGCTTCTCTTCGACCACTGCGCCGCGGCGCGCTAACTCCACTTGAGCGGCAGCCGCGACTCGACCTTCGCCTCATCCAGTTCGATGTCGAAGCCCGGCCCATCGGGCAGCGCCAGATGCGCCTGCTTCACCTCCGGAGGATGCTTCTCGAAGTGGTAGTACGACTGCATCTTCAGAATCAGGTTCTCGAGCAGCGGACATACCGCCGGCGATTGGCTCGCGATCACGTGCAGCGCCGCGTGCAGGCTGTGGCCGTGCGGAATCACCGGCACGTCGAACAGCGACGCCAGCGCGCAAATCTTCACCAGTTCGCTGATCCCCCCGCACCACTCCGGATCACACTGCACCACGCTCAGCGCGCCCGCCTTCAGGTAATCGTAGACCTCCCAGCGCCCCTGTATGTGCTCGCCGCTCGCGACCGGAATCGTCGTGCCCCGCTTCAATTCCGCGAACGCATCGATCTTTTCCGCCTGCGTCATCTCCTCGATCCACCGCGGCCGGTACCTCTCCACCTGGTGCGCCCATTCGAGCGCGTAGGGCAGGTTCCACCCGCTGTAGACGTCGAACATCAGTTCCGTGTCTTCACCGGCCGCCTCGCGCAGCAGCCGCACCGTGTCCACGTTCTTGCGCATGCCTTCCGGACCGTCGCCCGGTCCGTACGCGAGGAACCATTTCTGATACCGGTACCCCTCGGCGCGCAATTCCGCCGCGCGCCGCTGCGCCTTGTCCGGCTCGAGCGAATAGCCCAGACAACTCGCGTACGCTTCCACGCTCGCGCGCGTAGGGCCGCCCAGCAGCCGGTACACCGGCGTCTTGAAGTAGCGCCCGCGCAGATCCCACAGCGTGTTGTCCACAGCGCTGATCGCCATCAGATAATACCCGCGCCGCGCGTGACGGTTGGAGCGGTACAACTCGTCCCAGAGTTTTTCTCCCGCCAGCGCGTCCTTCCCTTCGAGGAAGGGCCGCAACTGCTCGTCCACCACGATCGCGACTTCCTTATCGATCGGTCCGTACAGCCCCTCCGCTTCGTCCGTGCGAATCCGCAGGTAGATCGCGCTCGCCGCGGCATTCGCCGCCACCGGATTCGCCGCGTCCCGGTACGGCGCCGGACGCAGCTCGTCGTAGATGTGGAGCGGGTTCACCTGATACTGCTGATTCACCCCGCGTTGTACCGGACGGTGCCCGCGCACCTCGAACAGTTCCACCGAGCCGATCTTCAGCGGACGCGTTCCGGCAAGCGCCGCGCAAGCGGGCAGCGCGGCCAGAAACCCACGGCGAGTCGTCTTCATGATCCGATTCTCCCTCAGCGAATTTCGATGTAGTCCAGCCCCGCGGGCTCGCCGCCATCGGGCACGCCTTCGATCCGGATCTCATCCCCCGGACGCAGCGCCACCCCCGCAATCATCCGGCGCGTGGACGCGGAGCTGTCCATCCGCCGCGCCGGCACGCCCGTCTTGTCCGCGGCCCATTCGTCGATCGTCTGCCCGCCCACCAGCAGGCGGAAGCGCGAGACGCCGTTCATCTGATCGAAATACTGGACGCCGATCGTGTGCCACCCCGCCGCGCCCTCGAACCGCATACTCGCCGCGCAGCGCGCCGCCGCGCAGGCCACGCCCTTGCCGCCCGAAGCGCCCTCCCACGGCGTCACATCGCGCACCGCGTAGCCTTCGAGCTGCATCGCCTCCGCCTCGTAGCGCCCCGGATGGTGCCCGACCCGTCCTTGCGCATCGGCGATTCCGCTCGCGCGATGGAACCAGTCGTTGACCGCATCGCGCCACACGATCGCCTGCCCCGCCTGATACTCCAGTTGCGCGAGCACCTCCCGGTAGCGCCGGTCGTCCACGCGTCCCCGGAGCGTCTGCCACTGCCTCACCCATCCCGCGACCGCTTCGGCGCCGGCATAGTGGGCGTCGTACAGATACTGGATTATGGTCTTGCCGCCGTGCAGCCGGTGGGTGTACGGCAGGTGGTGGAAAAACAGCACCAGATCGTCGGGGCAACTCGCGGCCGATTCGAACAGGCTCGCCACCGCCGGACGATACTGCCCAGCATAGCCCGTGCCGGTCTTCACCGTGCGGTCCATCCCGGCGCCTTGGTCGTCGGCGCGATGCCACTGCCCCCACCCGTTGCGCTCGCTCGCTTCCACCGCCACGCCGTAATGATTCCCGACGATGTCGGTGAGGGTCTGCAAGCCCAGCGGCCCGGTGTAATCCTCGAACGCGCGCCACGAAGCCAGGTTGATTGCGCTGACCGTCTCCAGCACCTTCGGATCGCTGCCGAACGTCTGCCGCGTCCACTCGCCGATGATCTGCCGCGCGCTCAGATCCGGATTCCAGGCCAGCCGCCCGAAGCCGTACAAGTTCGCCATCGAGTGGTGGTTGCCCGCCCAATTCTCGTCGCGTCCCACGTTCGCGACCCCCACGAATCCGCCGTTGGGCCGGTGGAACACTTTTCCCGCGGCCAGCGCCTTCATCGGGGTGGGTTGCGAGGCGGCGTGCAGGTCGAAGTCCAGCGCATCCTTCCAGTACGGGACCAGATACACCAGGTGCTGCGCCTGTCCGAAATATTCCTGCGTGATTTGCAACTCGACCGCCTCGTTGGTCTTCTCCAGCGTGCCGAATAGCGGCGACGCCGGTTCGCGCACCTGAAAGTCGATCGGCCCGTGCTTGATCTGAATCACCACGTTATCGTCGAACTGCCCGTCGAGCGGCCGGAAATTATCGTCCGACGCCCGCGCGCGGTCCAGTTTCAGATTCCGCCAGTCCATGCGGTGGTCGTACACGAAGCCGCGGTAGAGCACCAGCCCGCCGTGCGGCGCGAGCGCCCGCGCCACCACGTTGGCCGCGTCTGCGTGCGTGCGCTGGTACGCCGAAGGTCCGACGCGTCCCTCCGAATCCGCTTTGATCACCACTCCGCCCAAGTCCGGCACCGCCCCGTACAGACGGTCCGCCATCTCCTTCCACCACGCGATCACCCTGGCGTCCAGCGGGTCGAACGTATCCAGCTTGCCCAGCGGCTGTGGACTGCCGAAATCCACCGACACCACCACCCGCACGCCCCACGGACGCATCACCGCCGCGATCCGCGCGACCTCCGGCAGATACTCCGGCGAGATCACCCTCCGGTCGGCATTCACGTTGTTGATCGAGCACGCGTTGATGCCGACCGATGCCAGCAGCCGCGCGTACTCGCCCGCCTGCGTGAGATCCGCGCGCGCGTGCCCGTTCTCCCAGAACACGCTGCGCCCGCCGTAGCCGCGCTCGATCGAGCCGTCCAGGTTGTCCCACTGATTCACCCATCGCACCGGTGCGTACGGCGTCTGCTGCTCGTCCAACTCCGCCACCGGCTCCCCGGCGGCGATCTTTCTCAGCAGCGCGAACGTGCCGTAGAGCGCGCCGCGATCGCTTCCCCCGGCGATCACCAGGTATCGCACCGCGCCCGCGCGCGCCGTCTTCAGCCAGAAGCCCTCCGGAGCGAGCGCCGCATCCAGCGCGAGTTGCGGGGCCAGTTTGCGCAGTTCGCCGATCGCCCCCACCAGGATGGCGCTCTCCTTCGGCAGCCCGCTCTCGACCCGCAGGGTGCGCCCGAACATGCCCCGCACTCCGCGGATCAACTCCTCGCGCGCGCTGGCGAGCAACGGCGAATCTCCGCCCGCCGCCACCACCGCGGGCAGCACCCTCCCCGCCGCCTCATCCACGGGAGCGTATCGCAGCCACGCCGCGCGCCCCGTCTCCGCCCACGCCCCAGGCGCCGCCGCCAGGCAAATCACCACGCCAGCCCATCGCCGCATCGCTTTTGTTTTTCCCTGCAACAATCTACCACGCAGCGGCGCCCTGGGAAACGCGAACCGGGGCGCACGGGTGGGGCGTCGACGGTGGAGCGTGCCGGGGCGAGATCGGCCACAACTCCACTACCGTCTGGCCGCCGCCTCTTTCAGGCCTTGAGGATTCCGCCCTTGCGCTCCACTGCCTTCGTGCTCCCCGGCTCCAGCGGCACCCAGAAGTCGCTCTGCGCCAGCTTGCACT
>JBBIQR010000340.1:0-5370 GCA_037442245.1 Candidatus Solibacter sp. | reverse complement strand
CCCGCTCGGTTACCGTTCCAAGGGAGCAAGACTCTCACAAGCCGGAATCTGGATTTAGCCACGGATGGACGCGGATGCACACGGATTGTGGGGTGCACCCTGATCCCTGGACACTATCAGCCCGTAGCGCGCCTTGGGCCGGATGTCAGCCGACGCTTTCGGCGCTGTAGCGGGCGATGAGTCCGCTGCGCACGGCGTGGCGGTGGATGCGCGCGAAGTACCAGCAGGCGAGGACGAGATCGAGCGCCGCCAGTGCGGCGGCCCAGGCGAGGCTGCTGCCGGAGACGGCGCCTCCGGCGACGATGCGCCGAACGCCCTCGAAGACGTAGGAAGGCGGCAGGAGGCGCGAGACCGCGCGCATCCAGAGAGGCAGGGTCGCCACCGGATAGAAGACGCCGGCGAAGGGAGAGAGGAGCGCCGGAATCGGCCAGATGAACCACTCGGCCGCGGGTCCCAGGCGCAGGACGAGCGCGCTCGCGAAGATTCCGAGCGCGATGCCGAACAGGAACAGGGTGAGCAGGAATCCGGCGAGCGCGGCGCCGAAGGAGAAGAACGACAGCCCGAAGACGCCGCCGGCGAGCAACAGCATCACGGCCAGCCCGACGATGCTGGTGGCGATGCTGGTGATCACCAGGCCGCCCAGGTATTCGGAGATGGCCAGCGGGGTGGCGAAGATGTTCAGGAAGTTGCGCGACCAGACGTCCTCGAAGAACGCCATGGTGACGCCTTGCATGATGCGCACCAGGAAGTCCCAGAGCAGGACGGCGCCGAGCAGCGCGGGAATGAAGTTGAACCCGGCGGCGGAGACGCTGTTGAGGTAGCGGCTGATGAAGCCCCAGAGGACGATATCGATCGCCACCCAGGCGAACAGGGGCATCATGCGGGTGGGGCTTCCGCGCAGGAGGTAGAGGTAGCGCAGCACGATGGCCGCCATGCGCCGCGTCCGCATCATGACGCGGGGCCCTCGAGCGAGAGTGGTTCGCGCGCGACGGCGATGAAGAGATCTTCGAGGGTCGCCATGCCGTGCTCGCGGAGGAGGGCTTTGGGCTGTCCGGCGAGGAGGATCCGGCCGTGGGAGAGGAAGAGGACGCGGTCGCAGACGGCTTCGGCTTCGTACATGTTGTGAGAGGTCCAGAGCACGCCGCGTCCGTCGCGGGTAGTGAGTTCGCGGATGCCGGCGCGGATGTCGCGGGCAGCGGCGGGATCGATCGACGCGGTGGGCTCATCGAGCAGTAGCAGGCGCGGACGGTTCAGCATCGCCTTGGCGAGGCTGACGCGGGTCTGCTCGCCGCTCGAAAGCGCGCCGCAGCGGACATCGCGGAAGCGCGCGAGGTCGAACTCTTCGATGACGGCGGCGATGCGGGCGGAGAGATCCGGCACGTCGTAGATCAAACCGAAGATGCGCAGGTTCTGGGCGACGGTGAGGTTGCCGGGCAGGGGCGCGTAAACGGCGGTGAAATTGGTGTACTCGAGGGCGCGCGAGCGGTGCGCGGCCAGATCCACGCCGTCGATCCGGATGGCGCCCGAATCCGGGGCGAGGACGCCGAGAATCATGTTGATGGTGGTGGTCTTGCCGGCGCCGTTCGGACCGAGCAATCCGACGATCTCGCCGCGGCCGACCTCGAAGGAGATGCGGTCCACCGCCACGGTTCCGCGGTAGGATTTCGACAACTCCGTCACGGCAAGAATTTTTTCGGGGACCGGCTGGTGCGCTTGCGTCAAAGATTCAGTCTCCGGGATTCGGGGCGGGAAAGCAACCGGAGGCGGCGGCGCGCGGGAACGCGCTATGATTCACGAGGAGCGAACATGGAGCGGCGGAAACTCTCGACGCGCGGCCCCGCGGTTTCGATGCTGGGGCTGGGCTGCATGGGGATGTCGGAATTTTACGGACCGGCGGAGGAAGCCGAGTCGATCCGCACGATCCATCGCGCCCTCGAACTGGGAGTGAACTTCCTCGATACGGCGGACGCCTACGGGGCCGGCAGGAACGAGGAACTGGTGGGGCGCGCGATCCGGGACCGGCGGGAGAGCGTGGTTCTGGCGACGAAGTTCGCCAACGTGCGCGGACCCAACGGCGAATTCGCGGGCGTGAACGGGCGGCCGGAGTACGCGCGGCAGGCGTGCGAGGCGAGCCTGCGGCGGATGGGGCTCGATCACATCGATCTCTACTACCAGCATCGGGTCGATCCGAACACTCCGATCGAGGAGACGATCGGGGCCATGGCGGAGCTGGTGGCCGAGGGCAAGGTGCTGTACCTGGGGATGTCGGAAGCCGCACCCGCCACCATCCGGCGGGCCGCGCGCGTGCATCCGATCGCCGCGCTGCAGACGGAGTATTCGCTGTGGTCGCGCGAGCCGGAAGAGGAAATCCTCGGGGTGTGCCGCGAACTCGGGATCGGGTTCGTCGCGTACAGCCCGCTGGGGCGGGGCTTCCTGACCGGGCGTTTCCGCGCGGCGGAGGACATCCCCGAAGGCGATTGGCGGCGCAACCATCCGCGCTTTCAGGGCGAGAACTTCGCGCGCAATCTCGAGCTGGCCGATGCTGTGGAACGAATCGCGCGCGAAGCCGGGTGCACGCCGGCGCAACTGGCGCTCGGATGGGTGCTGAGCCGCGGCGAAGACATCGTCGCGATCCCGGGGACGAAGCGGGTGAGCTACCTCGAAGAGAATCTCGGCGCGGCGAGCGTGCGTCTGGACGAGGAGCAGTTGCGCCGCCTCGACGGCGTGTTCCGGCGCGGCGTCACCGCGGGAGACCGTTACCACGAGCGCGGAATGCGCGCAATCAACCTGTAAGGGAAATTCGCCAGGAGGCGGAACCTTGAAACCATCCACGATACGAGCCATGCTGACCGACGTTCAACTCTGGGTGCCGGTAGCGGTACTGATTTTTGGAATGACGCTGCTGGCGGTGATGCGGTGAGCGCGGCGGCGCCGGTTCAGGCGCGGATGTCGCTGCACCGGCTGGGCGTGATCTGCGGGCTTGCCGCGGGGGCGTGGCTGGGCGCGGCCGAAGCCCCCACCAAGCTGGTGACGGTGGGGTTCTCTCCCTTCGTGATTTCGCTGGGGATGGTGGCGGGTGTGTTCGTCGCCCGCTGGACGGTGCCGATGGCGTTGAAAGGCACCTCCTACGTGCTGCTCGATCTGAAGGAAAAGCCGCACCTGATCGCGTGGGCGATTGTGGCGGGGATGTTGTGGGCGGTGGCCAACACGCTCACGGTCTTCGCCATCCGCAACGTGGGTCTTTCGATCGCGTTCCCGCTGTGGAACACGAATTCGCTGGTGGGCCTGTTCTGGGGCTGGCTGCTGTTCCAGGAGCTGCGCGGGTCGGCGCCGCGAGATTGGGCCAAGGTGCTGGCGGGAGCGGCGGCGATCGTGGTGGGCGCCTGTGTGCTGGCCTACGCCACTTCGCAACACAGCGACGCGGGGCACGAGCGGGCGGTGCTGGGAATCCTGGCCGCCCTGGGCGCCGGGTTGATGTGGGGCACGATGTACATTCCCTACCGCAAGGCCTACATCAGCGGTATGAACCCGCTCTCCTTCGTCACGGTGTTCACTTTTGGCGAACTGGGCACGACGTTCGCGATGGCGCTGCTGTTCCACGGCGGATACTCGGGTCTGGGCGGCGAACTCGCGCGCGTTCGGCCGTCGCTGTTCTGGCTGTTCCTCGGCGGCTTCTGCTGGGTGATCGGCGATCTGTTTCAGCAGTACGCGGCGAAGTACATCGGGATCGGCCGCGGCATCCCGCTTTCCAATACGAATCAACTCTGGGGATTGGCCTGGGGCGCGCTGGTATTCGGCGAATTATCCGGACTGAGTCCGACGGGGCGGACGCTGGTGCTGGCCGGCTCGCTGACGATGATCGCGGGCGCGGCGGCCATCGCGTTTGCCGAAGCGCCGGCCGGCGAGCAGGCGGCGTGGAAGACGGCGATGCGGCGCGAGTGCGACCGCTACGGCATGAACGCGGAGCGCGTGGCCGCGATCGTGGAAGGCGCGGACCTGCTCTCGGCAGAGAAGCCGCGCCGCCATTGGTGGGAAGCGCTGGTGGTGCTCGCCGCAATCGCGGCCTTCGTATGGCTGGCGCTGGGCGCGGGGCGTCCGCCGATTGCGATGAACCTTTCGTGGATGGCGGTGCTTTGCGCCGCGTCGCTCGGCTTCCTGGTGGTGAGCGGCATCATTCTCTGGAAGCGGACGCGCTTCTCCTGACGCGCGGCGGGCGGCTCAGGGGTTCTTCGCTGGGCGTGGTTTGGGTTCCTTGACCTCGACGTGGGTACGCCAGGAGAGCCGCACCTCGTCGCCGGATGAGCGCGCGTTCAGGCGGACCTGCGTGAGGCCGTGGACCTTGGGGGGCAGGCTGAGAGTGAGCCGCCAGGCGCTGGAGATGCGCTCGAAGGTGGCGGAGATGGCCTGCGGGATTTCGGCTACGGAGCGGCAGAGTTCGGTGCGTCCGCCGGTGGCGCCGGCCAGCGTCTCGAGGCCGTTCTGGTAGGCGCGGTTGAGGCGGTCGCCGCGATTGTGCAGGTGGACGATGAAGAGAGGCGCTTCGAGCGCGGCGGTGGCGTCCACGAGTTTGGAGAACTTCTCGTCGATCAGGGATTCGGGAAACCGGCGGCTCAGGTCGTGCGGATCGCTCTGATTGATGACGGGATTGGTGTAGTCCTCGCGGTAGCTGTAGATGTTGCTGTCGGTGATATAGACGACGGCCACGCGCACCGGCGCTTTGCGCAGCATGGCGTCGGCGAGCGAGAGGGCGGGGACGACGGTTTCGAGCAGCCCGGGATTGCCCATGGCGGGGAGGTCGCGGATTCCCTGGTTCACGGCTTCGCGCGCCGGCGCGGGATCGGCCATCACGTGCAGGCCGTCCTGGGAGCGCAGCAGCCCGACCCATTCGTTGCGCGGGAGGCGGGAGATTTCGGCGATGAGCGCGTCGCGCGCGGGATCGATCAGGGAGGGGTCGCCGGTCACGTCCATGGCGATGAGGATGATCTGGCCGCTGCCGGGTCCGAGTTTCGAGCGGACCGGGGCGGGCTTGCCGTTCACGGTGGCGGCGAATCCGGTGGCGGCGCCTGCCTGCTCGGATTCGATCCACGCGGGGATCGAGACGAGCGGCGGCTGCGCCCACGCCGCGGCGGCCGCAACGAGACACGCGACGCCCGTGAGAATGCAGTCGCGCCGCGTCAGAACGTCCACTCCAGGCCCAGTTGGATGACTCGTCCGCCGTTGGAGCCGATGATGCGTCCGGCGTTGACATTGGGGGCGCTGGCCGGGCCGATGTTCGTGTCCGGGTAATTCCAGTTGGCGTGGTTGAGGAAATCGAAGGCCGAGGCGCTCAACTCGAGGGTTTGTTCGCCGATCGGGATGCGCTTGTTGACG
>JBBIQR010000339.1:0-5374 GCA_037442245.1 Candidatus Solibacter sp. | reverse complement strand
CGCTCCGCCTTCACCCCCATCACCGCAAAGTAGTTCGCCGAAACGTACTCGCCCCAGATCAGCCGCGCATCCTGCTCGTCCCCGATAGTGAACGCATTCGAGAGCGAAGCCGCCAGCCCCGAAAATTGCCGCAGTTGGTCGCGGTAGTCCCGATAGTCGCGATACGAAGTGTTCGCCAGCGCGCCGCCCGGCGACACCGTCTCCAGCGACGCCAGTTCGCCCCCGCGCGCCACCCCCGGTATCGGGTGCAGCAGCACCTCGTCGATCCACCCGAACACCGTCGTGTTCGCCGCGATCCCCAGCGCCAGCGTGAAGATCGCCGTCAACGTCAGCCCCGGGGTCCCGCGCAGGATCCGCATCCCGCACCGCAAATCTTCGATCAAGGTTCGCATCGCCCCATGTACTGCACCGGCCGTTCCAACTTAACCGATGGATTCCATTGGGGCAAGCCTCCCCGCCGCCGTGCGGTTCCGGACTCCAGTGTCCGCTAACGGACGCCCGCCGCCCTCACGCCGCCCGGTGTCCCGCCAGCATCTCGTACCCCGCCACGAGCGCCAGCAGGATCAGAATCGCCGGACTGCTCAGCGTCAGCGCCAGCGTCAACACCACCCACACCACCCCCGACAGACCCACCGCCAGGTCCCACTTCGCCCTCTTGGACGGACTCATACCGCCTCCTTCGACTGACCCTCCCGGATGCTCCCCGCCAGCCGCGCCGCATCCTGCGAACCGATCAGCACCTTCCCTCCGCCTTCCAGCCCCAGTTCCACTCCGCGATTGCCCGATGCGATATACGCCGTCCCGCCCCGCCCCGAGCGAATTCCGTAGCCCCCGAAATCGCCCGCCGGATCGTACGCCACCACCTCCACCTTCTTTATATCCGCCATCCGGATGCGCCGCGTCTTCCACAGCCCGCGCAGCCCCACGTAGATCTCCCCCGCCCGCACCTCCGTCACCATCCGCACCGTGATCAGCCGCACGTACACCGCCAGCAGCAGCACGCTCAGAAACACCAGCCCGCCGTTCGATACCGGCGGCGATCCCCACGGCTTGTGCCACACGATCTGCCGCAGCGTGATGAACCACAGCGCCGCCGGCGGAAACGCCAGAATCACCCGCACGTGCTGCTGCCTGAGCGCCTGCGTCTCCTTGAACACCGCCATAGTACCGCAGGCCTCCCGGCCTGGCTTTTTCCCAGTGGGGTAGGCCTCCCGGCCTACCCACTATTCTCCCCTACTGCGTTTTCTCTGCGTCTTCCTCCGCGCCTCTGTGCCTCTGTGGTGCGGCCCACACCTCCCCTACCGCAACGCCCCCAACGTATACTGCAACGCCGCGTACTGGCTCTGATAATCGTACTTCGCGCTCAAATTCTCAATCTCCGCCTGCGTCTGGTTCAACTGCGCCTGCGTCAACTCCACAATCGAAGACAACCCCAGGTCGTAACGCCCCTGCGCCAGGCTCAACGCCAAAGTCGCCTGCCGCAGCATCTGCGCCGATACGTCCAGCCGCTGATACGCCGTGCTCGCGCTCGCCCACGCCAGCCGCACATCGCGCGCGATCGTTTCCTCCGCGTCCCGTATCCGCTGGTCCGACTCCATCGCCCGGAAGTGCGCCTCCTCCTTCCGCGCCGTGAACAGGTGCCCGTTGAACAGCGGAATGTGGATGTCCACCGCCGCCCCCGCATACTCGTTCGGTATCGATCGCGGCAGCGTGATCTGGTCGATGTACGGAATGTATCCGCCCGTCCCCACCAGGCTCACCGTCGGATACGACAGGTCCCGCTCCGCCCGCTCGAATTTGTACGCCGCGTCCCGCGCCATCTTGAGCCCCGCCAGTTCCGGACGCGCCGCGTACGCCTGCGCCACCAGCGTCTCCGGCGATTGCGACGGACTCGCCGGCAGCGGCTGCTCCGTCAGATCGTACGCCGCGTTCTGCTGCGCCCCGATCGACCGCGTCAACTGCGCCCACGCCTCCTGCTGCTGGTCCTGCGCCTGAATCAATAGCAGCTTCGCCTGCGACAGGCTCACGTCCACAAACGTCACATCCAGTTGCGACCGCAGCTTGTTCTCCGCCAGCGCCGTGATCTGGTCCGCGATCAACTGCCGCGCCGCCACCGTCTCCTCCGCCACCTTGATCGTCGCCTGCGCGCGCAGCGCGTTGTAGTATGCCTGGTTCACCCGCAGCAGCACGTCGTAGCGCGTCGCCTGATACGTCTGCTCCGCCGCGCCCGCCCGCAATTTCGCCGATGCCACCAGGTTCGATGTGCGCCCCGAATCCGTGATCAGTTGGCTGATGTTGATCCCCTGCCCGAAGCGGTCGAATATCCGCGAGTCCGTCAGGAACCCCGCGCCGATGCGCGCCTGCTGGTTCGCCGCCGATCCCGTCACGTCTCCCGCCACCACCGGATAGTACGGCGCCTTCTCCTGCACCACCTGCTGCCCCATCGCCGACGCCGCGTTCTGCGCCGCCAGCACCTGCGGATGATTCTTCAACGCCTCCGCTTCGGCGTCCTGCAGGCTCAACTTCACCGCCGGCGGCGCCTGCCCGTACATCGCCGCCGCCGCGGCAAGCGCAACTATGATCGTTCGTTTCGTCCAACCCATAAGTTCTTCAGCCTCGTGTTTCAGCCGGCGCGGCTTCCCGCCGCCTGCGCCCGTACACCAGCAGGTATGCCGCCGGTACGATGAACACCGTCAGCAGCACCGACGACGTCAGCCCGCCGATGATCGCCCGCGCCATCGGCGTATATTGCTCCGCGCCCGTCCCCAGCTTCATCGCCATCGGGATCATCCCGATAATCGTCGCCAGCGACGTCATCAGGATCGGACGCAGCCGCACCCGGCACGCCGTGATCACCGCGTCCGCCACCGGCAGTCCCTGTTCCTCCAGTTTGTGAGCGAAGTCCACGATCAGGATGCTGTTCGAATCCGCGATCCCCACCAGCATCAGCACCCCCATCAGCGACATCACGTTCAGCGTCGTGTGCGTCAGCGGCAGGATCACCAGCACCCCTACGAACCCCATCGGGATCGCCAGCATGATCAGGAACGGATCCACGAATGACCGGAATTGCGCGATCAGAATCAGGTACAGCAGAATGAACGAGAGCACGAAGCCCAGCCCGAAACTGTAAAACGATTCGTTCATCCCCTGCACCATCCCGCGCAGGTTCACCCGCACGTTGGATGGCAGTTGCGCGTCGTCCACCACTTTGCCGATGGCCGACGTGACCGTGCCCAGATCCTCGCCCCGCGGCGTCACGTACAGGTCCACGATGCGCTGAATCTGGTAGTGGTCCACTTCCGTCGGCGATTGCAGGAAGTTCACCTTCACCACGTTGTCCAGGACCGTCACCGGCCGCACCGGATCGGTCCACGCCGCCGCCTTCACCGCGCTCGCCGGCAGGTCCGCCCGGCAGCCCCACGCCGCCGCCGCCGGCTTGTTCTCCGCGCTTCGCCCCGCCGGCGCCGCTGCCGCCGCGGCCGCGGGTCCGCACACCAGGTCCCGCATCGCCGCCGTCCGCCCGCGCAGCGGAATCTGCTTCAAATCCACCAGGTCGTGGATCGCCGAAGGACCGTGCTCCGCGTACTGTACCGTCAAAAAGTAATCGTTGCCCGTCTTGTAATCCACCCAGTAGTTCGGCGCGATCATCGTGTTCGAGTTCAACGCCGTGATCACGTTGTCCACGATCTCCTTCTGGTCCAGCCCCATCTCCCCGGCGTGTACCCGGTCCACGTTGATTTGCAGCGCCGGGTAATTCATGTCCTGCGGAATGTACACCTCGCCGATGCCCGGTATCCGCCGGATGCGCGACGCCAGCAACTGCGCCGCGTTATACGTCGGCTCCAGTTCCCGGCTCGAGACCTGTATGTCGATCGGCGCCGGCATGCCCGTGTTCAGAATCGCGTCCACCATCGACCCGCTGCTGAAAAACGTCCGCACGTCCGGATACCGGTTCGCGATCTCGCGCCGCAGCCGTTCCATGTAAATCTGGCTCGTGGTGTCGTGCTCTTCGTTGAGCGCCGTCTGAATCGTCGCCGTGTACTCGCCCGCGTTGGACGTGTACAGCGACGAAAAATCGTCCACCACCCCGATATTGGAAACGATCATCTTCAGATCGTGCTTCCCCACCATGCTCCGGATCAGGTCCTCGATCTTCGCTACGTATTGCTCCGTCACCTCGATGCGCGTGCCCGTCGGCACTTTCAGATTGATCGTGAACTGCCCCGCGTCCGTCTGCGGGAAGAACGCCACCCCCAGAATCGGATAGATCCCCAGGCTCGCCACAAACAGCCCCGCCAGCGCCGCCACCGTCAGCCCCGGCCGCTTCAGCGCCCACCGCACCCAGCGCTCGTACGCGTCCAGCACGTGCCCGAAGCCCCGGTTGAACCACGCGTTGAACCGCCCGCCCCACGAGTGGTTTGCCGCCGCGTCTCCGTGCCCCTCCGCGTGATGGACCCCCTTCAGAAACCGCGAGCAGAACAGCGGGATTACCGTCATCGCCACCACGAACGAGGCCAACAGCGACAGCACGAACGCCAGCGCCAGCGCCGAGAACAGGAACTTGCTCACCGCCAGCACCGCCAGGTTCACTTCCGCCCTGCCCTGCTCCGCCGCCACCGCCGGCGCCGCGCCCATTTCCAGGTGCCGGTAGATGTTCTCCAGCGAAATCACCGAGTTGTCGATCACCCGCGAAAACGCCAGCGCCAGCCCTCCCAGAATCATCGTGTTCACCGTGCTTCCCAGCATCGAAAGCACCACGAACGTCGCCAGCGCCGAAAGCGGTATCGAGAGCAGCACCGCCGCCGTCGCCCGCATGCTCCCCAGGAAGATCAGGATCATCAGGCTCGTCAGCACCAGCCCCATGATCCCTTCGTGCAGCACTGTCTTCAGCGCTTCCTTCACGAACACCGATTGGTCGAACACCACCGCCGTCTTCAACTGGTTCGGAATATCGAACAGGTGCCCGATCAGCTCGCGCACTCCGTTCACAACCTCGATCGTGTTCGTGTCCCCGCCCTGCTTCATGATCGGGATGTACGACGACCGCTGCCCGTCCACCCGCACCACGTTGTACTGAATCTGCGCCGAGTCCTTCGCCTCCCCCACGTCCGCCACCGATACCCAGCGCTGGTCCTTGGTCTTGAGCGGAACCTGGTTCAGCTCCTGCACCTGCTTGACCATGCTGTTCGAGTACACGTAGTAATCGTTGGCCCCGATCTTGACGTCCCCCGCCGGCAGAATCAGATTGGCGTCGTTGATCGCCCGGACCACGTCCATCAAGCTGAGTTGGTGCGCTTCCAGCTTGTAGGGATCGGTGTACACCATGATCTGGCGGTACAGTCCGCCGAACGGCGGCGGCACCGAGGCGCCG
>JBBIQR010000338.1:0-5447 GCA_037442245.1 Candidatus Solibacter sp. | reverse complement strand
CTCCGTTTAGCTTCGATTTCGTATCCTGCTTTCAGTCGTGATAGCGATACGTTTACCTGCCTGAAAGCCCCTTCGAAGGCGACGAGGACCTGATCCGTCAACTTCTCCTGCTGCTGCTGGATAACGCGATCCAGCACACGCCCGGCGGAGGAACCATCCAGGTCGATTTACAACGCGAGGACAGCCGCTACCGCATCCACGTCAGCGACACCGGATGCGGTATCCCGATCGAAGCTCAGCCGCTCATCTTCGAGCGCTTCTACCGCGTCGATAAAGCCCGCTCGCGCTGCGCCAGTTCGCTGACCGGCGGCGCCGGTCTCGGCCTCTCCATCGGGCGGTGGATCGCGCAGGCGCACGGAGGCGCGCTCACGCTTCTCCGCTCCACGCCGGAAGGCAGCATATTCTGCGTCACCCTACCCGCGGCCTGACGGCCTACGGCATCACTTCGAAATCCGCCGTCCGCGCGGCCCAGGTTCCGGTCGAATCGAGCGCCCGCACTTCTACTTTGTACAAGCCCGGCGGCAGCGCCGACACCGGTATTTTGAGCGCGGCCGGCACCGTCCCGCTGCCCGGACGAATAAAGGTATCGAGCGGCACCGATCCGCTGGCGCTCACCGGATTGCCGGTCTTGCCGTCCAGGAACCGCATCTCCGCGGTGACCTTGGGCGGTTTCTCGCCGGTCAGCGCCGGATCGTAGATCTCGAAGTACATGGCGACGGTGTCGGTCTTGGCGAACCGGATATACCCGCTGGGCGTGAACTTGAGGCTGCCCGCGATCAACGGAGAGCGCCCTTCCAGCAGCAGGGCGTCGATTCCCGTGTCCACCGCCGACGCCGGTCCGAAGCTCTTGCACAACGCCAGGGCGCTGAGCGCGAACTGGCTCGCGTCGTACTGGTTGATGGTCAGGGGCGACTCCATGCGGCCGAAATTTTCTCCGCCCGAATCGAACACCACCTTGAACACGTAGCTGCCGCTGGCGATATCGAACTGGTTTTCGTAGTGCAGCGGCGTCTGGCGGAACGCCTCCACTTCCTTCGATCCATCGAAATTCAGTTTGACGACGTCGCTGAACCGCGCCGCCACCGTGCCGTCCTTCAAATACGCGAGGCCCAGCACGTTCACCTCGGCGTGCTGCTTGCCCTTCACTTTTTCGAACTTGATCTTATCGGACGGGATCTCCAGGGTCACGGCGACCCGCGCGGTGTTCCCCCCTGTGTAGAAGTAGGGCACCGTCATCGATGCCGCCATGGTGCCGTTGGAGGCGCCCGCGACGCGGCTTTCCAGCGTCTTCTCGATCGGATTCCCGGCCAACACATCCTTCGGTTTGGTGTCGCAGTAGCCGGCGCGCGCGCGCACGTTCATCCCGCCTTTATCCACCTTCACTCTCAGGGTGTGGCAGCTCCCCTCCACGTGCTCCGGCGGGGTGTAGCCAAGAATGTAGTAGGCATTCTGTTCCTTCGCGATCTTCGCCAGACCGCCGGTGAAATCGTTGGTGTTCAGGATGACGAAGCCGCCCGTTCCATCGGCCAGCATGTAGAGAATCTGCTGGCGGTCCATCACGCTGCCGGGGATCGCCATGCCAAAGGGACCGCCGGGCCGCCCCATCGGATTGTTGGGATTGTTGAACTGGTTGTTGTTGGGGTTGTTGGGATCGTATCCGCCGTTACGCCCGCCGTTCATGCCGTTCGGATTGTTCGTGCCCGAGCCCGATCCCGGCATGCCGGTAGTGCGTCCGCCTCCCGCGGGGCTTCCCCCGGCGCCCGGACTGGCACCGACGCTGCCCCCGCCACGGACTCCTCCACCACCGCCGGCGCCTCCGCCCGCGGTCCCGCCGCCGGCGCCACCGCCCGAGGTCCCGCCACCGCCCGTGCCTCCTCCGCGCGCCTGCGGTTCCAGCAGCAGGGAGGCCATGCGGGTCACCGGCCAGGCCGCGAGCGCGATGCCCGGCACGCGCGCCGCCCCTGGATACTCCAGCGCGCCGCGCATGCCGCGGGTGGGAATGCCGCCCGAAATGCCGCGCGCGTCCACCGGGTATATCGCTACGTTGGCCCGGTTGCAGTAGCTGATGGTCACCGTGGCCTCGTCGCGCAGCAGGTTACTCAGCGGGAAGCCGCTGGTGAACAGCACCAGGCTCTTGCGACCCGGTATATCGGCCAGGCTCTTGGCCATGCCGCGCAGCCCCTGCAGCATCTGGCGCGCGGCGAACTCCTGGGTCGGGTCGATGCGCTGCCCGGTGATATCGTCCATGCCGCCCATCCGGTTCATGCCGCCCATGACGGCCATATCCGGACCGCGCACGATGGCGCTGGCCCGCACCTTATCGAGCGACGCTTTGAGCTTGCCGATATCGTCGGTGAAGTTCTGCTCAATCTGCAGCGCGCCGTAGAAGCTCGCCACGAGCATCGCGCGGTCCGGGCCCGCGTTGGATTCGATGAACCGCTGTGCGGCGATCCGCGCCTGAGCCAGTTCCGCGGCGCTCAGCGACATGCTGTCGAAGAAGAGGACGATGTAGCGCTTGCCGCTGTCCGGCGACGACGGATCGGGGCCGTAGGAGAACGTCTTGAGCGCCTGCTCCTTGTTGTCCTCCCATACCTTAAAGTCCTTCAGTTCCAGGTTGTCGACGTACTGGCCCTTCTTGTTGGCCACTACCACGTCTACCAGCACCAGCTTGGTCTCGGTGCGGATCACGGTCGGCGGAGCCTGCGTCTGCCCCCATGCCGCCGCTCCGGCCAACACCATCGCGGCAAACTGCGTCAAGCGGTCGAACCTCACGGTGCACCTCTCAATACGGAATCTCCACGGCCCCGTTGTGCGCGGACATCATCGCGCCTTCGCTGTCGCGCACTACCAGCCGCACGGTATAGACTCCCGGCTTCACATCCAGTGTGTTGCGCACAATCATGCCGTTGTCCAGCCTCTGTTCCAGCGTCTCGTCCTTCAGCCGCATCTCGATCCGCTTCTGGACCCCGGTCACGTACACCCCGTTGCGATCGAACAAGCCGCATACGATCACGACTTCGTCGTTGTTGCGGTCGTTTTCCTTGCGGAACTTCAGTTTCTTCACATCCAGCTTGATGAGCAGCGCCAGCTTCGCCGCATCCGCCCCGGTCCGGAAAAACTGCGTATGCATATCCACCGGGATGTCGGTCATCTCCTCGCGGCTGAACAGGGCTTCCTCGATCTCGCGGCGCTCCGTCTCCTTGGCGTTTTCGTTGTGAGTGGGAGCGTAGTATCCCTTGCGCGCCGATAGCGACACGCCGCCCAGTTCCTTCGCATTTTTCAAGGTGACCCTGAGCGCGTGGAAGCTGCCGTCCATCCTCAGGTTCTGCGGGGAGAACGCGAGCAGATAGTAATATTCCGGCGCGGCCGAGAGCCGCTGGAATCCTTCCTTCAGGTCGTTATTGTTCTGAAAGAAGTTCGCCCCCGTGCCCGCCGCCAGTTCCGCCAGCACGTCCGATTGCGCCGACGCGCTCTCCCGTTCCATGCGCTGCAAGACGATCAGCGCGGCAGCCGCGGGCGATGGCTGGCTGGCGTCCGTGTTCACGGTGTACAGCCCGCGCGCATCCAGTGTATTGATCAGCACGCTGGCGCGGATAGCGCGGTCGAGGATCTCGCTCTTCTCCGGCGCGTGTTCGGCCAGCGTGATGAACCCCGGCGAAACCACCACCATGCTGCGGCGCCCCGGCATCGCCGCCATCCGCCGGATCAGGTCGCGGATGACACCCAATACGAGCCGCGTCTGCGCGTCCCCGAGGTGCACCTCCTGGGACGCCGCACTTTGGGCGATGGACTGCGCTGTCTGGTACTGCTGCGGAGTCAGTTGCTGGCAGACCATGACGTCCTCGGTTGCCGCCTGGAGCGCCTGCGGATCGTTCTTATTGAAGATCAGGTCCGCCATGTAGTAGTTCAGATGCGGGCAGGTATTTTGGCCGGTTCCCGAATACGGGTGCGTCATCAGCTTGGACAGAGCGGCGTCGAGCGCTTCGCGGTCGTCGGTGAAATCCACCTGGGTCTGACCGCTGGTGGTGAAGACGGCGAACCGCTCGGTCTTCCTGGCGGGCACGGTTTCGTCGAGATATTGCACGGCGGCGTTGCGCGCCCGCATCAGGTCCGCCATATTGAGGTTCACGTCGTCGAAAATCAGCGCCGTAAAACCATCGGCCACCTCCACGGGCTTCTCCAACCCCTTCAGGGAAGCGTCCGCGCCCTCGACTACAATCGGTTTGATGACCCGGGTGCCCGCTCGCTCCAGGCTGAAGCGCGCGATGTACTGCGGTTTGCCGCGGTCGAACAGCAGGAAATCCTCCTGCTTGAGAGTGCCCACGGCTTTGCCCTGACGGTCGCGCACCACTACCGGCACCGAAACCAGATTCACCCGCGCGCGGAACAGGGCGGGCTCGTCTTTCTGCGACATCTCGGTCGCCGGCTGCTGCGCAGGCGGTTGGGCGAAGACCGCGCAGCACGCCAGGAGCGGTAGGAGCGTGCCCCGGAAGCGAGTCATGAGTTTACCGTATTCTACGACACTGCAATCAAAACCGCTGTGTTGCCTTTTCCCGCATCGAAAGGCCATCCGCTATACTGTTCCGCATGAGTAAATCAGGGGCCATTCTCTTTTGTTTGGTTTTGTGCGCCGTGTCCGCCTGGGCACAGGGCACCACTTCCCGTGTCACGGGCACGATTCAGGACGCGACCGGCGCCGTGATTCCCAACGCTTCCGTCAAGCTGATCAACGAAGGCACGCAAGCCACCTTTGAAACCCGCTCGACGCAATCCGGCAGTTATGCGTTCGAAGCCGTACAGTCGGGCAGCTACGAATTGGACGTCGAGGCCGCGGGCTTCCGTAAGTTCATTTCGCACGATAACCAGGTGGTGATCGGCCAACCGTCGACGATCAACGTGAAACTCGAAGTCGGCACCCTGATAGATACCGTGGAAGTAACTTCATCCACGGAAGCGGTGGAGACCTCTTCTTCGTCCAACCTCGGCAACGTGATCGGCCAGAAAACCATTCAGGATCTGCCCATCGTCGGCACCCGCGGGCGCAATCCGCTGGGTCTGATCGACCTCCAGCCGGGCGTGATCGATACGCAATCCATCACCGGCGGCGCCGTGGTGGTGTTCGGCGCGCGCGACCGCGCCTGGAACATTACGCTGGACGGCATCGACAACAACGAAAGCTCCAGCGGCGGCAGCGATTTCGCGCCGCTGCGCACGAACCCGGATTCGCTGGCGGAATTCAAGGTCATCACCTCCAATCCCAGCGCCGAATACGGACGCAGCAGCGGCGCGCAGGTGGCCATGATCACCCGCAGCGGCACCAACGAATTCCACGGTTCGCTGTTCGAGTTCTACCGCACCCCCCGGCTCAACGCCAACGAGTGGCAGAACAACTTCAACTCGATCGGCAAGCGGCAGTTCGTGCAGCACATCCCCGGCGGCAGCATCGG
>JBBIQR010000337.1:0-5452 GCA_037442245.1 Candidatus Solibacter sp. | reverse complement strand
GCACCACCTCGGGCCAGCTCCAGGAGCGCCCGCCGTCGCGCGACCGCATCAGTTCGACGCGCCCGAACGGGCAGACGTGCGCTTCCCGCCCGCCGGAGTAGGCCAGGAGCATTTCGCCGCCGCGCCGCAGCGCCAGCGTGGGCCAGCCGTGATAGAACTCCGGCTGCCGGCTGACGGTCGCGATGGAGTCCACCTGCGCGCGCGCCGGAGCCGCCGCTGCCGCCGCCAGCATGCCGAACGAAAACGAGCGCCGCGTCACCGATTATTCCACCCGGTAGTTGGGAGCTTCCTTGGTGATGATGACGTCGTGCACGTGGCCTTCGCGGAGCCCGGCGGGAGAGATCCGGAGGAACCGCGCCTTCTCCTGCAGCTCGGGAATGGTGCGCGCGCCGCAGTAGCCCATGCCGCTGCGCAAGCCGCCCACGAGCTGATACACCAGTTCGGAGAGCGGACCCTTGGCCGCGACCCGCCCTTCGATGCCCTCCGGCACCAGCTTTCCGCCGGCTTCCTGCGCGTAGCGGTCGCTCGACCCCTGCGACATCGCGCCCATCGAACCCATTCCGCGATAGGTCTTGAACGTGCGGCCCTGATACAGAATGGTCTCGCCCGGACTCTCGTCGGTTCCGGCCAGCAGGCTGCCGATCATCACCGCGTCCGCCCCCGCCGCGATCGCCTTGGTGATGTCGCCCGAATACTTGATGCCGCCATCGGCGATCAGCGGCACACCCGCCGGACGCGCCGCCTTGGCGCACTCGGCGATGGCGGTGATCTGCGGCACGCCCGCGCCGCTGACCACGCGGGTCGTGCAGATCGAGCCCGGCCCGATGCCGACCTTGATCCCGTCCACTCCCAGCGAGATCAGCTCCCGCGCGCCTTCGTACGTGGCCACGTTGCCGGTGATCAGCGCGAGTCCGGGCAGCTTGCTCTTGATCGTCTTCACCGCGTGCATGACGCGCTCGCTGTGCCCGTGCGCGGTATCGATCGCCACCAGGTCCACTTTGCGCTTCACCAGCTCCTGCGCGCGTTCGAGGAAATCGCCCGTCGCGCCGATCGCCGCCCCGACCCGCAGGCGGCCCTGATCGTCCTTCGCCGAGTTGGGGTATTTCAGCTTCTTCTGAATGTCCTTGACCGTGATCAGGCCCTTGAGCTGATACGCTTCGTCCACCACCAGCAGCTTTTCGACGCGGTGCTTGTGCAGGATGGCTTCGGCCTGTTCGAGCGTGGTGCCGACGGGAACCGTGATCAGGTTCTCCTTGGTCATCACCTCGCTGATGGGCTGATCGAAGCGCGTCTCGAAGCGCAGGTCGCGGTTCGTGAGGATGCCCACCAGCCTGCCGTTCTTGGTCACCGGCACGCCGGAGATGCGGTAGCGGGCCATCAGCGCGCGGGCGGACGAGAGCGGCTGTTCCGGCTCGATCGTGATCGGGTCCACGATCATGCCGCTTTCACTGCGCTTCACGCGGTCCACTTCCTCCGCCTGCCGGTCTACCGTCATGTTGCGGTGGATGATCCCGATGCCGCCCTGCTGCGCCAGCGCAATCGCCAGGTGACTCTCGGTCACGGTGTCCATCGCGGCCGAAACGATCGGGATATTCAACGCGATCGTGCGGGTCAGGCAGGATCGGGTATCGGTCTCGGCCGGAATGACTTCGCTGCGAGCCGGTTCAAGAAGGACGTCATCGAAAGTGAGGCCCTCGGGGAGCACGTCAGGAATCATAGGGGATTCCTTCCATCATAGCGCGCGGACGGCGGGCCGCCGCCGCCGGGCGGGTGCGTGGCAGGATAAGGGAGAGATTCACAAAATGCCCGGCACGGCGCCGCCGCCCGGCTCCAAATGCAGCCATAAACACAATTAATACTCAACTTCTCTTGCATTAAGTCCACGTTTGGCGTACACTCGGATTTTAACCCCCGATGACCAACGCCTCCACAATCCGCACCGTACTTTCCCGCGGCATCCCCGTAGGCGTAATTATTATCGGCGTCATCGTATCCGGCCCCGCTTAGGCCTGCCGGTAAACAAGGTTCCAGGCCATCAAGCGGGGCGATCCGAAAGCACCCCCTCTTGATGGCCTTTTTATTTTGACTGTCTGTATCGAGGCGAACGAACTATGTCACAACTGATGAGCGGCGCGCGCATGTTGGCCGAGTGTCTGGCCCGCGAAGGCGTGGAATGCATTTTCGGATACCCCGGCGGGGTCACGCTTCCTTTCTATGACGTGCTGTACGAGCACCACGTCCGCCACGTACTGGTGCGCCACGAGGAGAACGCCGCGTTTGCCGCCGAAGGCTACGCGCGCACCACGGGACGAGTGGGGGTTTGCTGCGCCACCTCGGGACCCGGCGCCACCAACCTCACCACCGGACTGGTGGACGCGATGATGGACTCGATTCCGATCGTGGCTCTGACCGGGCAGGTCTCGAGCAAGCTCATCGGCAGCGACGCGTTTCAGGAAGCCGATACGTTCGGCATCACGCGCCCGTGTACGAAGCACAATTTCCTGGTGAAGCGCTTCGACGAGATTCCGCAGGCCATCCACGAAGCCTTCTACATCGCGGCCAGCGGACGCCCGGGACCGGTGCTGGTGGATATTACCAAGGATGCGCTGCAGGGAACCGGCCACTATCAGCCGGTTTCGACCATCCACCTGCCGGGGTACAAAGTCTTCACCGAAGGCCACACCGGGCAGATCCGGCGCGCGGCGCAGATGATCGGCGAAGCGGAGCGCCCGCTGGTGTACTCGGGCGGCGGGATCGTGCTGGCGGACGCGGCGGCCGAGTTGCGGGAGTTCGTGGGGCTCACGTCGATCCCCACGGTGAGCACCCTGATGGGGCTGGGCTCGCTCCCAACCGAGGATCCCAACTTCATTTCGATGCCGGGGATGCATGGCAGCTACGCGGCCAACATGGCGATGACCAACGCGGACCTGCTGATCGCGCTCGGCGTGCGCTTCGACGACCGGGTGACGGGGCGGCTGGCGGCGTTCGCGCCGCACGCCAAAGTGATTCACGTGGACATCGACCCGGCCGAAGTGGGCAAGAACCGGGTGCCGGACGTGCCCATCGTGGGCGACGTGAAGCGCGTGCTGAGCAAGCTGAACAAACTGGTCGGCGAGAATCCGCCGGCCGGCGAGAAGGTTGCGGCGGCGCGGCGCGCGTGGGCTGGCCAGGTCGCCGGGTGGAAGGCCGAGCACCCCTACGACCGCCCCACCAGCGACACCGAGATCAAGCCGCAGCACCTGATGAGCGAGATCGACCGGCTCAGCGGGGGACAGGCGATCGTGACCAGCGACGTGGGCCAGCACCAGATGTGGGCGGCGCAACTCATCCGTTTCAACGAGCCGCGCCTGTGGGTCAGCTCGGGCGGGCTGGGTTCGATGGGATTCGGGCTGCCTTCGGCGATCGGCGCGCAGTTCGCCCGGCCGGACAAACTGGTGTTCGCCATCTGCGGCGACGGCGGGTTCCAGATGTCGATTCCCGAACTGGCGACCATCGCCAGCCATGCTCTGCCGATCAAGATGGTGATCATGAACAACGGCTATCTGGGGATGGTGCGGCAGTGGCAGACGCTGTTCTACAACCACCGGCTGAGCGCGGTGGAACTGGATTGTTTCCCGGATACCGATAAATTGGCCGCGGCGTACGGCATCAAGGGGCGCACGGTCGAGAAGCCCTGGGAACTGGCTGCCGCGCTCGAGGAAGCGGTGAAGGAGCCCGGCCCGTTCCTGCTGAACGTGAAGGTCACGCCGCTCGAGAACGTCTACCCGATGGTGCCGGCGGGCGCGGCGATCAACGAGATGGTGCTGGGACCGCCGCAGCCGGTCGAGGCCGTGTAGCGCGGGTGAAACGGAAAGGATACCGACCATGATTCAAGTCATTTCGCTTTTACTCGAAAACAAGCCCGGCGCGCTCATGCGGGTCACCGGACTGCTGACCCAGCGCGGGTACAACATCGAGAGTCTCTCGGTCGGGCGCACGCTCGACCCGCAGCTCTCCCGCATGACCATCGTGGTGGACGTCGATTCGCTGCAGCGGGCGCAGGTGATCAAGCAGATGAACAAGCTGATCAACGTGTTGCAGGCGACCGATGTGACCGAGTCTCCGGCGGTCATCCGGGAACTGGTGCTGCTGCGCATCCGCACCACGCAGGAAAACCGCACGGCGGTGCTCAAGGAGGCGGAGATCTTCGGCGGACGCGTGGTGGATTCCTCGACCGAGGGCTACGCGATCGAAGTGACCGGCGACCCGGAGAAACTGGGCGAATTCATCGATGTAATGGGTTCCTACGGCGAGGTGGAAGTAACCCGCAGCGGCAGCGTCGCCATCGCTCTGGAGTCCAAGAAACTCAAGCTGCAACCCCCGATTCCAACCAAGACATTGGTGGGGTAGGCCGAGGGCGGCCTGCCAATCACGCAAAGGACTGATTTAGATGCCGAACCGCTATTACGAAAAAGACGGAAATCCGAATTTCCTGCAAGACCGCACCGTGGCCATCATCGGCTACGGCTCCCAGGGCCATGCCCACTCGCTGAATCTGCGCGATTCCGGAGTGGACGTGGTGGTGGGGCTGCCCGCGTCCAGCAAGAGCCGGGCGAAGGCCGAGGCCGCCGGGCTGAAGGTGCTCGCGCCGGGCGAGGCCGCCAAGGCCGCCAACGTGGTGATGATCCTGGTGCCGGATCACACGCAGGGCGACCTGTACAACAGCGAACTCGCGCCGCACATGACCGCGGGCAAGACCCTGATGTTCGCGCACGGCTTCAACATTCACTTCGGACAGATTAAGCCGCCCGCCGATATCGACGTGACCATGGTCGCGCCGAAAGCTCCGGGCCACCGCGTGCGCGAACTGTACACGGAAGGCGTGGGCGTGCCGGCGCTGGTCGCGGTGCACCAGAACGCCACCGGCGAAGCGCTCCAGCGGTCGCTGGCCTACGCGCAGGCGATGGGCTGCCTGAAGGCCGGGGTGATCGAGACCACGTTCAAGGAAGAAACCGAAAGCGATCTGTTCGGCGAGCAGGCCGTGCTGTGCGGCGGCACCGCCGAACTTATCCGCGCGGGCTTCCAGACGCTGGTGGATGCCGGCTACGCTCCGGAGATCGCCTATTTCGAGTGCCTGCACGAGCTGAAGCTGATCGTCGACCTGATCCAGGAAGGCGGCTTGAGCTACATGCGCTACTCGATCAGCGACACCGCCGAGTACGGGGATTACACGCGCGGGCCGCGCATCGTGAACGAACAGACGCGGGCCGAGATGAAGAAGATTCTCTCGGAGATCCAGTCGGGCGAATTCGCGCGGCAGTGGATCGCGGAGAACAAGAGCGGCCGCGGCAAGTTTCTGAAGATGCGCGAGGCGGGCCACAACGATCAGATCGAGGTGGTGGGCCGTGAACTGCGCGAAATGATGACGTTCCTCAAGAAGAAGAAAGAGATGGGCGTACCGGTTGAGTAGGCC
>JBBIQR010000336.1:4030-5459 GCA_037442245.1 Candidatus Solibacter sp. | reverse complement strand
ACTATCGGCGGACCAAAGGGGCCTGATCAGCAAAGGAGGGGCTATGTTGATCGAACGATGGCGCCAGATCGAAACCCTGTACCACTCCGCGCGCGAGCGTCCCGCAGTGGAACGCCGTGCCTACCTCGAAACCGCCTGCAGCAGCGATGTCAGCCTCCTCGAAGAGGTAGAGTCGCTGCTCGCCAACGACGAACTCGCCGCCCGGTTTCTCGAAACCGATCATCCCGACGCGCCCCCGCCCGTGCCCGTCGCGGCCGGCGAGGAAATCGGTCCCTACGTCGTCCTCGAGTTTCTCCGCGCCGGCGGCATGGGCGAGGTCTACAAGGTCCGCGACACCCGTCTCGACCGCACTGTCGCCATGAAATTCCTGCCGCGGGCGTTCGCCACGGACCCCGCCGCGCTCAGCCGCTTCCAACGCGAAGCCCGCGCCGTCTCCGCCCTCAATCATCCGCGCATCTGCACCATCCACGATATCGGAGAGTACCAGCAGCGCCCCTACTTCGTCATGGAATTGCTCGAGGGAGAGTCCCTGCGCGACCGCTTGGACAACCGCCCCTTGCCTATCCGCGAGGTCATTGATCTCGCAGTCCAGATCGCCGGCGCCTTGCAGGTCGCTCACGACAAAGGCATCGTGCACCGCGACATCAAGCCCGGAAACATCTTCGTCACTACCGGCAGCCAGATCAAGATTCTGGATTTCGGCCTCGAGAAGTTCGGCGGCGAACCGCCGCCCGCCGGTTCCCCGCCCCCAGCCGATCTCCCCTCCGTCCCCATCGACTGCGCCGCCTTCACCCTGACCCGCCCGGGAAGCGTCATGGGTACCCTCGCCTACCTCTCCCCCGAGCAGGCCGACGGCCGGGAAGTCGACGCGCGCAGCGACCTCTTTTCGCTCGCGGTCGTGCTCTATCAGATGGCCACCGGCGCCCCGCCGTTCCGCGCCGAAACTCCCGAGCGCCTGCTCGATGCCATCCGCCAGGATGCCGCGCCCGCCCCGTCCACGCGAAATTCCGCCGTCCCCAAAGCGCTCGACCGCATCATCCTCAAAGGTCTCGAGAAGGATCGCGGCCGGCGCTACCAGTCGGCCGAGGAGTTGCTCGCCGCCCTGCGCCTCCTCGAACCCCGCGCCGCCTCCCACTCGCGCCGCTGGCTGCTGGCCGGCTCCGCCGCCGCGGCCGCCGCGGTCGCCGTCCCCACATGGCTCAACCGCTCCTCCATCTTCGGTTTGCGGCGCCGAATCATGGTGGCTGTCCTGCCCCTCGATGACCCCGCCGCAGATGCCGGCCAGGCCTACTTCGTCGACGGACTGCACGATCAAATGATCCGCATGCTCTCCCGCCTGTATCCGGAGCGCCTCGGCGTCATCCAACGCGCATCGGCCGTCCGCTACCGCGGCGTTAAGACTCCCCTCTCTCAAATCGGCCGGGAACTG
>JBBIQR010000336.1:0-4020 GCA_037442245.1 Candidatus Solibacter sp. | reverse complement strand
CGTTCGCGGCGAAGTCCAGCGCCGCGATAACCGCGTCCGCATCGCCGCCCGCCTTATCCGCGCGAAGGACCAGACCGAACTCTGGCAAGCCTCCTTCGAACGCGACATCGGCCACATCTTCGCCTTGCAAGCCGACGTCGCGCAGGGCGTCGCCCAGGGCATCGAAAGCAGCCTCCAACCGGATCCCCGCGTGAAGATGGCCGAGGTCCGCGAACTCGATCCCCTGGCCTACGAAGCGTACCTCCGCGGCGATTACGCCAAATCGATCGAGATCGACCCCTATTACGCTCCCGCCTACGTCCGGCTCGCCGATACGGTGTACCTGCCCGCCTTGACCGGTTTCGTCGCCCCACAGCCCGCCTTCTCCCAGATGCTCGCCGCGGCCGCCAAAGCGCTCGAACTCGATCCCACCCTCGCCGACGCTCACGCCACCTACGCCCTCGCGCGCCTACACACCGAGTGGAAATGGCGCGAGGCCGAGGATGGCTTCCGGCACGCCGTCCGGATCGAGCCCAACAACGCCGACGTCCGGCACGGCTTCGCCCACTTTCTCCTGTGGGCCGGACGCGGCAGAGAATCCGCCGAGCAGTGCAATGTCGCTCAGGAGCTCGACCCGTTCGACGCCGACCTCATGGCCTGCCGCGCCTGGCACGATCTCTGGGCCGGCGAGTACGATCAGGCGCTCGCTTCCGCACGCCGTGCCCTCAGCTTCGCGCGCGACCCCGGCTTCGCCTTGCACATCATGGGCTGGACTTATGAACAAAAGGGCATGTACCCGGAGGCCATAGCCGCCCTCGGCAAAGCCGCCGGGGGCAACCCGCCGGGCTCGGGCGTCTCCCACATCCTCGCCCGCGCCGGACACCGCGACGAAGCCGAAACCATCCTCAACCGCATCCTGCAAGAGTCCAAACGCAAGTACGTGTCCCCTTACGACATCGCGGTTATGGAGGACGGACTCGGCCACACCGAAGAGACCTTCACCTGGCTCAACAAGGCCTACGACGAGCACTCCGGGTTCCTCGTGTACATCTACCTCGATCCCCGGCTCCGGTCCCTGCACGGCGATGCCCGCTTCCAGGACCTGCTCCACCGCATGGGTTTTTCGAAGCCGGCATAACCCGCCGCGTATCTGCGTCTGATAGACTTGCAGCGGCATGGCATCCGAAAGCCATCTGGAAGTCACGCAACTCGTGGCCGCATGGAACGCCGGCGAGGACGAGGCCTTACGCCGCCTCGTATCCGCCGTCTATCCGGAACTCCGCAGGATCGCCCGGCTGTATCTGGTCCGCAAGGACTGCACCCTGGAATCCGCCGCGCTCGTCAACGAAGCCTATCTCAAATTGAGCCGCGCGCACGGAATCCAATGCCAGAACCGCCTCCATTTCTTCGCCCTCTGTGCGCAGATTATCCGCCGCATCCTGGTGGATCATGCGCGCCGCCGGCATTATTCCAAGCGCGGCGGAGATGTCCTCCACGTTCCGCTGGAGGAAGCCCTGGTCGGCACGCGCGCGCGCGGCGTTGAGATCCTCGCCCTCGAAGACGCCCTCGTCTCGCTGGCCAGGATCGATCCCCGCAAGGGCCGCGTCGTCGAACTGCGCTTCTTCGGCGGCCTCAGCGTGGAGGAAACCGCCGAGGTGCTCGGCGTCTCCCCCGAAACCGTCCTGCGCGATTGGAGAATGGCCAAGTCATGGCTGTACCGCGACCTTGCCCGGACGAACTCCCACGGCGGTACCGCTCCCGCAGCCGCGCACGCCTGAATCCGGGCACTCGCGGCTACCGCCCGCCTCAGCCCCGGAGCGAGCGTTCGCCGCGTTTCAGCACGCCGGCCGCCCGGCCCGGTGGCGGGGTGCGGCGGGGTTCACACAAACACCCACCGCCCACCCTCTCCGGGCGGACAACCGGCGGCTAACTACTTTCTGGCGCAAAATTGAAGGGTTAACCCTTTTCACCTCAGCGCAGCGCAACGCGGGGACCTGCACGAGCGACCAGATCTCGATCTGAGAACATTTTTGCTCATTCCTGTCATTTTTCTCTTGACGGACAAAACGGACTGGCGTATCTTAATATTAAGCGATGAGTAGGCAACAACAGCTCATGCGACGCCTTCTTCGTGTCGCCGAAACCATGGTCCAGGGCGGCCTCTCGGAGACCTCCCGCCGCTGCGGCAACCCCAACTGCGTCTGCCAGCGCGACCCCAAGCGCCTGCACGGTCCACACCTCTACATCACCTACCGGGAAAACAACAAGAGCTGTTCGCTGTATGTTCCGGCCGAACGTGCCAAAGCCGCTCGCCAGGCCCAGAAGGCGTGGGCCGCGTACTGGAGAATCGGGTGTTCCCTCGCCGAGTTGAATCGCGACCGTTTGCAGAAGCAGTGGCGACAGGAGAGGAAGGCGCGTGTGCTTGCCAGAGGTGAGAGAACTTCTCATGATTGAGGCGCGCCGGCAGCAACTCCACTTCGGGGAAGGTCTCATCGCCGAGGAAGTGGCCGACCTCCGGGAGGACTGGATGACCCATGTCGACCGGGTGCTGGAGGACGAGACGCTGATCGCGGCGGTGTATGAGGCCCTGGCGCGGCGCCGTCCCAAGAGCCGCACCCGTGGCCGGCGCGGCACGCCGGCCGAAGTCGTCCTGCGACTGTTGTTGTTGAAGCACATCCGCAACTGGAGCTACGGGGTATTGGAGCGCGAAGTCCGAGCCAATCTGGTGTATCGCGACTTCACGCGCGTGGGAGCCGCCAAGGCGCCGGACGCCAAGACCATGGGCCGTTGGGGGCTGGCGCTGGGGCCGGAGGCAATCGAAAAGATTCATGCGCGGGTAGTGGAGATCGCCCAAGAGCACGATGTGGTGCAGGGGCGCAAGATGCGCCTGGACACGACCGTGGTGGAGACGAACATCCATTACCCGACCGACAGCAGCCTGCTGGGCGACGGAGTGCGCGTCCTGATCCGCGCCATGAAGCGGATCGGGGAGATCGCGGGAGAGCAGGGAGCCAAACTCCGGGATCGCAGCCGGAGTGTGAAGCGGCGCATTTTGGAAATCGGCCGCGTAGCGCGCACCAAAGGCGGGCCGAACCGCGAGCGTCTGCAGCGGGGATACCAGAAGCTATTGGCGGCCGTGGGGCGTGTGGTCGGGCAAGCGAAGCGGTTCTCTGGTGAGATCGCCGAAGGGGTGAAGCGCTCCGCGGACGTGATGCAGCAAGCCGCTCTCGAAGGACTACGCAAAGAACTGGACACTTTTGTGCCGCGAGTGCAGCAGGTGATGCGGCAAGCCAAGCAGCGGATCTTCGGCGGCGACACCCATGTGGCCGCGAAGTTGGTGAGCATCTTCGAGCCCACGACCGAAATCATCCGCAAGGGCAAGGCCAGCAAGCCTACCGAGTTCGGCAAGATGGTCAAGATCCAGGAAGCCGAGAACCAGATCATCACCGACTATGCGGTATACGAGAAGAGACCGAGCGACTCAGAGTTGGTGATCCCGGCACTGGATTCCCATGAGAAGAGGCTGGGTTGTACGCCTCGCCTGGTGGCGGGCGACGCCGCGTTCTACTCAGCCAGGAACGAAGCCGCCGCTCACGAACGCGGCGTAAAGCGAGTTTGCATTCCGAATCGCTCGACGAAAAGCGCGGAGCGGAAGCGAGAGCAGAAAAAGCGCTGGTTTAAGGAAGGTCAGCGTTGGAGGACGGGCTGTGAGGGCCGCATCAGCGTCCTCAAGCGACGCCACGGTCTCCGGCGATGCGTCTACCGTGGCCCGCGCGGAATGCAGCGATGGGTCGGCCTGGGCGTGATCGCCGACAACCTTCACCACGTGGGGGCGGTGTTAGCGGAACGCAAAAACTGACTTCTCGAAGTGGCCTGAGATTAACCACTTGAGTGCCCGGCATGCAGCCCGCCGGGCATTTTGTCGTTTTTGACACCGCGCAGAGGTGGTCGGTTCGCAAGCAAAAACTGATTTTTGCGCCGGAAAGTAGTTAGGATCGAGGGTATGGAGCTGGCGATTCGGATCCAGGTGGAGGAACTGCC
>JBBIQR010000335.1:0-5460 GCA_037442245.1 Candidatus Solibacter sp. | reverse complement strand
CGTCCGGGGTCCGGGGGTTCCGTTCAGCCGCGAAAACAGCCTATTCAGATCCTTTTTATTGAATTGGCGGGATTTTGGCCGCGATAATCGGGGGAAATGGCGATCAACCTCGGTCTGGATATCGGTGCGATCAGTCTGAAGCTGGCGGCGCTGGGCGCGCGGGAGGACGCCGGGATCCTGGAGGCGCTCTGCGCGGCGCATCCGGAGTTCCGGATGACGAATCTGGGGGGTGCGCCGATGGTACTGAGCGACTACCGGCGGATCGCGGGCAGTCCGATCGAGGTCGCCTACGAAGTCCTGCGGGAGTTCTACGACGTGGTACCGGAGGACCGGGTCGAGGGGATGCGGGTGACGGGGAGCGGCAGCCGGACCATCGCGAAAGTGCTCGGGCTGTTCTTCGAGAACGAGTTCAAGGCTATCGCGCGGACGATCGGGACGTTATATCCCGAGGTGCGGACGGTGTTCGAGTTGGGCGGGGAGAGCGCCAAGTACATCCGGATCGCCGATGGCGGGATCGTGGACTACGACCGGTCGGGGGAGTGCGCGGCGGGGACGGGGAGCTTCCTGGATCAGCAAGCGCTGCGGATGGAGTACTCGGTGGAGGAAGTGGGGGGGCTGGTGTGCGGGGCGCCGTGCGCGGCGCGGATCGCGGGGCGGTGCAGCGTATTCGCCAAGAGCGACATGATCCACGCGCAGCAGAAGGGGTATTCGCCGGCGGAGATTTTGCGGGGGCTGTGCGACGCGGTGGCGCGGAATTTCAAGAGCGCGATCGTGAAGGGGCGTCCGGTGGAGACGCCGGCGGTGCTGATCGGCGGGGTGGCGATGAACGCCGGGGTGACGGGGGCGATGCGGGAGGCGTTCGGGCTGGCGGATGGCGCGCTGTTCGTACCGGAGCATTACGCGTGGTGCGGGGCGATCGGGGCGGCGATGCTGGAGGCGGAGGAGCCGCGGAAGCGCAGCATCCTCGAGATCCACCGTCTGCGGCAGCACGACGGGGAGACGGTGGTGGCGGACACGGAGCCGCTTTCGACGGCGAACGTGGTGCAGTTGCGCGACCGGGTGCCGGTGTACGTGGCGCCGGCGGATGGCGGGAAGATCCCGGCGTATCTGGGACTGGACATCGGGTCGGTTTCGACGAACGTGGTGGTGATCGACGAATTCGGCACGGTGATCCACGATATTTACCTGCGCACGGCGGGGAAGCCGATCGAGGCGGTGCAGCAGGGGTTGAGCGAGGTGGAGCGGATCTGGGGGGAGCGGATCGAGGTCCGCGGGGTGGGGACGACGGGGAGCGGACGGGAACTGATCGCCGAATTCACCGGGGCGGATGCGGTGAACGACGAAATCACGGCGCATAAGACGGGCGCGCTGCACGTGAGCCAGACGCTGGGCGGGGAGCCGGTGGATACGATTTTCGAGATCGGCGGGCAGGATTCGAAGTTCATTTCGATCGAGAACGGGGTAGTGGTCGATTTCGCGATGAACGAGGCCTGCGCGGCGGGGACGGGCAGTTTTCTGGAGGAGCAGGCGGAGAAGCTGGGGATCAGCATCAAGGGCGAATTTGCGAAGCTGGCGCTATCGGCGGCGGCGCCGACGCGGCTGGGCGAGCGGTGCACGGTCTTCATGGAGCGCGACGTGACGGGGTGGCTGCATCGCGGCGAGACGGTGCCGAGCCTGGTGGCGGGGCTGGCGTACTCGATCGCGCTGAACTATCTGAACCGGGTGGTGCGCGGGCGCAAGATCGGCAACGTGATCTACTTCCAGGGGGGGACGGCGTACAACGACGCGGTGACGGCGGCGTTTGCGAGCCTGCTGGGGAAGAAAATCACGGTGCCGCCGTACAACGGGGTGATGGGCGCGATCGGGATGGCGCTGATCGCGCGGCAGTGGCATCAGGCGACGGGGGCGGCGACGCGGTTCCGCGGCTACGACCTGCGGAAGCTGGAGATGCAGTCGCGCGACTTCGTGTGCAAGGCGTGTTCGAACCTCTGCGACATGAAAGAGTTTGTGATCGAAGGGCAGAAGAGTTACTGGGGGGATAAGTGCTCGGATAAATTCCGTAAGCCATCGAATACGGGACGCAAGCCGGTGATCGACGACTTATTCGCGTACCGCGAGAAGTTGCTGGAGGAATTGCCGCAGGCGAGCGGCGGCAGGTTCCGGGTGGGGCTGCCGCGGGCGATGTCGATGCTGGAGCGGCTGCCCTTCTGGAAGCGGTACTTCGCGGACCTGGGGATGGAGGCGGTGCTTTCGCCGGTGACCGATCCGCGGATTTCGGCGGCGGGGCTGGAACTGGCGGTGGCGCAGCCGTGCTACCCGGTGCAGGTGGCGCACGGGCACGTGAAATCGCTGGTGGACGCGGGCGTGGACTACGTGTGGCTGCCGGTGATGGCGGACGCCGAAGCGGGGGAAGGCGAGTGCGCGTCGCACTACTGCCCGTGGAATCAGACGCTGCCGTGGGTATTGCGGAGCGTGCCCGCGCTCGAGCCGCACGCGGAGAAGTTCCTGACGCCGGCGCTGCACTTCCGGCTGGGAGCGGAACAGATCAAGAAAGCGCTGGCGGAGACGGTGCGGCGGCTGGGGGTGAAGCGGCGGGAGAGCGACCGGGCGTGCGAGGCGGCGTACACGGAGCAGCGCGAGTTCCAGCGGAAGCTGATGGAAGCGGGCGCGCGGGCGATGGCGCAACTGGAATTGACGGGCGAGCCGGGGCTGATTCTGGCGGGCCGCGGGTACAACATCTACGACCGCGGGGTGAACTGCGACATTCCGCGCAAGCTGCGGCACCGGTATGGGGCGAATGTGATCCCGCTGGACTTCCTGGTGACCGGCCGGGAGCCGCTGAGCGAGGGGTACGCGAACATGTTCTGGATCAGCGGGAGGAAGATTCTGGAGGCGGCGCGGATTGCGAGCACGCGAGCGAATCTGCACCTGGTGTACATCACCAATTTCAAATGCGGGCCGGACAGCTACATCAAGCATTTCGCGCGGGACGCGGCGGGGGCGCCGCTGTTGGTGCTGCAATTCGACGGACACGGCAACGACGCCGGCTACATGACGCGCTGCGAAGCGTACCTGGACAGTAAAGGAATTCTGCGATGCTACCAATCCTCGACGCCGGCGAACCCGCCGCAACCGAAAACGCAAGCGGCCATCCACTGAGCGGGAAGCGGATCTACATTCCGCCGATGGCGTACGGCAGCGCGGAGGCGTTTGCGAGCGCGTTCCGGGCGATCGGGCTGGAGGCGGAACCGACGCCGCCGAGCGACCACCGCACGCGGGAACTGGGGGCGAAGTTCACCTCGGGCGACGAATGCTATCCGGCGAAGGTGACGGTGGGCGACTTCATGCGGGTGCTGGAGACGCCGGGACTGGATCCGCACAAGGTGGCGCTGTTCATGCCGACGGCGCAGGGTCCGTGCCGTTTCGGACAGTACGCGCCGTACCTGCGGCAGATTCTGGATGCGAACGGGTGGAGCGAGGTGGAGATTCTTTCGCCGAGCAGCCAGAACTCGTATCAGGGGCTGGGGTCGCTGGCGACGGCGTTTGTGCGGACGGGTTGGCGGGCGCTGCTGGCGGCGGACCTGCTGCAGAAGCTGCTGTTGATCTACCGGCCGTACGAGGAGTGCCGGGGCGACGTGCAGGCGGTGTACGAAGCGTCGCTGGCGGATTTGTGCGAGACGCTGGAAGAGAGCGGGTGCGAGCCGGGACCGCAGTTGCACGCGCTGCGGGAGTGCATGCTGCGGGTGCGGGGGCGTTTCCGCGCGCTGAAGGCCGCTAGCAAGCGGGATCTGCCGCTGATCGGAGTGGTGGGGGAGATTTTCTGCCGGCTGAACAAGTTCAGCAATGAAAACCTGATCGAGAGCCTGGAGCAGTACGGGGCCGAGACGTGGCTGAGCGACATCGTGGAGTGGATCTGGTACACGAACAGCGAGCGCTTCCGGAAGTTGAAGCTGGAGGGGCGGATTCTCACGACCGAGGCGCTGGGGGCGTGGATCGCGCAGAAGGTGCAGAAGCACGACGAGCACGTGCTGATGGAGGTTTTCGCGGAGGAGTTCCGCGGGCGGGAGGAGCCGGATATCGAGGTGATCCTGGAGTGCGCGAAACCGTATCTGCCGCGCGAGGGCGCGTTCGGCGAGATGGTGTTGAACATCGGGAAGGTGGTGTACCTGGCGCGGAAGGGCGCGGCGGGGATCATCGACATCAGCCCGTTCACGTGCATGAACGGGATCGTGTGCGAGGCGATCTACCCGCGGGTGAGCCGGGACCTGGGGGGGATCCCGATCCGCAACTTCTACTTCGACGGGACGCAGAACGATCTGGACCGGGATTTGGGCGTCTACATGGAGCTGGCGCGGGGGTATCAGGCGGGGCGGGGACGGAAGGGGTAGGGGGTTGGGGCGGCGCGTGGCGTGAGATCATGGTCCTCTATGCAGGCGATGCTTCTCACGCAGTACATGCATCTGGAAATGGTGGAGATGCCGGAGCCAGCGATCGGGGCGGACGACGTGCTGGTGCGGGTACGGGCTTGCGGGATCTGCGGCAGCGACGTGCACGGGCTCGACGGCAGCACGGGGCGGCGGATTCCGCCGCTGGTGATGGGGCACGAGGCGGCGGGGGAAGTGGTAGAGTGCGGCGCCAACGTGACCGATTTGCAGGCGGGCGAGCGGGTGACGTTCGATTCGACGGTGTACTGCGGGCGCTGCTTTTTCTGCGCGCGGGGCGAGGTCAACCTGTGCGACAACCGCGAGGTGCTGGGGGTATCGCCGGGACCGTACCGGAGGCACGGGGCGTTCGCCGAGTATGTCGCGGTGCCGCGGCGGATCCTGTACCGGCTGCCGGATAACCTGAGCTACGAGCAGGCGGCGCTGATCGAGGCGGTGAGCGTCGCGGTGCACGGGGTGAACCTGACGCCGGTGGTGCTGGGGGATACGGCGGTGGTGGTGGGGAGCGGGATGATCGGGCTGCTGGCGATTCAGGCGGTGAAGCACGCCGGGGCGTCGCGGGTGGTGGCGGTGGATCCGGACGAGGGGCGGCTGAAAGTGGCACTCGAGCTGGGTGCGACGGACGCGGTGAATCCGAAGCAGACGGACGCGGCGGAGGCGGTGCGGGCGATGACGGGCGGGCGCGGGGCGGCGGTGGCGATCGAGTGCGTCGGCGCGACCGAACCGGTGCAGACGGCGATCGCGTCGGTGCGCAAGGGCGGGGCGGTGACGCTGGTGGGGAACATTCAGCCGGAGATCGCGCTGCCGCTGCAATCGGTGGTGACGCGGCAGATCCGGGTGCAGGGGTCGTGCGCGTCGAACGGGGAGTATCCGGCGTCGATCGAGCTGATGTCGGCGGGCGCGATCCGGGTGGACGCGATGATCAGCGCGGTGGCGCCGCTGGCGGAGGGTCCGGGCTGGTTCGAGCGGCTGTACCGGCATGAGCCGGGGCTGATGAAGGTAGTTCTGCGCCCGTAGG
>JBBIQR010000334.1:0-5461 GCA_037442245.1 Candidatus Solibacter sp. | reverse complement strand
CGCGCGTTAGCAAGCGGTTGGCACACCGAACCGAACCTGCCGGTCAAAGCACTACAGGGCGGCGGCCGAACGGATGCCTTCGTTCTGCAACAGGCCCGCCATGCGGCGCAACGCGGTCTTGTGAATCTGCGAGACGCGGCTTTCATTGACCCCCAGCACTTCCCCGATTTCCCGCATGGTGAGGTCGTTGGTGTAGTAAAGGTAAACCACCTTCTGGTAGCGTTCGGGCAGCGTGCCGATGGCCTGCGCGAGTTTGTTGTGCAGTTGCACCCGCTCGCACATGCGGTCGGGCTGGCAATCGTCTCCGGCGGGGAATTCGATCGGCCGGTCGCTGTCCGCGGCGGGGGTGGCGGAGACCAGACCGATGGTGCGCAACTCGATCTGCATCCTGCGCCAGCGGTCCATGCCGACGCCCATCTGTTCGGCGACTTCGCTTTCCTGCGGGCTGCGCCCCAGGCGGCTGGAGAGATCCCGGGTCACGGCTTCGACCTGTTTCTGGCGGCGGCGCAGATCGCGCGAGGCCCAGTCCAGATCCCGCAGGCTGTCCAGGATCGCGCCCTTGATGCGGTGCTTGGCGTAGGCGTGAAACGCGACGTTCTTGGTCTGATCGTATTTCTCGACGGAGTCGAACAGGCCCATCACACCGGCGTGAATCAGGTCGTCGAGGTCCACATGTACCGGCAGGTTTTCATGCACCCGGATGGCGATGGCCTTGACCAGGGGAAGGTGATCGAGAACGATCTGGTCGCGCTGCTGGCGGGAGATCTTCCGGGTGGCGCGCTTGGACACACTTCGAGCCGGCATGTTGGTGGACCCCTTTTCGCTTTCAGATTTTTTGTGCCGATTCTTATCGGCTGACAATCACCATCATGCAGATAAGGGGCCACCTAGTTTCAGGACATAAATACCTTATTTTCCGTAGGTTAAGTGTTTCAGGATGTTTCAGGGTGGAACGTACGTTCCAAAGTGAAACGTGGTTTCTGTTTCACGTGAAACAGGATGAACGGGGGATTACTTGTCGCCTTCGGCCCGGAACCGGCCCCAGGCGATCAGCGTCTTGAGGGCAAAGCCGCCCAGCAGGATCCACACCCCGACCCGCAATTCGACGCTCTTCTCGCCCACCATCACGGCGGCGTCGCCCAGCGTCCACCCGGCCAGCGCGGCCAGCACGGCGTAAGCACCCAGAGCGCACATGAGCTTGGTTGTCATCGGCGTTGCATGTTGTAGGCGAAGTTGAGCTGCAGCACGATGCGATCGCCCTTGTACTCGGGCGGCAGCGGCGGGAAGGGATTGCTGGCGCTGATGGCGGCGACGGCGGCACGGTCGAGGGGGTCGCTGCCGGATTGAAAGGCCCACGTCACCTTGGCGACGGTGCCGCCGCGGGAAATCGAAAACAGCAGGCCGACCTTGCCCTGCCGCCCGAGTTTGACGCTTTCCGGCATCACCGCGAACCAGTTGCGCTTGATGGTGGCCAGGATCTGGATGAGGTAGGGCCGGAAATCGACGCCCATCGGATCGCTCTTGAGTTCCAGGGCGCTGCCCTGCATCCCGGGGGACGGCGGGAGGTTGATGCCTTCGCCGTAACCGCCGGGTCCGGCGCCGGGGTCGCCGACCACGAGGCCGCCGCCGGAGCCGATCTGCCGCGCGTTCTGCCGGATGGCGTTGGCGACCGACGCGTCCGGCACCGCGACCTGCCGCTGGTTGGGCGCGACCGGGGGCGGGACGCCGGCCACGTTTTCAAAAGCCAGTTTCGGTTTCTCGACCGGTTGAATCTGCGGCGCCTGGGCCGGCGGCAGGTCGATGCGCGGCGCCGGACGGGTGGCGGCTTCGATCCGGGGCGGGTCGGGCAAGGCGACCGGCGCGGGGGGAGTCGGAGCGGGAGGCGCCGGCATCTCAGCCGGACGCGGCGCGCGCGGCCGCGTGGTGGAAGGCGGAGCCGGACTCTGGAGGCGATCCCGCGGCTGCAGGCTGGCCATGTCGATTTCCTTGCTCAGCTTGCCTTGGTTCCGGCGCTTCTGGGTGAACTCGGTGATGGGATCGATCAGGGGGGTGACCCGCTCGATCTCGGGCGCGCGGCGCGGCGGTTCGGGAGCGAAAAACTCGGCCGGCAGCACCAGGATGGCGGAGATGACCACCACGTGGAGGACGACGGAGAGCACGGCGGCGCGGCCGGTGCGCGCGCCGCGGCCCGTTTCGCCCCACTGTAAGAGGAGGTTTAACTCGGGTCCCGCGGTTGATGGAGCTACGCTTTCCATCCGGATTCCAGGGTCTGGGTCACAACTTCGGAGTGCTCCCTGATTTTATCAATAATGTCCAACGCCACCGATAGAGTTCGACGCGCGGACGCTCCGGAAGATTTCGGCGGATTGCGGGAGGCGATGGAGTCGAGGAAGGCGTCGAACTGGAGTTTCAAAGGCTCGGAGCGGACGACCGGGGCCTGCTCGAAACCGATGCGGCCCTCCTGCACGCTGAAGACGGCGAGGTCCTGGCGGGAGTAATCGAGCGAGAGGTATTGGTGGGGCTGGAAGAGGCGGAGTTTGCGGACGCGCTCGGTCGAGATGCGGCTGGCGGTGAGGTTGGCGACGCAGCCGTTGGGGAAGGCGAGCCGGACATTGGCGATATCCACTTTGGGGGAGAGGATGGAGATGCCGGCGGCGCGGATTTCGGACGGATCGGCGGCGGTCATGGCGAGGACGATGTCGACGTCGTGGATCATGAGGTCGAGGACCACGTCGACATCGAGGCTGCGCGGGCTGAACTGGTTCATGCGGTGGATTTCGAAGAAGAGCGGGAGGGTGGCGCGGCGCTCGATTTCGACGACCGCGGGGTTAAACCGCTCGAGGTGTCCAACCTGGAGGATGCGGCCTGCGCGTTGGGCGGCGGCGATCATGCGTCCGGCGGCGGCGAGGTCGGGGGCGATGGGTTTCTCGACGAGGACGTCGATGCCGTGTTCGAGCAGGTAGACGGCGATCTCCTCGTGGACGGTGGTGGGGACGCTGACGATGGCGGCGTCCACCTGGCCGGGCAGGAGGCGGTAATCGGTGAGGGCGCCGCGGGCGGGGTCGAGATCGACAACGGCGGTGAGTTCGGCGCGGGAGCTTTCGCGCACGACGCGGCAGTGATTCTGGCCGAAGGCTCCGGCGCCGACGACGGCGGTTCTAGTGGTGGACATAGGCAAAAGATAGTGGGCTGAGTCGAAAGCGCCGGCGCTGGCGCGTTGCAGGCCGGGAGGCCTGCGCTACTGGTTTAGTCATGGCCTTGGATGGCGATGCCGGCGGCGTTGGCGGCTTCGAGCATCTGTTCTTTATCCAGCATCAGGGTGCGGCCGGCTTCGACGGCGAGGACGGTCGCGCCGGTTTCGCGCATGACCGGGATGGTGGCGAGGCCGACCACGGGCACGTCGAAGAGGAGGTGTTCGCGGCGGCGGGCGGCCTTGACGAGCGTCAGGCGGCGGCCGTTGACCAGACCGGCGGCGCGGCGCAGCATGGCGTCGGTGCCTTCCATGGCTTCGACGGCGACGCAGGCGCGCTCGCAAATGGCCACGCTCTGGCCGACGTCGAAACCGGAGAGGGCGTTGGCCACGCGGCGGCCGTATTCGATGTCGGCGGACTCCTCCTTATCGGGTTTGCGGCGGGTCATGGCGCCGGAGGCGGCGAGGAGGGGTTTGAGCAGCAGGGTCGAGTCGCGCAGGGAGATGCCCTCGTCCTCGAGGATCTTGCGCACGCCTCCGATCAGACCGTCGGTGTTCTTCGCGGGCAGCGCAGCCAGCAGTTTGACCAGGCGCCAGTCGGGCACGATGGAGGAGAAGATTTTGGCGTGCTTGACCTGGCCGCACATCATGACCTCGGCGATGCCTTCCTGCTTACAGATGTCGATCAATTTGGAAAGCTGGCCGAGCGAGATCCAGTGGCAGCGGGCGGCGAGCGCTTCGACCTCCGGCGAGGCCTCCTCCCGAATGGCGATGACGGTGATTTCGTAGCCGAGGCGGCGGGCGCTTTCGAGGGCGAGCAGGGGGAAGCGTCCGTTGCCGGCGATGAGGCCGTAGCGCATGGTCACTTCACCACGCCGCGCGAACTGGCGCGGATGAATTCGAGGATCTCGTCCACTTCGGCGCCGGCGGGCACTTCGGCGCGGATGCGCTCGATGGCCTGGGTGGTGTTGAGCCCGGCGCGAGTGAGCAGGCGGAATGCGATTTGCAGGGCTTCGATCGCCTCCCTGGAGAAGCCGCGGCGTTCGAGGCCGATGCGGTTGGCTCCGAAGACCTTGACCTCGCGCTCGCCGACGGTCAACGAGTAGGGCAGGATGTCCTGGGTGATGACGGTGTGGGGGCCGATGAAGGCGTGGCGGCCGACGCGGCAGAACTGGTGGACGCCGACGAAGGCGCTCAACTCGGCCCAATCGCCGATGGCGACGTGGCCGGCGAGGGTGACGCCGTTGACCAGGATCACGTGATCGCCGACGGTGCAATCGTGGGCGATGTGGGTGTAGGCCATGAGCAGGTTGTCGCTGCCGATGGAGGTGACGAGTCCGCCGCCCTGGGTGCCGCGGTGGATGGTGACGAATTCGCGGATGCGGTTGCGGTGGCCGATGCGGGTTTCGGCGCGCTCGCCCCGATACTTGAGGTCCTGGGACGCGACCCCGATGGAGGAGTAGGGGAAGAAGATGTTGTCCTCGCCGATGGAGGTGGGGCCCTCGAGATAGACGTGGGCCATGAGGCGGGTGCGGGGGCCGATTTCGACTTCGGGACCGATGACCGAGTAGGGGCCGATTTCGGCGGAGTCCGCGATCTTCGATGAGGGGTCGATGATGGCGGTAGGGTGAATCGCCATGCGGGTCAGGCCGGGTTTTGGGGCGGTTTTTCGTCCTTATCGGCGAGTTTGCACATGACTTCGGCTTCGGCGACGACGTGGCCGTCGACGGTGGCGACGCCGGCCATTTTGGCGACGCTGGCCTTCTTCTTGAGGATCTTCATCTCCATCCGCAGGGTATCGCCGGGGACGACCGGGCGGCGGAAGCGGGCGTTTTCGATGGCGACGAGGAGGACGAGTTTGCGGTGGCGGTCCTCCATGGATTTGAGGACGAGGACGCCGGCGGTCTGGGCCATGGCTTCGATGATGAGGACGCCGGGCATGACCGGGAAGTCCGGGAAGTGGCCGGTGAAGTGGGGTTCGTTGGCGGTCACCTGCTTGATCCCGACGATGCGGTCGGGTTCCATTTCCACGATGCGGTCGACCAGTAGAAAGGGGTAGCGGTGCGGCAGGATGTCGCGGATCTCGTTGATATCCACAATTGCCATGGGAAAGCGTATTATCGCACGGCGACACCGGGAACAAAGCGGCGCGGCGGACCATAGGGTGTGCGACATGAAAGTGGAAGATTCACGAAATGCCACGCCAATCGTGAAAGTCCTGGCGTAGTAGTACGTCAGGCAGAGCCGCGACCGTGAGGGAGCGTTGGCGTC
>JBBIQR010000333.1:1494-5470 GCA_037442245.1 Candidatus Solibacter sp. | reverse complement strand
CCCGACCGCCTCGCCCGCTTCACCCGCGAAGCCCAGGTCCTCGCCTCGCTCAATCACCCCAACATCGCCTCCATCTACGGCGTGGAGGACCGCGCGCTGGTGATGGAGTTAGTCGAAGGCGGCGAGCCATGCGGACCGCTCACCGCAGGCGAAACGATCCCGCTCCTCCGCCAACTCATCGACGCCCTCGAATACGCGCACGACAAGGGCATCGTCCACCGCGACCTCAAACCCGCGAACCTCAAGATCACGCCCGACGGGCGCATCAAGGTCCTCGATTTCGGGCTCGCCAAAGCACTCAGTTCCAATCCCGCCGCACCCGCGTCCGACCCCGTCAACTCCCCGACCCTCACCATGCGCGCCACCATGGCGGGCGTGATCTTGGGGACCGCCGCCTACATGAGCCCCGAGCAGGCGCGCGGGCACAACGCGGACCGCCGCTCCGATATCTGGAGCTTCGGGGTCGTCGTCTACGAACTGCTCACCGGCAAGCGGCTCTTCGATGCGCCGACGGTCAGCGACACGCTAGCCGCGGTCCTGACGCGCGACCCCGACCTTTCCACGATCCCGCCGCGCCTCCACCGGCTCCTCAAGCTGTGCCTGACGCGCGACCCGCGCGAACGCCTCTCCCATATTTCCTCGGCGGGGCTCCTGCTCGACGAACCCGAAATTCCCCCTGCGCCCGCACCCGTGCCCACGCGCCGCTCCGTCCTGCCCTGGGTGTTTGCCGCCGCGGGACTGGCGGCAGGCGCGACCCGCTTCTTCGTTCGGGAGCAATCGCCGGGCGTCGTTCGCCTCACCATCCCGCCTCCGGACGACGAGGGATTCCTCGGGACCCCACCTGCGGTTTCCCCGGACGGCCGCCGCATTGCCTTCGTGGGATCCAAGGCAAACAAAGCGCAGATCTGGCTGCGTGCGCTGAACGAGCCGGCATCCCACGCGCTGCCCGGCACAGAGGGCGCATTCTATCCTTTCTGGTCTCCGGACAGCCGGTTCCTCGCCTTCTTCGCCGGCGGAAAGCTGAAGAAACTCCCGGTCGACGGTGGCCCGGCGTTCACCATTTGTGACGCCTCCAATGCCCGCGGTGGAACATGGGGTTCCGGGGACGTCATACTCTTCACGCCCGGCCCCACGGCGGTCCTGCAACGGGTGTCCGCGTCGGGCGGAGCGCCCATCGCGGTGACCGAGTTCGACACCTCGCGCAACGAGTTCAGTCACCGGTTTCCGTGCTTTCTACCGGACGGACGCCATTACCTGGCCCTGGTTCGCAGCACGGACCCGAGACAAGTAGGTATTTACACCGGCGATTTGCAGTCGAAGAAACTGAATCCCCTGCTTCCGTTGGCCACCAGTGCGGCATACACGCCACCGGGTCGCCTGCTTTTCCTGCGCGAGGGCACGCTGCTGGCACAGCCCTTCGACCCCTCCGCGCAGCGCCTTTCCGGCGAACCGGCGCCGCTTGCGGAAAGCGTGGATTCCTCCGCAGCCGACGCTGCCGCGTTGTTCTCCGCCTCGGAAAACGGCGTCGTCGCGTATTACTCCGGCGGGCTGACGCTGAACAGCAGGCTCACCTGGTTCGATATCGCCGGCAAGCGACTGGGCGAATTCGGCTCGAGAGGCGCCCGCCTATCCGCGATGATTTCACCGGACGGCGCGCTCGTGGCCGAGGATCGTTCGGACGAGGTGACTGGCAATTTCCACATCTGGATCGCCGACCTGGCGCACGGCACCGATTCGCGCCTGACCCTGGAGGAGACAACCGCCCAGTTTCCAATATGGGCTCCGGATTCCCGGCACATCGTATATGCCACACCGGTGGCCAACCACTGGGCGATATTCGTACGCGATGCAGGGGGAACGGGCAGCGCGGAACTTCTGCTGGATGATCCGAGCGGCATGCAACCCACCGCGTGGTCCCGCGACGGCCGCTATCTTCTCTATAATGGCAGGCCCGGAACCGGGGGCGTGTGGGCTCTCCCGCTTTCCGGGCTCAAGGCGGCAGGCAAGCCATTCCCGTTCCTGAATTCACGATTCGTCGAGCGTGACGGCCGGTTCTCGCCGGACAGCCGCTGGGTGACATACACCTCGAGTGAGACCGGTGCCGAAGAAGTGTTAGTACGGAGGTTTCCCGAGAAGAGCGCCGCCATACGGATCTCGGTGAACGGCGGTGTCAACCCGCAGTGGAGTCACGACGGGCGGCGCATCTATTTCTGGCACGAGGGGGAGGTAATGGCTTCCAGCGTCCGCACCGGGGCGGGATTCGAACACGACGCGCCGCGCAGTTTGTTCTCTGTTCCGGTCAGCGGGAGTTCGGGCAGCCGACAGGTCTTCGTTCTGCATCCCGATGGCAAACGCCTGCTCTTCCGGGGCGTTCGCAACACCCAACTCACGGGGAGGCTCAACGTGATCCTCAACTGGCCTTCGCTTTTGAAGAAATGACACCGCTGTCCCAGATCGCGCATTACCGCATCACGTCCAAGGTCGGCGAAGGCGGCATGGGCGAAGTCTGGCGCGCCACCGATACCAAGCTCAACCGCGAAGTCGCCATCAAGATCCTTCCCGACGCCTTCGCCAACGACCCCGACCGCCTCGCCCGCTTCACCCGCGAAGCCCAGGTGCTCGCCTCGCTCAACCACCCCAACATCGCCGCCATCTACGGCGTCGAAGATCGCGCTTTGGTCATGGAACTGGTGGACGGGGAGACGCTGAGGGGTCCGCTCCCCCTCGACACCGCGCTCGACTACGCACGCCAGATCGCCGACGCCCCGGAGGCCGCGCACGAGAAAGGCATCATCCACCGCGACCTCAAACCCGCCAATATCAAAGTCACTCCCGAAGGCCGCGTCAAAGTCCTCGACTTCGGCCTCGCCAAAGCCATGTCGGGCGAAGCCTCGGCCGCCACCGATCCCGCCAACTCCCCGACCCTCACCATGAACGCCACCGTCGCCGGCGTGATCCTGGGCACGGCAGCCTACATGGCCCCCGAGCAGGCCAAGGGCAAGGCCGTCGATAAACGCGCCGACATCTGGGCCTTCGGCGTCGTGCTCTACGAGATGCTCACGGGCAAGCCGCTGTTCGCCGGAGACGGCGTGAGCGAGGTCCTGGCCTCGGTCCTGAAAGAGGAGCCGGACCTCTCCGCCGCCCCCGCTCCGGTGCGGCGCCTGCTCGCGCGCTGTCTCCAGAAGGATCCCCGCAAGCGCCTGCGCGATATCGGCGACGCATGGAGCCTGCTCAATGCACCGTCAGCCGCGCCAAACCCGGCACGCTCGCGGCTGGCTTGGGTAGTCGCGGCGGCAATGGCGTGCGTTGCCGTATTGGGCGGCGTCCTCGCCTTCCGCGCTCCTCGCGTGGCGCCGCGCCCTCTGATCCGGCTGCCAATCGACATTTCCGAGACTCCGCCCGAATCGGTGACCGTATCGCCGGACGGACGCCATCTGGCACTGGTGGTCCGCGATGCCAGCATGCTCCGGCTCGGACTGCGATCGCTCGACCAAGGCGCCACCCGCCTTCTGCCCACCAGCGAACGAGCGACCGGGGCATTCTTCTCGCCTGACGGGCAGTCCGTCGCCTTCTTCGGTCCGGGCACGCTACGCAAGGTCAACATTGAGGGCGGGCCGCCTGTAACGGTAGCTTCCCTTCCGACTTCGGCGTGGCAAGGCGGCGGTGCGTGGGGCCCGGACGGAACAATTGTGTTGTCGCCGGAGCGCAACACAGGCCTCCTGCGGGTTCCGGCCTCGGGCGGCCAGGTCCAACCCCTGACTGACCCGCGCCGCGAGGGACAACTCACCCACCGCTGGCCGCAGTTCCTGCCGGGCGGCAAGCGTGTGCTCTTTACCGCGCATCGCGCGACCAGCGGATTTGACGACGCCGAGATCGATGTGCTGAATCTGCAAACGGGTGAGTGGAGGGCCGTGTTGAAGGGCGGCTACTTCGGCCGGTATGTCCCGCCCGGCTACCTCCTCTATATTCACCAGGG
>JBBIQR010000333.1:0-1484 GCA_037442245.1 Candidatus Solibacter sp. | reverse complement strand
GATGCTCTTTGCCATCCGATTCGATCCCGGACGCGAGCAGGTCTCCGGCGACCCGATTGCGGTGATACCTGACGTGGCCGCCAACGCGGCCACAGGCGATGGCCGGTTCTCCTGCTCCACAGACGAGGCTGGCCTCTGCGTGGTGTGGAACGGCAGCGCGTCGGGAGCCACCTATAACGCCGCGTGGCTGAACGAAAACGGCGAAGCTGCCGCCGTTTTCCCGAATGACCGAAATTATCTGTCGCCCAAAATCTCTCCGGACGGTCGTTTTCTCGCCATTGCCGCCGGAGATCCGAGCGGGAACATCCAGATCTGGGATCCGGCGCGCGAAAGCCTCACCCAACTGACGTTCGGCAATGACGACGCCATGTACCCGATCTTCACTCCCGATGCCAGGCGGCTCGTCTATTCGACAGGCGAGAGTCACAATGTGCTTTGGTGGGTGCGCGCGGACGGGGGCGGAACGCCGCAAAAGCTCTACGAATCTCCCGGGTTGTTCGTCCCGTGTTCCTTCTCTCCCGACGGGCGCCGGCTGGCCTACTTCACCATTGGGAACAATACCCGGCAAGACATTTGGACGCTGCCCATCGACACTTCGGATCCCGACCATCCGAAGGCCGGCTCCCCAGAACCGTTCTTGCAGACGCCGAATGGCGAAAGTTCGCCGATGTTCTCGCCGGACGGCCACTGGATCGCCTACAACTCCGATGAGTCCGGCCGGATGGACGTCTATGTTCGCCCTTTCCCCGGGCCGGGTGGCAAGTGGCTGGTGTCGAGCGGCGGGGGCATATGGGCGTCCTGGTCGAGCGACGGAAAGCGCCTGTTTTACCGAACGACAGACGGTCAGATCATGGCTGTAGATTACGTAGCGGCCGGCGGCGTCTTCCGTGCGGGGAAACCGCGGAATTGGAGCGAATTCCACGGCATTGTGCCGCACCAACCTTCGACTTTCCGCAACTGGGATATGTCTCCCGACGGCCGGCGCGCCGTGATGCTCAGCGAATCACAGCGCTCCCGGCAAGCGCCCCCGAAACTCTCGGTCGTATTGAACCTCTTCGACGAGCTGAAGCGGAGGCTGCCATGAGCCCGGTGCCTGTGCGCATTACCGCATCACTGCCAAGCTCGGCGAAGGCGGCATGGGCCCGTGTATCGCGCCACCAACACCCGGAACTTTTATGGTTCCTGTATCGGCGTTGCGGGTTCGCCCGGCAGTCGCTGTGGCTTCCGAAATGTGGGTAGTTGGTCGCCCACCCGGAAGCAATCCACTTGAGCGGGAAGCCGCCGTTGCTGGTCCTAACCTCTAAACGCCGGCGCCTGCGTCCGGTTTCCGTCCCCGATCTCCCCTGAGGATAGCCGGGGACAACTGGAACCTCGGCACAAAACCCGCCTTCCGCAGTGCCGGCGCTTCCGGCGGAAAACACGCCGAGCGGCTCAGCCGTTCAGCGTCCAGCCGGAGCGGTAGGTCCGTTTCAGCCAGTCGTTGG
>JBBIQR010000332.1:0-5471 GCA_037442245.1 Candidatus Solibacter sp. | reverse complement strand
AAAGTTTTAGCGTTTATGATCACCCCAAGGTGCTGATCTTCCACAAGGTACGCGACCTCCCCGAAGCCGAACTGCGCAACCTGCTTGGCAGCGTCCTCATGAGCAAGCCGGTGGTCACGCGGGAAGGGGACGCGCCGCCGGGAGAACGGCGGGCGGACTACGTGCGCAAGGAGTGGCTGCACGAACCGCACACGGGGGAGACGCCGGTGGGGGTGGCGGACGAAGTGCTGGCATCGGCGGAGCGGGCGGTGGCGGCGGCGGAAGCGGCGGCGCCGCTGGTGACGCGCGGGCGCGCGGAGTTCGAGCGGCTGCGCAACGATATGCACGCGATGGAGGCGCAGTACCGCTACTACGACGCGAAGACGCGGGCGGCGGCGCTGGTGCTGCGCTACGGGTACTCGCGGGACGCGGCGGATCTGCGGGCGGCGCTTCCGCTGCTGCGGCAGAGTCTGGAGGAGTACCGGCGGCTGGTGGCGATCACGGACAAGACGTACCGCGAAGGGCCGAGCGTACACAGCATTTCGCGGCGGATTCCGTTTCTGGGCGGTCCGGGGCGGTACACGCACTGGCGGGACTGCCTGCCGGCGTACGAAAGGGAGCTGGCGAATTTCGAGCGAAATTTGAAGATGGTGGAGAGCGCGGGCGCGCGTCCGGCGGGGGTGGAGCGCGCGGCGTGGACGCCGCTGGCGGTGAAGTTGACGGCGGGACCGGGGGAGAGTTTCGCGGTGCGCGCCGGGGAGAAGCTGTACACGGACGCGGATGTGACGATCGAGCACGCGGCGCCGGAGCTGGCGGAGATGCGGGGCATACGGATTCCGCGGCAGGCGGCGGGCAAGGGCGTGCGGCTGGAGATCGAACTGGCGGAGCCGGGGCAGATCCTGATCGGGTTTTTCCGCAGCGAGAAGAAGAACGGCGCGGCATCGCCTCCGAAGGACGAATGGGACCCGCTGTTGCGCAACGGGGTCACGGCGGCGGGGCATCCGGCGTTGACCGTGTGGGCGCATCAGCTTCCGCGGGGGAAGAGCGACCTGGATTTCGGACCGGGGGCGTGGGTGGTGCTGGGGGCGATTCCGCAATCGGTGCAGCCGGAGGCGCGGATGGTGTTCTACTCGGCGGCGGAGGCCGGGCGGCGTCCGGATTTGGACTGGCTGTTCGAGTAAGCAGCGGGGTCAGGCGCGCAGGGCGGACTTGAGGCGGGAGGCGAGTTCGCGGATGGCGCCGGGGAGGCGGGCGGCGTCGAGGGTGACGAGGGCGAGGCGGCGCTGCATGGGGAAGCCGGCGACGCGGAGCACGTGCAGGTGGGCGGCGTGGGCGCGCTCGGCAACGGCGCAGACGGGCAGGATCGAAGCGCCGAGTCCGGCGCGCACGAGGGCTTTGGCGGCCTCGATATTTTCGACCTCCATGGCGACGGCGGGGCGGACGGCCATGCGGGCGAAGTAGCCGTCGAGCAGCAACTGCATGGTGCTGCCCTTCTCGTAGAGGATGAATTTCATTTTGGCGATGTCGGCGGGGACGAGCGCGCGGCGGCGGGCCATGGGGTCGTCGCGGCTGACGATGACGACGAGCTCTTCGGCGGCGAGGGGGGTGATGCCGAGTCCGGAGACGGGTTCGGGCTCCATGACGACGGCGAGGTCGAGCTTGTGGGAGGCGACGGCGGAGAGCATGGCCTCGGTGGTGGAGGCGATGACGGAGAGCTCGATTTCGGGGAAGCGGCGTTTGTACTCGGCGAGGATGGGGGGGAGGCGGTAGATGACGGTGGTGGGACCGGCGCCGAGGCGCACGGTGCCGCGTTCGAGGGCGCTCAACTCGCGGACGGCCATCTGGGCATCGCGGACGTCGCGGAGGATGCGCTCGGCGTATTCGACGAGGATGCGTCCGGCCTCGGTTTCGACGACGCGTTTGCCGACGCGCAGGAAGAGGGGGCAGCCGAGTTCGGCTTCGAGTTGGCGGATGTGCTGGCTGACGGTGGATTGGGAGACGCCGAGCTCGGCGCCGGCGCGGGTAAACCCTCCGGTGCGGGCGGCGGCTTCCAGGACTTCCAACTGGCGGATATCCATTAGTAAAACCGATGTATATCACAGGAATAATCTATTTTGCGAATTTCGTGCAAGCGGGTACAGTCCTATTCAGATGCAATTGGCGTAAATTGTCCGGGCAGGCGCCGTGTGTGCGCTTTCGGACAGGGTCTTTCAGGAGGTACGCAATGAAACGTCTCGTCTACGTTCTGACCGCGTTTGCCGGTCTGGTATCCGCGCAGGAATTCCGCGGCACTTTGACCGGGCGGGTGACCGACCCGTCGGGTCTGGGGATTCCCGGCGTGAAGCTGGAGATCGTCAAAACCGATACCAACGCCCGCAGTGAGACGGTGACCACGGCGGAAGGGAATTACACGGCGCCGTTTCTGGCGCCGGGACCGTACTCGGTGGCGGTGGAGGCATCGGGGTTCAAGCGGTACATGCGCGACGGCGTGACGATCGGGACGAACGAGCGGGTGACGCTGGACATTCAGCTTCAGGTGGGCAGTTCGACGGAAGAGATCACGGTGACGGCGGAAGCGCCGCTATTGAACACGGCGACGGCGAGCGCGGGGCAGGTGATCACGACGCGGGAAGTGGAGAACCTGCCGATGAACGGGAATACGCCGATGGCGCTGGCGCGCAACGCGCTGGGGGTGATCCCGAAGCAGAAGCACCTGTTGAACCAGGTGAAGCCGTACGACACGGGGAGCGCGGTGGACATCTCGCTGGGCGGGGCGAACGCGGGGTCGAACGAATACCTGCTGGACGGGGTGCCGAACATGTCGAGCGCGGCGCGGGCGGGCGGGTTCAGCCCGTCGATGGACGCGGTGGCGGAAGTGAAGGTGGATCTGTACCAGGTGGACGCGGCGTACGGGGACACGCTGGGCGGGACGGTGAACCTGACGACGAAGAGCGGGACGAACCAGTTTCACGGGTCGCTGTACGAGTTCAACCAGACGTCGGCGCTGGCGGCGAACCAGTTTTTCCTGAACGCGGCGGGGCGGCAGCAGGCGGTGACGCGCTCGAACCAGTATGGCGGGACGTTCGGGGGGCCGGTGTACGTTCCGAAGGTGTTCAACGGGCGGAACAAGGCGTTCTTCTTTCTGGCTTATGAAGGGTACAAGGATTCGAGTCCGGGGGTGACGACGACCTCGGTGCCGACGGCGGCGGAGCGGACGGGCGATTTTTCGGGGTTGCTGGCGGCGGGGAGCGGATTTCAGTTGTACGATCCGACGACGGCGGCGCTGGCGTCGGGGAAGATCACGCGGCAGCCGTTTGCGGGAAACGTGATTCCGTCGAACCGGATGAACTCGATCGCCAAGGGCTACATGCAATATTTCCCGCAGCCGAATCAGCCGGGGAAGGCGGACGGCGAGAACAATTTCGTGGTGGCGAATCCGGCGGTGAACAACTTCGCCTCGTGGGTGGGGCGGACGGACATCAACTTCGGGAATCTGAACAAGCTGTTTTTGAACCTGCACGAGAGTTCGTACACGGCGTCGACGGCGGACATTTTCCAGAACCTGGCGACGGGGCAGTTCAGCGGGATGGATTTGTGGGGCGGAGTGCTGGACGATGTGCACACGTTTTCGCCGACGCTGGTGCTGGACACGCGGTTCGGGTTCACGCGGAGCTACTCGTCGAGTTTCATCAAGAGCGCGGGATTCGATCCGACGTCGCTGGGATTTCCGGGGTACATGTCGACGTACTCGCAGCGGCTGGCGATGCCGCGGGTCGCGTTTTCGGACGGGATGGCGGGGCTGAGCACGTCGCCGGGGTCGATCACGCCGTTCGTATCGTACCAATGGTTCACAAACCTGACGAAGGTGTTGGGGCGGCACACGTTGAAGGTGGGGGCGGACCTGCGGCGGTATGACGCGAACAGCCTGAGTCCGGGGTATTCGTCGGGGACGTTCACGTTCGGGAACAACTGGGTGACGGCGGGCACGGGGGCGGCGGGGCAGCCGTTCGGATACGGGCTGGCGACGTTCCTGATGGGCCTGCCGACGGGTGGACAGTACGACGTGAACACGGCGTACGCGTACCGCAGCTACCTTTTCGGGACGTTTCTGCAGGACGATTTCCGGGTATCGCAGAACCTGACGATCAACCTGGGAATCCGGGTGGAGCACGAGACGCCGATCACGGAACGGTACAACCGGATCGTGTCGGGGTTCAATCCGGCGGCGGCGAATTCGGTAGCGGCGGCTGCGGCGACGGCGTATGCGGCGAAACCGATTGCGCAATTGCCGGCGAGCGCGTTTTCGGCGCTGGGCGGATTGCTGTACGCGTCGCCGTCGAACCGGTCGGGGTACGGGCTGCCGACGGCGTTCCCGAGTCCGCGAGTGGGGATCACGTGGGCGCCTTCGGCGCTGCACAACCGGACGGTATTCCGCGCGGGATTCGGGGTGTTCAACAACTCGGTGGGCGCGTACCTGACGGGACCGGCGACGGGGTTCAGCCAGACGACGACGATGGTGCCGACCAACGACAGCTACCTGACGCCGTACGGGACGTTGACGAATCCATTTCCGGCAGGCATCCAGACGCCGCTGGGCTCGGCGTTGGGAGTGAACTCGAACCTGGGGAATTCGATCAGCTATTACACGTCGAACATCACGAACCCGTACAGCATCCGGTGGAATTTCGATATCCAGAAGCAGATTGGGAAGGACATGATGCTGCAGGTGGGTTACGTGGGCAACAAGCAGGTGCACGGGACGATGAGCAACGATATTTCGTCGGTGCCGCTGCTGCCGTTGCTGAGCCGGTCGCCGGTGCGCGATCAGGCGACGATCAACTCGCTGGCGACGGTGGTATCGAATCCGTTCGCGGGGCTGCTGCCGGGGACGGGGTTGAACGGGTCGACGGTATCGGTGGCGACGCTGATGCGGGCTTTCCCGGAGTTCAGCGGGGTGACGCAGAGCAACTCGAATCCGGGATGGGGTACGTTCAACGAACTGTCGGTGATGTTCCAGAAACGGTTCTCCGGGGGATTGCAGGCGACGGTGAACTACCAGCACTCGCGGCAACTGAATTCGTACCAGGCGAATGCGGGGGATTACCGGTTGAACTACGGGGTGACGTCGGGCGATTTTCCGGACCACTTCGTGATCACGGGGAGCTACGAGTTGCCGTTCGGCAAGGGCAAGAAGTTCCTGAGCGGAGCGGGGCGGGTGGTGGACCTGGTGGCGGGCGGGTGGATATTGAACAGCATCTACACGTGGGAAAGCGGCGGGGCGTTGTCGTGGGGCAACATGCTGTACTACGGCGGTCCGCTGAACATGAATCCGCGGGATCTGGGGCAGGCGTTCGACGTGACGCGGTTTGAGCGGACGTCGGCGGCGCAGTTATCGCAGAATTACCGGACGTTCCCGCAGATGTTCAACAATCTGCGGTCGGACGCGGCCAACAACGTGGATCTGTCCATGCTGAAGAACTTCCGCATCGGGG
>JBBIQR010000331.1:0-5475 GCA_037442245.1 Candidatus Solibacter sp. | reverse complement strand
CCAGGCATCGTAGCTGCGGCCGCCCATCAGGATCGAGTACACCCCCGGCTCGGGCATTTCCACCAGCGCCTCCAGTTCCGGGCCCCCATCCACGCGGAAGCGGCACTCGGGCGCCGGCGCCACCACCTCGATTGCGCAACCGGCGCCGTTCAGAATCAGATCGCGCTTCATCGCAGCAACTCCCCTCTGCCCGCGGCCAGCCAGCGGCTGCCGTTCGCCCGCTGCGCCGCCGCCTCCGTCTGCCGCGTGTGCAGCGCCGCGGCCAGCGCCGCCACCGCGCAGAGTCCCTCCGGCGCGACCGGTGCCGGAGTGCGCGCGAAGAACTCGCCGATGAACCCCGTGTGCAGGTGCCCGGCGCGGAACTCCGGGTCCTCCAGAATCTGCCGGAAGAACGCGATGTTGGTGCGGATGCCGCCCACGTCGTACTCCCCGAGCGCCCGCGTCATGCGCGCGATCGCTGCCTCCCGCGTCTCCGCCCACACCGCCAGTTTCGCCAGCAGCGGATCGTATTCCATCGGCACCGTCCATCCGTCGTACACGCACCCGTCCAGCCGCACTCCGGGACCGTGCGGCCGCGTCAGCCGCGTGATCTTTCCCGGATATGGCAGAAACTGGTTGTACGGGTCCTCGGCGTAAATCCGGCACTCGATCGCCGACCCGCGCCACGAAACCTCCTCCTGCGCGATCTCCAGCCGCTTGCCCGCCGCGATCTCCACCTGCAACCGCACCAGGTCGAGCCCCGTCACCAGCTCCGTGATCGGATGCTCCACCTGCAGGCGCGTGTTCATCTCCAGGAAGTAGAAGCGCCGCTCCCCGTCCACCAGGAACTCGACCGTGCCGGCGTTGTAGTAGCCCGCCGCGCGCGCCGCCCGAACCGCCGCCTCTCCCATCTGCCGCCGCATCTCCGGGTGCAGCGCCACCAGCGGCGACGGGCTCTCTTCGATCACCTTCTGGTGCCGCCGCTGGATCGAGCACTCGCGCTCGCCCAGGTGAATCATGTGCCCGTGCCGGTCGCCCAGAATCTGGATCTCGATGTGCCGCGGACGCTCCACCAGCTTTTCTACGTACACCTCGGCGCTGCGAAAAGCGCGCTCGGCTTCGCTGGCGGCATCGCGCAGCGCCGCTTCCAGATCGCTCTCGCGCTCCACCACCCGCATGCCTTTCCCGCCGCCCCCGGCCACCGCCTTGAGCAGGATCGGGTACCCGTGCTCGCGCCCGAACTCGCGCGCCTCTTCCATCCCGATTCCGTGCGTCGTCCCCGGCACCACCGGAGCGCCGCCCGCGATCGCCGCCGCGCGCCCCGCGGTCTTCGATCCCATCGCCCGGATCGACGCCGCCGAAGGCCCGATGAACACCATCCCGGCATCCTCGCACGCCGCCGCGAATTCGGCGTTTTCGCTCAGAAACCCGTACCCGGGATGGATGGCTTCGGCGCCGTGCCTGCGCGCCGCGTCCAGTATCCGGTCGATCCGCAGATAGCTCTCCGCGCTCGGCGCCGGTCCGATGCGCTCCGCCTCGTCCGCCATGCGCACGTGGTGCGACGTTCGGTCCGCGTCGGAATACACCGCGACGCTGGCAATCCCCATCTCGCGCAACGTGCGGATCACCCGCACCGCGATTTCGCCCCGGTTGGCGATCAGAACCTTGCGGAACACACGGGTGATTGTAGCAGGCGCCCCCGCGGCGTTCTGGAGGTACCAGTTCTATCCAGCCGCGCCCGGTGCCGCTATACTCGCCGTAGCCATCGGAGGAGGCAATCCAATGAATCTGCCCGAATGCCGCGTACCCAGCCGCGCCGCGTGGGAAAAAATCCGCTCCACAGCCGGTGGAAAATCCGGCCTGTCCAAGGTCAGCATGGGGAAAAACCTGGACGCGTTCCACGCCGCTGCCATCAAAGCATCCAACACCGGCGATCTCGCCCCGCTCAACATCGCCATCGGCACCCTCAACACCAAGGCGCACGCCTACCTCGAAGACATTCGCAAGCTCAAGAAGTATCCCAAGCTCGAAACCGCCGTAACCCAGGACATCATCGGCAAGCTCAGCGCCTTCGTCAAGGGCATGGAGCAGGCGGCGCGGGATGCGGGCGCCGAAATCAACCGCGTCGAGCACGAGATCCGCAACCGCATCGACATGGTCAAGCGCACCACCACCGAGTGCAACAACCGCGTCAACCCCATGCTCGAAGCCTTCGAGGAGATGGTCGAAAAATACAAGTTCGGCGTGCCCCGCGGCGAACACGACGCCGTCGCCCAAAAGGTGAACACCTGGGGCGCCGCGCTGAACACTTATAAGAAGGCCATCAACGAACTCGACGAATCCCTCGTCGAGGTCGTCTCCCAGAACATCAAGGATCACCGCCCCATCGTCGACAAGCTGAATACCGAACTCGGTCAGGCCAAGGGCCAGATCAAGAAGTGTCTCGACGGCATCAAACTCGGGCTCGGACGCACCATCGAAATCGGCGAGTATCTCAAGAAAACCGCGGTTTAACCCCCGGCCCCGCCTGCTAGAATTGGAGAGTCTTCAATTATGCCGCAGGATACGATAGAAGGCTCGCTCAAAGAACGCGGAGTACGCCTCACGCGCCAGCGGCAGATTCTGCTCGAACTCATCGATAAGACCGGCGAGCACCTCGACGCCGAGCGCCTCTTCCAGATGGCCAAGGAGCGCGACCCCAAAATCAACCGGGTCACCGTCTACCGCACCTTGAAGATGCTCAAGAGCGGCGGCCTCGTCGACGAACTCGATCTCATGCACTACGGCGGCGATCAGCACTACTACGAAACCCGCCTCAAGCAGGAGCACGCCCACATCATCTGCCTCCGCTGCGGCAAGGTCGAAGAGTTCTTCGGCGAACCCCTGCAGCGCCTCCGCAAACAGATCGAGAGCCACTTCGGTTTTCAAATCCTGCTCGCCCGCACCGAAGTCGGCGGCTACTGCGCCCACTGCCAGACGCTGCGCGCCCGCGAAGTCGAAGCATTACGTCAGAGCGTGACCGGCGCGGAAAAAGCAGCCAAATCCGGCACGCGCCGGCCGCGCGCCCGCCGAAGCTGACATGCAACCGGGCAGCGCCCCATCCCCCGCGCCTTCCCCGGCGTCCCTCGTGGTGGTGGACCCCGGCGGCAGCCGCGAACGCGTGCCCGTCTCCCCGCTCCCCTTCACCATCGGCCGCCAGCCGGAAAGCAGCCTCATCCTGCGCGACAGCCGCGTCTCCCGCACCCACGCCCGCATCCTCGGCGAGGGCGAAGGCTATATCCTCGAGGACCTGGGGTCGCGCCACGGCACCTACGTCAACGGCAAGCGCGTCACCCGCCATGAGCTGAAAACCTCCGACCGCATCGATTTCGGCGCGCCCGATTCCTACCAGCTCATCTTCGCCCTCGATGGCGCCGAACTGAAACGCCTCATGGCGCAGGTGGACTCCGCCGACATGGCGCCGCCCCAGGGCGTCGGCGGCGGACTCGCCAAACTCCGCGCCATCCTCGATCTCGCCCGCACCCTGCAAAGCTCCTTCACCATCGATGAAGTCCTCACCAGCGTCGTCGACACGGCGCTCGCCATCACCGGCGCCGAACGCGGCTTCCTCCTCCTCCGCGCGGACCACAAGGGGCTCGAAATCAAGGTCGCCCGCGACGCCAAAGGCCGCAACCTGCGCGAGACCGACCTGCGCGTCCCCTGCCAGGTGATCCACCGCGCCCTGCAGCATCGCCGCGAACTCCTCTCCATGAACTTCGATCCCCTCGGCGAAACCGAAACCCTCCCCCGGAACACCGTCGCCGATCTCGAACTCCGCAGCGTCATCTGCGTCCCCCTCGTCCGCATCCGCGCCGGGCACGGTGACGCCACCAGCGTCGTCTCCACCGGCGGCGAAACCGTGGGCGTGCTCTACATGGATTCGCGCGTCGCCGCGGCCGACCTCGCCGGCGGCAACCGCGAACTCCTCCAGACCCTCGCCATCGAAGCCTCCACCGTGCTCGAAAACGCCCGCCTGCTCGAAGAGGAAAAACAGAAGCGGCAACTCGAGGAGGAAATGCGCGTCGCCCGCGGCATCCAGCAGAGCCTCCTCCCCGGCGCTCTGCCCGCCGAAGGCTGGCTCCGCGCCAGCGGCAGCAGCGTGGCATCCTACCAGGTCGGCGGCGATTACTACGACGTCACCCCCGTCACCCCCTCCTGCTGGTCCGCCGTCGTCGCCGATGTCTCCGGCAAAGGCGTCGCCTCCGCGCTCCTCGCCTCCCTCCTGCAAGGCGCGCTGCTCACCGCCAGCGATACCCCCGACGCGCTTACCCGCCGCATCACCCGGCTCAACCGCTTTCTGCTCGCCCGCACCGGCGGCGAAAAGTACGCCACCGTCTTCTTCTCCCTGATTCACGAAGTCTACGTCAACGCCGCGCACCCCCCGCCCCTCGTCCTCCGCTCCAGCGGCGAGTACGCCGAACTCGACGCCAACGCCATGCCCGTCGGCATGATGGAGGACGCCGAATTCCCCGCCGCCGTCATCCGACTCCTCCCCGGCGAGACAGTCGTGTTCTATACCGACGGCGTCACCGAGGCGCAGAATACAGCCGGCGAGTTCTTCGGCCGCAAGCGCCTGCGCCAAGCCATCGCCGCTTCCTCCGGCGCCGGCTGCGACGCGCTGCACGCCGGCATTCAGAAGGCGGTGGCCGATTTCACCGAGGGCGCCGCGCAGTCCGACGACATCACCGTCGTCGTGCTCGAATTTACTTCACCACCGCCCCGGTAACCGCGTTCACCAGCGCCGCGTAGCCGTTCTTCGTCGTCCCCCACATCACGTACCACACCGGCGCCGGATAGCGCGCCGCGCTGCCCAGCCGGAACGTCACCGGCGTGTCCGGATGCGCCTTCAACCAGCTTTCCGCCTTCGCCGCCGCCGCCTGGTACGCCGCGTCCGAATCCACCAGGAACTGGCTGTTCGAAAACGTCTGGCTGGTGGGCGTCGCCCCGCCCCACGGCATCGCGTTGCCCACGTTCATGCCTTGCAGCACGCCGTTCTCGCCTTTGGCCACCGCGTACGTGAAAACGCGCGCCTCCCGCCGGCTGGGGGACACGAACGTCACCGTCCACTGCCCCGCCTTGCCCGCCTCGTTCTTGATCCCCGGCACCTCCCCGCTGGCCACGCTCAGCGCCAGCAGGTCCGTGGCCCAGGCGCGGCCCGCCTTGTACATTTCGTAGTAGGCACGCTGGGCGGTGACCGCCTCCGGGGGCCGCGCAGGCTCCTTACTCGCTTCTTTTTCCGCGTTCGCCGGCGCTTTTGGGGCTTCCGAGCAAGCCGCCATCGCCATCGCGGCGATCAGGAGAGTTACGGTGAACAGGACCCGTTTTTTCATAAATCACCACACCTATTATGCGCGACGCGTCAAGCGGCGTGGTGGCCCCGCCTCTACTCGCGGGTGCGCGACATCAGAGATGGTATGAGAAGGCCGGTCTCCCACCGGGAGCGGTAAGCTCCCAATA
>JBBIQR010000330.1:3180-5500 GCA_037442245.1 Candidatus Solibacter sp. | reverse complement strand
GCCGGGCGGTCCGCAAGCTGCCGCCCCACCGCGCCCACCGGACCATCCCCCACCACCGTGAGCGCCGAGCGCACGTCCATGCCGGGCATGTAGCCCGCTTCCGGATTGCCCTCGCGGTCCACGCCCTGATCCTTCAGGCGCACGCCGCATACCTTGCCGCCTTCGACAATCGCCTCCTCCACCGGCATCCCGGGCCAGATCTGCACCGCTCCGGTGGCCATGATCTGTCCGCCCGCGTATTGCAGAAACTGGCCGAGCGAAAGCACCAGCCCGCCATGCTTGTTCAAAAACGGCGGGATGTAGGGCAATTCGACCGCGTTGCGCGCCCGCGCGGGATCCCGCAGGTACACCAGCTTTTCGCTGGCCACCGGCGCGGCCATCGGAATCTGCGCCGCATCCAGATCGGGCAGCGAAGCGCGGATGCCGCGCGCCCGCGTCACCACTCCGGACACGCCGAAGCCGATATCCTCGGCGCGCTCGTAGCAGAGAATCTGCAAGGGCGGCAGGTTGGGCGATTTCGAAAGCGTGGTCAGGAACCCGGCCGTAGCCGGTCCGAAACCGACGCAGACGATATCCACATCCATGGAAAGGCGATCGCTCATTCAGTTCCGCTCCGCGCGCGCCTTAGACCGGGTAGTCCAGCGCTTCCGGGATCATGACCTTGCTGACCGCTTCGGCCGCCCGGTCCTTGGCAAGCCGCGATCCGGTGAGGCAGCCGTCCATCCGCACCCGCAGATGCGTGAAGTGCTCCAGGCCGTCGAACCGCGCGCAGGGACCCGCTTTATCGGCGTGCGCGCCATCCTCCTCGACCACATCCACACAGCCGCGCGCCGCGCTGGCGATCCCCGGAATCAGGTTCTCCATCACGTCCAGGTCCCCCGATTGGTAGCAGGACGCGCAGCCTTCCGTATCCCACGCGGGATGCCGGTTGTACCCGAAAACCAGCTCCGCGCACACCCGGCCCACTTCCCCGGCCGCGTGCGCCGCCTGCACGTGGCACAGGTCCGTGAAGAAGCGCAGCAGTCCGGGCAGCCCTTCCGCCACCGTGGGATTCTCCGGCCCCCGCCGCGCCAGTTCCATCAGGTCCATGATCTGGCTGCGCGAGGCCAGCAGCCAGCAGAGAGCGTCGGCCAGCGGGAACGTCACCCCCTGCCGCGCGCTGTGGTAAAGCTGATCCCCTTGCGCGTCCTTGGCGTGTTGCAGGTGCTGCAGCGTCCACAGCCACATCTGCATCGCGGTCGCCAGCGCGCAGGCGCCCGTGCCCGGATGATCGTTGGCGATGTGGCGCATCTCGCGCGTCCAGCTCTTGAACTGCGTCAGGAACACTTCGTCGGTCATCGTCAGGCTGAGCTGCCGCCGCTGCACGCTCTCCGGACCCTCGTAGGTCGCTTCGAGCTGCGAATCCATCCACTTGTGGCCCAGGAACCCGGGACAGTCTTCCGTGATCCCGTACCCGCCCATCAGGCTGACCGCTTCCCGCATCATGCGCGAGCCGACCCCGGTGTTCCACAGCTTGCACGCCGGACACAGCACATTGGCCTGGCTGTCGAGCAGCGCCGTCTCCACCAGGATGTCGCCCTGCAAATCGGGGCGGCTGCCGTTGAGATAGGCGAGCGCGTCCTTGGTGACCTGCCTCCGCGCGCGCGCCAGCCCCATCCCCTTCAACCCGCGCTCTTCATACACGCGGTCGCGGCGGCGCTCCAGCGGGTCGAGTTGGTCGAAGAGCCGGGCGGCTTCGAAGCCGAGCGAAGCGCTGGCCTCGCCTGCGGCCCATACGTCCACCAGCCGGTGCACCACGTCCTCCTTCATCTGCAGCCCGAGCTCGTAGCGCGGAGTTCCGGGACCACCGGCGGAACTGCCCCGGAAGCGCCCCCGTCCGTACCGGATCACCGGCTCGATCGCGCTCAGCAGCTTGGCCGACGTCATGATCCCCACCGTCACCCGCGTGCGCCGGAATACCGCCTCGATGATTTCGCCGTGGCTGAATCGCGGAACGATCACGCCGTCCTTGACCTCATACCCGCCGATAATGCGGCTCGCCGGGACCGTCAGGCTGAATACCGGGTCGCAGGTCGAGGAGAGCTGATGCACCAGCTTGCGCGTCGGGGTGCCGCGGTCGAAGGTACCGGCGTCGGTCTCCTCCAGGATCACCATCAGCGTGCCCTTGATCCGCGGATCGTCGGACTCCACCGCGGCGGTCACAAAATTGGCGAACCCCATGTTGGTGATGAACCGCCCGCGCTTCTCGACCTGCAGCACCGGCTCCTGCCCCTCTTCCCATTTCGCGATCCGCACCTTCCCGCCCAGCAGCCCGGTATCG
>JBBIQR010000330.1:0-3170 GCA_037442245.1 Candidatus Solibacter sp. | reverse complement strand
TCCGTCAGGCAGAACGCGCCGCGCCAGGGTTTGCGGTCCTCCCCCGGCTGGGCGGGGGCGCAGCGGCTCATATAGTAGTCCTGCTGTTCCGGCGTGCCCTTTTCGTGGATCGGCGACAGCGCCAGGCATCCGGCCAGGCTGCCGGTAGCCGCGCCGGCATCCACCCAGGCGAGTTCGTACGCAATCAGCGAGAGCGCCAGGTTCTTCGGCCCTTCGATGAACCCGCCCTGCGAAGGCTCCATGAACACCGCCGTGATGCCGCTCTCGTCATACGCGCGCAGCAGTTCGCCTTTTTCGGGCGTCCAGTCATGGGTGTTGCGCGCGCCCTGGGCAACCAGCCGCGCCACCGGTCCGCGGGCAACGGCGCGCGCGGATTGTACCAGCATCTGAAGGTCGTACCGGTCGGCGAAACGCCAGAGGATCTGTCGGACGTCATCGCCCGGCAGTGCGCGGAGCGATTCAGTCTGATTCGATGCAGCAGCCAGGGTCATGGGGCGCCTCCTGTTGAGGATTCCTACTACCGGGAGAGGGCAGCAGGCCATCCGAGACAGCAGCGTAACATGATTTCAGCTTTGCGGGTCTGAAATGTTGAAATTTCCCGCGGTGGAACTGGACGGAGTACGGATGAACCCTCGGTCGTACCTCCAAGTCTCGCCGTCGCGGAATCGCCCGCCGCGCCGGACCCCGGCTTATGCCATCATCGGGAACGTGCGAAGGCGCGACTTCTTCCTCACCGGCGCGGCGGCCATCGCGGCGCGCGCCGCCGGCGGACGGGTGCTCGACCCGAAATCCTACGGCGCGTCCGGCGACGGCAAGACGCTCGACACGCCCGCCATTCAGAAGGCCATCGACGAGTGCGCCTCCGCCGGCGGCGGCATGGTCTATCTCGCCCCGGGCGCCTACCTTTCCGGTACCGTCGTCCTGCGCGAGAACATCACCTTCCACCTCGAAGCCGGCGCCACCCTCCTCGGCAGCACCCGGCTCGAGGATTACCGCCCCCAATCCGGCCCACCCTCACGCGGCGACGCCAATGCCAAACACCTCCTGTTCGCGCGCGACGCCGCCAATGTGACCCTCTCCGGAGCCGGCCGCATCGACGGCCAGGGACGCGCCTTCTGGGTGCCCAGCGAACGCCAGCCGCCCCCGCCCGAGGACGCCTGGCGCGACGTCGCTACCTACGACTGGAAACCGCTAGACCGCCCTTCCCCGATGGTCGAGTTCTTCCGCTGCCCCAACCTGCGCATCGAAAACGTCACCCTCGCCAACTCCTCCGGCTGGACCCTGCGCCCCATCGAGTGCGATACCGTAATCATCCGCGGCCTGAAGATCCGCAACCCGGTCATCGGTCCGAACACCGACGGCATCGACCCCACCTGCTGCCGCAACGTGGCCATCAGCGACTGCGACATCTCTACCGGCGACGATTGCATCTGCCTCAAAAGCGAAAGTCCTTACGGCCCCCTCGGCCTCACCCGCAACATCACCATCGTCAACTGCGTGCTCTCCAGTTGCTGCAACGGGCTGAAGTTCGGCACCGCCACCCGCGGCGGATTCGAGAACATCACCTTCTCCAACTCGGTCATCTATAACGACGACGTGCCGCTCAACGCCCGCGTCATCTCCGGCATCGCCATCGAAATGGTCGACGGCGGCTGGACCGAAGGCGTAGCCATCGCCAACGTGCGGATGCAGCGTGTCCGCACCCCCATCTTCGTGCGGTTGGGCGCGCGCAACGGCGCGGGACGCCTGCGCGGCGTCGCCATCGACGGCGTGCACGCCACCGGCGCCATCCTCACCTCGAGTGTCACCGGAATCCCCGGGCACGACGCCGAAGACATCGCCCTGACCAACATCCGGATCGAAACCGCCGAACCGGGACGGGAGGAGTGGGCGGCGCGCACCGTCCCGGAGCAGGAGAAAAGTTACCCCGAGGCGCGCATGTTCGGGCGTCTGCCGGCGTACGGCCTGTACGCGCGCCACGTCCGCGGCCTGACCCTCGAGAATCTGCGGGTCGATTCCATGGCGCGCGATCCGCGTCCCGCCCTGCACTGCGAGGACGTCAAGCAGTTGCGCGTAGCCCGCCTCCAGGCCTCGCCCCCCGAATCCGCGCAGCCGCTCATCCGCCTCAAGGACGTGCGGGACGCCGTGATTCAGGGCTGCGTCGCACCGGGATTGCGCGGCCGGCCGGTGGAAGAATCCGGCTGCACGGACGTGCAGGTGCTCGATAACGCGTCCCCCAAGGGCTAATCGCGCAAACCCCTCCGCCCGGCCCCGGCCCCGCGGTGATTCCAGCCTTCATCCGCGTCCATCCGCGTCCCCATCGCGCTACCGCAATGCGGCCGTCGGCGTCCCCTGCGGTTCCAGCCGCCATCGGTGTGGTGCCGGGCGGTGTGTGGGGCGCGATCCGGGCTTAGCCGGGGCTGTATACATACTTCGCGTGCGCGCGCCGGATCAGCGGCTTCTCCAGGAATCTCCAGGAGACAGCCGAGAACCCGAAGACCGTCACCAAAGACAGGACCGTGACCAACGCCGACGGGACGTTATCAATCATCGGTTCTTGCCGGTGCATGATGAAGCGAAACAACAGGAAGAGGAGTGCTTGATGGAAGATATAGACGAAATAGGACACCGTTCCCACCCGGCGCAACAGCCCATTCCCAAATACGGTCTTCAGCAGCCGTCCGGGCTGAATGACGGTCAACCCAAGTACCAGCGCATAGAAAATGGCAATCACCGTCAATCCAAATGTGTACGTAAACTGGCCGTACTTGGCCTGTATGGCAACGCCGCAGCCGAATAGGCACGCGGCCCCCTTCAAGCTCCCGCGGTGCCGCTCGATCCACGTCCTCGCGGCTTCGTTCCTGTATGCTGCGGCCAGGAGAACGCCCCAACCCAGCGCATCGGCCCGGGAAGGCAGCAGCACATACGGGCCATAATAGGAATTCCCCGAAACCGAAAGAAGATACCGGACCAGCGGCGCGTACAGAATCGCGCAGATCACTGTGACGATCACCTTACGGTGATCGAGACGACGGATCAGCCATGGGAGCAGCAGGTAAAACTGTTCCTCGATCGCAAGCGACCACGTAACACCCAGCCAGAGCGGACCGAAGCGTTCATTCAGCGCCTGGAAGATGTTTTGCAGGAACACGAGGTATGACCAGAACGGG
>JBBIQR010000329.1:0-5514 GCA_037442245.1 Candidatus Solibacter sp. | reverse complement strand
CTCACCCAGTTTTACCCCGGTATGGCGATCGATCCCACCAACCCGGCGATCATCGCCGGCGGCGCCCAGGACAACGGCTCGCAGCGCCGTGACGCATCCGGCGCCTGGAGCCGCCTCACCTGCGGCGACGGCGGTTATGCCATCCTCGACCCCGCCTTCCCCGCCATCGCTTACGCCGCCTGCCAGAAGATCGACATCCGGCGCAACACCGCCGTCGGCGCAACACCCTGGACCCAGGCCATCTACGGCATCGACCCCAACGACGCCAGGCAGTTCATCGCGCCCCTGCTCCTCGACCCCTCCAGTCCCAAGACGCTGTACTTCGGCACCGCGCGCGTCTGGCAGTCGCGCGATGCCGGCGGACGCTGGCAGGCCATTTCGCCCGACCTCGGCGCCGGCGCCACCACTATCAAGACCATCGCGGTGGCCCCCAGCGATTCCGCCACCGTCTACGCCGCCTCCGGCGCGAAAGTCAAAGCCACCTCCAACGCGCTCGATGGCGCCAACGCCGTCTGGAGCGACCGCAGCGCCGGACTTCCCCCCCGCACCGTCACGCGCCTCGCCGTGGATGCCGTGAATCCCTCCGTCGTCTACGCCGTCTTCTCCGGCTTCGCTTCCGCCACCGCGGTCCAGGGCTACGTCTTCAGCAGCGCCGACGGCGGCGTCACCTGGACCAACATCACCGGCAACCTGCCCGCCACCCCGGTCAACGATATCGCCGTCGATCCCGACCTGCCGCGCACCCTCTATCTCGCCACCGACATCGGCGTGCAGATGTCCACCGACGGCGGCGCCACCTGGTCCACACTCGGCAACGGGCTGCCCAACGTGGTGGTGCATTCGCTGCTGTTCTCCCGCGCCGCGCGCGTGTTGCGCGCCGGAACCCATGGCCGCAGCGCGTGGGAAATCGCCCTCCCGCTCCCCGGCGCCAGCCTCGCCCCGGTCATCACTTCCCTCTCGCCGGCCACCGTCAATCCCGGCGGCGCGGCGTTCTCTCTGGCGATCACCGGCTCGGGCTTCGTCCCCGGCACCGTGATCCGCTGGAACGGCCAGCCGCGGCCCACCCACCCCGGCGATTCCGCTCACCTCACCGCCGACATCCCCGCCGCCGATATCGCCCTGCCGGGCCGCGCCGCCATCTCCGCCTTCAACCCCTCCACCGGCGGCGGCTCCTCTCAACCGCAGCCTTTCCTGATCGGCTCCGCGCCGCAGAGCGCCTCCAACGCCTTCGTCAGCGCGGCCAATCCCACCGGCGGCAGCGTGCTCGCGCAGCGCAGCATTGCCTCCCTCTATGGGACCAACCTCGCCTCGGCCATCGCCTCCGCCGACGCCGGTCCGCCCCTGCCGCTCACCCTGGGCGATACCACCCTGACGCTCTCCGGCAGTTCCGTTCCGCTCTTCTTCGTTTCTCCGGGCCAGATCAATTTCCAGGTGCCGCTGATGACGACTTCGTCCGGCGCCGTGTCCCTTCCCCTCACCATCACGCAGGGCGCGCGCAGCACCACGATCACGGTGCAGGTGCGGCCTTATTCGCCCGCGCTGTTCACCGCCAACGCGCAGGGCACCGGGCAGGCGTCCACCGTGATCGCCGGGACCGCGACCCTGGCCGCACCCGCGGGCCTGTATCCCGGCGCCCGTCCCGCGAAACCGGGCGAGTATCTCTCGATCTACTGCACCGGGCTCGGGGACGTCAGCAACCGCCCCGGGCTGGGCGCGGCTTCGCCCTCGGACCCCCTCTCGCAGACCCTGACGCCGCCCAGCGTGACCATCGGGGGTGTGAACGCGCCGGTATCGTTCAGCGGACTCGCGCCCGGTTTCGTCGGGCTATACCAGATCAACGTGCAGGTGCCGGATGGGGTCGCGCCCGGCGGCGCGGTACCTTTGGTCGTGACCATCGGCGGCGTCGCCTCCAACACCGCGACCATCGCGGTGGACCCGGCGCCATAGCCGCCCCGCTCAGTTCCCCGGCGGAGCGCCGTCGCGTGTCTCCGTGTTATAGTCCTCAAGGTTGAGTATCCTGGTGCGGAATTTGAGCCGCGGCACGGTTCTCGGCGATGCCATCGATGTCGCCGATACCAGCCGGAAACGGCGGGTCGGGCTGCTTCGTCACGAAGGGCTCGGCGCCGGCGAGGGCCTGTGGATCGTGCCCTGCGAATCGGTCCATACGTTCTTCATGAAGTTCGCCATCGACCTGGTGTACGTCGATCGCAAGAAACGCGTCCGCAAGGTCCGGCGCGCGGTCCCGCCATGGCGCCTCTCCATTTGTTTCTCGGCCCACTCGATTCTGGAACTGCCGGCGGGCACCATCGAACGCACCTCCACCCAGCCGGGCGACGAGTTATCGATCGAGAAGTTGAGCTAGCCCCAGGGCACGTTCTCAGCCGCGCACACTGGCGGCGGGGATCTTCTTCGTCAGTTGCTCGAACTCCTCGCGGCTCTCGCTGCCGATCGTGAAGCAGTCCAGCACCTCCTGCGCGGTGGCGAACTGTAGGGCTTCGTCCACGTGCCCGCGCAAGTCGCCCTGCCCCAGGATCTTCATCCCGATCACGCCCTTGCCCGCGGCCTTCATCTGCTTCAAGACGCCGGTCACCGTCCCAGGGTCGGCGTCCATGTAGCGCCCCGCCGGGTTCAGCCGCGCCAGGTCCACTTCCACCCACGGCTCGGCCGCCGCCGCCTTCAGCGCTCCCAGCGTGTGGCAGGAGACGCCGTGCGTGCGTACGATGCCTTTTTCCCTCGCCTCGCTGATCACGTCCATCACCGGACGCTGCCGCACGTTCCAATCCGGCGCCGTCTGCACGTGCAGCAGCAGGATGTCGATGTAATCCGTGCCCAGTTCGCGCCGGAAGCGGTCCAGGTCGCTCTTCATCCGCTCGGCGGTGGTGGCCTGCGTCTTGGATAGCAGCGTCACCTTCTCGCGCGGCAGCGTCTTCAGCGCCTCCCGCACGTATGTGTGGCTGCCGTACGCGTCCGCCGAATCGAAAAACGTGACCCCCTGGTCGTACGCTCCCCGCAGCAGTTCGGCCACCCCGTGATACCCCAGCTTGCGCGTCTGGTTCGAGCTGCCGTTGTACCCGATGGTGCCGGTGCCCATCGCCAGCCGGCTCACCGGAATCTTGCGCGGCCCCAGCAGCACGCGGTCGGTCGCGTATTTCGGCGTGGACGCGGCGAACAGGTGATGCGGAAACTTCGCCAGCGAGACGGTGCCGGCGGCGGCGGCGTTCAGGAATCGGCGGCGGTTCATTGGCCCTCCTGGGTGCTTTTGACGGAAGTATATCAGAGGCCGCGCTCCGCAGCCCCGGCGGATTAATTCCGGCGGTCCGCTCATGTCCGGCAAAATCCCGCACAATCACGGCTTCGTACCGCTCTCCGCCGCGCCGCGGACACTCGTCCTGCCGCTGCCCTAAGATCCCCTGAGCCCCGGTCCGGCCCGGTTAATGAGAACGGCCCCCGCGCACTCGCTATAATTGACAGTAATAACGCCCTTTTTCCCATGAGCCAATCGATTACCAGCCGGGCCGCCGAGTTCCGCGAGCAGCTCGCCAAACGCGTCATCGTCGCCGATGGCGCCATGGGCACCATGCTCTACTCCCGCGGCGTCTTCATCAACCGCTGCTTCGACGAACTCAATCTCTCCGCCCCCGACCTGGTCCGCCAGATCCACCAGGAGTACGTCAAGGCGGGCGCCGAAATCCTCGAAACCAACACCTTCGGCGCCACCCGCCAGCGATTGGCCGCCTTCGGCGCCGCCGAGAAGCTCGCCGCCATCAACCACGCCGGTGTCAGCCTCGCCCGCGAAGCCGCCCGCGAAGCCGCGTTCGTCGCCGGCGCCATCGGCCCCCTCGGCGTCCGCATCGAACCCCTCGGCCCGACCTCCTTCGCCGAAGCCCGCGCCGCCTTCCGCGAACAGATCGACGCCCTGCTCGGCGCCGGCGTCGACCTCCTCATCTTCGAAACCTTCGGCAACCTCGACGAGCTCCGCGAAGCCGTCATGGCCGCCCACGACGCGACTGGCGGGGCGGTCCCGGTCGTCGCCCAGGTCACCATCGACGACTTCGGCCACCTCCCCGGCGGCACCGATACCGAAACCTTCACCCGCGAGATGGATTCCTGGCCCGTCGACGCCATCGGGCTCAACTGCTCGGTCGGTCCCAAGGCCACCCTCGAAACCATCGAGCGCATGGTCCGCTACACCTCCAAGCCCACCAGCGCCATGCCCAACGCCGGCCTGCCCATGCGCGTCGAGGGCCGCAACATGTATCTCTGCTCGCCAGAGTACATGGCGCAGTACGCGCGCCGCCTGCTCTGGGCCGGCGTCAAGATCATCGGCGGCTGCTGCGGCACCACGCCCGACCACATCAAGCTCATCCGCAGCGAAACCCGCAGCCTCCAGCCCGGCCAGCGCTCGCTCGCCGCCACCGTCGAGGAAACCGCCGCCAGGGCCCACGCGCTCGCGCCCGTCGCCGCCGCCGACAAGAGCCGCATCGGCGCCAAACTCGCCCAGGGCAAGTTCGTCAGCTTCGTCGAAATCCTCCCGCCGCGCGGCATCGACGCCGGCCGCGAGATCGCAGGCGCCCGACTCTGCGCCGATCACGGCATCGACGCCATCAACGTGCCCGACGGTCCCCGCGCCAGCGCCCGCATGAGCGCCCAGGTCACCTGCCAGTTGATCCAGCAGCACGCCGGCATCGAAGCTGTCCTCCACTTCTGCTGCCGCGACCGCAATATCCTCGGCATTCAGAGCGAACTCCTCGGCGCCCACGCCGCCGGCGTCCGCAACCTCATCTGCATCACCGGCGATCCGCCCCGCATGGGCCTCTACCCCGACGCCACCGCGGTCTTCGACGTGGACGCCATCGGGCTCGTAAATATCGTGCATAACCTGAACCACGGCCTCGATATCGGCGGCAACCCCATCGGCAGCCAAACCGCCCTGCTGACCGGCGTCGGCGCCAACCCCGGCGCGCTCAACATGGACGAGGAAATCCGCCGTTTCGAGTGGAAGGTCCAGGCCGGCGCCGAGTACGTCGTCACCCAGCCGGTCTTCGATCTCAAGCTGCTCGAAGGCTTCCTCAAACGCATCGAGCATGTCAAAATTCCCGTCCTCTGCGGCATCTGGCCCCTTACCAGCTACCGCAACGCGGAGTTCATGGTGAACGAATTGCGCGTGCCCGTGCCGGAGGAGTTCATGGACCGGTTGCGCCGCGTCGATAACGCCGAGAAGGCCCGCGAGGAAGGCGTCGCCATCGCCCGCGAAATGGTCGAACGCGTCGCCGGCATGGTGCAGGGTGTCCAACTCAGCGCCCCCTTCGGACGCTACCAGATGGCCGTCGACAAGAAAGAGAAAATCATTGTCGGCGTCAATGATTACGTGGCCGCCGAAAAGCCGCTGGAGATTCTGCAGATTGACGAAACGGTCGCGACCAGACAAGCTGCACGCCTCTCGAAGCTGCGCGCGGATCGCTCGCAGGCCGAAGTCGACCGCATCTGCGCGGCGATGGCCGAAGCCGGGCTGGC
>JBBIQR010000328.1:0-5531 GCA_037442245.1 Candidatus Solibacter sp. | reverse complement strand
GGTGCAAACGCTGGCCTGCGCCCCGCTGTGGGCTCAACTCCATCACGGCCCGGAGGGTCTGGCGAAAGTGGTTGAAGGCGCCACCCTGGCCGAAGGCATTCGGGTGGTCCGGCCGGCCCGGGCCGAGGCAATTTTGGCCGCCATCCGCGAGACCGGCGGCACGGTGCTGGCGGTGGAAGAGCCCGCCATTGAAGCGGGGCGCGCCGAGCTGGCCCACCAGGGTCTTTTTGCTGAACTCACCGCCGCCACTTCTTCGGCCGCCGCGCGGCTGCCCGTGAGCCGCGTCAGCAGGCCCACGATACGGCCGTAGTGCTCCCGGAACAGGCTCTCCACCCCATCCGGTTCTCCGCTCCGGCAAGCCGCCGCCGGCGGAAGCGCGATCTCTTCGGGCTGCACAATCTATATACGGCGCGGCACCCGGTTTTGTGACGGGGCCCCGCCGCTATTCCTCCTCCAGCCCCAGGTCCCGCCGCACAATATTGAAGTCGTACGCCGGATCGCCGTTGCGCGCCTTGTGCTGCTCGCCGTTCTCCATCATCCTGAGCAGGTCGATCACCGCCTGCCGCCCGGCTTTGGTCCGTAGCGATTGGCGCGGCGTCTTTCCACCCAGCGCCGGAAGGTGCTCGTCCGCCCAATGCGCGTAGTGCGCCCCGATGAACCGCGCGACCGCGGCGCGCGCCTCCGGCGAAACCACCGCCTTCGGTTCCGCCGCCCGTCCGCTCTGCTTGAGTTCCTCCTTGGCTTCCTCGATCGTCCGGTAGCGGTCGCCCCGGTGCCTCACCAGGTCCCGGACGTGCGTCTCGATCAGCCCGCGCAGCGTTTGCAGCCGCGTCCGCGACATCGCCTCCAGCCGCAACTCGCCTCCATCGATCTCCACATGCCCCATCGGCCGTTTTTCGCCGCCCAATTGCGGAATCCAGGTGAACCACGGATTCTCCCCCGGTTTCGCGTCGCCTTCCTCCAACTCCTCCACCGCGCGCAGCGCCGCCGTCAGCCGCGATTCATCCAGAATCTCGTACTCCGCCTTGCCGAACGTCACATCCTCCCCTTCGCGGTTGACGAACCGGATGTTCGCCATCGAGCGGTCGTACATCTCCTTCACGTCGCGATGCAGGCGATGGCTGTTGGCGCGCACGAATTCCGCCGGCATCTGCTTCGCCTCCCGGCTCCCCTCCTCCACCATCGCGCGGAACTGCTCCAGCAGATTGCGCGGCAACGTCGTCCCGTTGCCCGGGAAAATCCAGCGGCCTTCGTAAAACTGGATGCGCGTCAGCAGGCAGTCCCACCGCGCCACCGAATTCGACGTGCTCACATCGTGAAGGAACATGCGGTCGCCGCCGAAGAGATCGTGCAGATGCACGCCGCTGCCCGGCTCGATCCGCTCCACCTCGTACAAGCCGAAACGCGCCTCGCGCAGCGATTCGAGCAGGGCGCGCTCCGCGGGCGGAAGCGCTGCACCGTGCGATTCCAGGTACGCTTCCATCGGCGTCCGGCCCGTGGACGAAGGACGAAAGTCGTGCAACAGCCACGCGACGAAGCTTTCGATCTCGAACTGCTCCGCTTCAACCTTCCCCTTGCGGCCAAAGTACATCTTCTTGGCCTGCTCCATCTCGCGCATCGAAACCGACTCGCGCGCGCCTTCCAGCACCCGCATCAGCATCAGGTTGTGCGCGGTTGGCGCCGGCTGGTACCCGCCGCCGTCTTCTTCCTCGTCTTCCTCCCGCTCCCGGGCCGACCGGTCCGACTCCTCGTCCGCCGCCAGGTGGCACTTCTTGTACTTCTTTCCGCTGCCGCACCAGCAGAGATCGTTCCGCCCCGGCCGCGGCGGCGGTGCCGGTTCGAAAATGTCGTCGATCTCCTCTCCGTCGAATTCCTCGTCTCCTTCGTCCAGGTCCTCGTCTCCTTCGTCCAGGTCCTCGTCTCCTTCGTCCAGGGGTTCATCCTCCAACAGAATCCGCGCGAGACACACGTCCTCGATGGAAAGGTCCGTCAGATCCTCTTCGTCCAGCGCCGACACAAACTCGCCGCGCAGCGCCATCCGGACGATCTCCCGCGTCCCCCCCGCGAAGCCTTTGGTCCGTTTGGCCAACTCCGACGCCAGCGCATTCTCCCCGCGCTTCACCAGGCATTGCACCACGCAGGCGGCCACGAAGGGCGCCTCTTCATCCTGCCGGATCGCATCGAAGCCGCCGGCCAGCGCCCGCAGCACCGGCATGTCCGCCGGGTCCGGCTCCAGCAGGTGAATCTGATCGGCGATCGCGCAGCGCCGCTTCACGCTGGCCGTTGCCAGCGCCGCGCCGTACCGCTCCATCACGCCCGCGCGATGCCTTTCGGCCAGCCGGCACAGCGCCCAGTGCGTGTGTGCGAAGATTCCCTGGTCCCCGCAACTGCTCAACTCCAGCAGTTCGTCCACCGCGTCCGCTCCCGAGATCTCCCCCAGGATGGCGATCAGCAGGCACGCGGTGTCGTCGTGCAGCGCGTCCTCGTTCCGGCCCCACTCCCGCAACGCGGCGCGCAGCAGCGGCTCGCACTCTTCCGCATGATCGCGGATCGCCGTCAGCGTTTCCTCTTCCAGCCCATTGATCCCGTCGCGCTGCAATTCGTTCAGCAGCCGGTAGGGACGCAGCCGCGCGGTAATCTCCCGCGGCTCGTTCTCCCCCGCGAACTCCTTGTCCGCCGCGCGCGCCAGAACCTCGTACACCTCCGGCTCGCGCGCCACCTTGCCGCAAAGTTTCGCGAAATGCTCCGCGACCACCTCCGGCACCTCGTCGGCGAACGACACCTTCCACAACGAGAGCACCCGCAAGCGCTTGGCCATCGCGTCGCCCTCGGAAATCTGCGTCAGCCGCTCGCCCAGCGCGAAGTACAGCGTCGGACGGCACGGCGCCATCGAAAGCGCCTTCCACAACGCCGCCACGCCCTCCACGGGATCTTCGGATCCGGCTCCCAGCAGCATCCATGCCGGGGCATAATCGGGATCGGTTTGCGTGATCCGGCGCGCCGCGGCGACCCGGTCGCCGGTCCTGGCTTCGTCCAGGATCCGCGCCAGACGCCGCTCCTCGGCTTCGTTCGGAAAGATCATCCCTACCAGTATCCCGTTTTGCCCCTTCGCCCGTCACAATAGCTATATGATTTCCTGCCGCAACCTGACACGCCGGTTCGGGGAGTTCACCGCCGTCGATCGCCTCGACCTCGAAGTGGACCCCGGCGCCATCTGCGCCTTCCTCGGTCCCAACGGCGCCGGAAAGTCCACCACCGTGAATATGATGACCGGGTTGCTCGCCCCCACCTCCGGCGAAGTCCGCGTCTGCGGGTTGGACCCCGCCGCGGCGGGACTCGAGTTGAAAAGGCGCATCGGCGTCCTCCCCGAGGACCTCGGCCTCTTCGACGACCTCACCGTCGAGGAGCACCTCCTCCTCACCGGCGATATCTACGGCCTCGCCCGCGCCGAAACCCGCGCCCGCACCGCTCAGTTGCTGCACGCCCTCAGCCTGGAACACGGGCGCCACACCTTCGCCGCCGCCTGCTCCCACGGCATGCGCAAGAAAACCGCCTTCGCCATGGCCCTCCTCCCCAATCCGCAGGCGCTCTTCCTCGATGAGCCCTTCGAAGCCGTCGACCCCGTCACCGCCAAAATCATGCGCGACCTGCTCCAATCCGTCGCCCGCCACGGCGTCACCGTCTTCCTCACCTCCCACATCCTCTCTATGGTCGAGCGGATCGCTACCCGCATCGTGATGATCCGCAAAGGCGCCGTCGTGTGGAACTCCGCCGTGAGCGAACTGCCGCAATCGCTCGAAGATCACTATTTCGACCTCGTGGAAACCCCCGTCGTCGAGGAGTTGGAATGGCTCGGTCCGCCGCGATCCTGAAGGCCCTGGCCACGGCCTACCGCCGCGACTGGACCGCCCTCCAATCGCTCACCGGCAACAATTTCTTCCTGCTCACGCTGCTCCTGCTGCAACGCGCCGGAGTCTTCGTGTACCTCATCATGGGGTTGATCGTCCTCTTCCCCCTGAGCACAGACCCGCTGCGCAAAGTCCCGCCCTCGCGCCTCGCCCTCTGGCCCCTGACCCGCCGCGAACACTGGCTGCTGCGCCTCGCCAGCCCCTGGCTCAACCCCGTGACCTGGCTCCTCGCCGCCGGCGCCGCCTGGTCCGCCGGCCGCACCGTCTCGCTCGGCCTGTGGACCGCCGTCGCCGCGGTCTGCGCCGCCGCCTTCGCCCTCTCCCACCTGCCCGCGCCCGGACGCACCCCGATGTGGCGCCGCGTCCCCGGCATCCCCGGTCCCCTCGATCAACTCGTCCGCAAAAACCTGCGCGAAATCCTCTCCACGCTGGATTTTTACTGCGCCGCGATCCTCTCCGCTTCGGTCCTGGCCTGGCGCATCTTCGGCCCCGCCCTGCCCGGCGAAGCCCTCATGGCCATGACCGTCATCACGGTGGGCGCCCTCTCCAGCTACGCCCAGTGCCTCTTCGGTCTCGATGGCGAAGGCGGACTCGCGCGCTACCGGCTCCTGCCCGTGCGCGGCTGGCAACTCCTGCTCGCCAAGGACATCGCGTTCCTTCTCGCGCTGCTGCCCCTGTCCCTGCCGCTCGCTCCCCTTGCCGCCATAGCCGGCGCCCTGATGGCCCTCGCCGCCGGCCACGCGCCCGCCGTCCATCACCCCCGCGAGCAGACCCGCTGGCGCTTCAGCATGGGCGGCGCGCTCGGCAACGGCATCGTCCAGATGATCGCGCTCGCCATGGCGATCTCCACCGTCTTTTCCATGTCGATCCTCTTCTTCGTCCCCATCGCCGCCATCTGGGCCGCGTCGCTCTGGTGGTACGGCCGCGAACTGGAGCGATCGCTCTAGTCCGTCCTACCGGATCTTCATCCGCGTCCATCCGCGTCCATCCGTGGCCCTCTATCCATCCGCCCCCGCAGCCCCTCCTCCAGATCCTCCAGCCGCTCGCCGATCGCGTTCAGCTTCCGCGCGATTCCCCGGATTTCGCTCTCCGCGCGGCGGTTCACCGCGAAATCCAGCTCGCTGCGCAACCGGTCCTTCGCGTCCTGCCGGTTCTGGCTCATCATGATCACCGGCGCCTGCACCGCCGCCAGCATCGAGAGAAACAAATTCAGCAGGATGAACGGGTACGGGTCCCACGCGCGCCCGCGCAGCCACACGTTGCTTGCGGTGTAGGTGGCCAGCACCGCCGCGAACGAAAGGATGAAGGTCCACGACCCGCCGAATCGCGCCACCGAATCGGCGACGCGCTCACCCGTGGTCGATTCCTCCGCGATCACTTCGTTCGGATTGCGCATCGTGCGCAGCCGCACCAGTTGGTGCGCGCCGTGAAATTGTTTGCCCAGCACGGTGAGCATATCCATGCCGGCCAGCGGCTTGCGCTCGAGTGGAATGGCGATGTCCTTGCGATCCACCTCCACGCATTCCACATCCGTGAGCGCCACCGCATTCGTCTGGTGCGGCGTCTGCTCCAGCATGGAGGCGAAGCCGAAGAACTCGCCGATGGCCGGCTCATCCACGATCA
>JBBIQR010000327.1:2067-5536 GCA_037442245.1 Candidatus Solibacter sp. | reverse complement strand
GGCCGGCTTCAGCATGTTGGAGGCGTCGATTGCCCCCTCGGCGCCGCCGGCGCCAATCAGATTGACGACGTGCTGACCTGCCCGGGTTCGTACAGTTGCAACCTGGGGTTGACCAAGACGATGAACCTGGGGGCGGCGGTACAGGACGTGGTGCGCGCTTTCGACGATCCGGCGGTGCGCCGCCTGACGGTGAAGGCGAGCGGCTGCCCCAACGCGTGCGGGCATCACTGGATCGGCGACATCGGATTCTTCGGCAACGCGCGCAAGATCGAGGGACGCGAGGTGCCGTACTACCAGATGCTGCTGGGCGGCGGCTGCGACGGCGGCGGAATCATGCGGTTCGGACTGGCGATTCAATCCGTGCCGGCGCGGCTGGCTCCGGAGGCCGTGCGGCGCGTGCTCGAACACTTCCTGGCGAACCGCGTGGAGGGCGAAAGCTTCCGCGAATATGTGGTGCGCCACAAGGTGGAGACATTCCGCGCGCTGACCAGCGACTTGGCCAAGCCGGCCGAGTTGTTCCCCGAACTGTACCAGGACTGGGGCGATACGGACGCCTACTCGCTGCAACTGGGGCGCGGCGAGTGCGCGTCCTAGTCTATAATCGAGCCGGAACCATCGTCATGAATCTCGTCTCGAAGATGCGCGAAGACTGGGACCGGCGAGCGCGCGAGAATGCCCGGCATTACGTTGCGACCGGCCGCGAGGAGTGGACCGCCGCGGAGTTTTTCGCTTCCGGTGAAGATACCGTACGGCATTTTGTCCTCAACGATATGCAGAATATCTGTCAAGGAACCCCCCCCCGGAAAATGCGTGTGCTGGAGATCGGATGCGGCGCGGGCCGTGTGACGCGCGCATTATTCGGGATTTTCGGGGAGGTCTGGGCGGTCGATATCAGCCCGGAGATGGTTCGTCTGGCAGGCGAGGCGGTGGCCGGCAACCGGAAAGTTAAGGTGCTGGTCAACAACGGACGCGATCTGCAGGTGGTGCGAAGGCCCTGGTGGTGGGGACCCTTTCGATCGCTCCAATTCGATTTCGCGTTCTCGAGTATCGTCTTTCAACATATTCCCGATCCCGAAATCATCGAAGGCTATATCCGGGAGGTTGCCCGGCTTCTGCGCCCAGGAGGCCTTTTCAAGTTTCAGGTTCAGGGGTATACCGAAATGACCACCCTGCCCGACGACACCTGGGTCGGCGTGCCATTTTCCGAAGCCAAGATGCGCGACATTGCGGACCGCGCCGGTTTCGAGATGCGATTTGCGAACGGCGCCGGTACGGTGGATTTCTGGTTGTGGTTCTTTCGTAAACGTTCCGCCTGATTGGCCGTCCGGCTGCGGTATAACAGGGTAAGCGGCCCGTTTCGCGCGCGCCGTTCCTCCCTGCCATGCCGAAACTTTCACGCGTACTGCTGAGTGTCACCGATAAGACCGGAATCGTAGATTTCGCCCGCGCCCTGGCGGCGATGGGCGCCGAACTCATCTCGACGGGCGGCACCGCCCGGCTGATCCGCGACGCGGGCATCCCGGTCCGGGATGTCAGCGAAGTCACCGGGTTTCCGGAGATGCTGGACGGGCGGGTCAAGACCATGCACCCGAAGATCGCCGGGGGATTGCTGGCGATGCGCTCGAATCCCGAGCACATGCGGGCGATCGAGGCGCACGGGATCGCGCCCATCGATATGGTGGTGGTGAACCTGTACCGCTTCGAGGACGCGGCGGCCAAGGCCGGTGCGCATCTGGAAGAGTTGATCGAGAATATCGACATCGGCGGGCCCACGATGCTGCGCGCGGCGGCGAAGAATTATCAGGATGTCGCGGTGGTGGTGTCGCCGGAGGATTACGGCGCCATCCTGGCGGAGCTGGGCGAGCGCGGCGAGCTTTCGCGGGAAACCAAGTGGCGGCTGGCGAAGAAGGTGTTCCGCACGACCGCGGATTACGACGCGGCGATCAGCGCGCGGCTGGAGCGGATCGACGACGCGGGTCCGCTGCCGGGGGACCTGGCGGTGCGGGCGCCGCGCCTGATGAGCCTGCGGTACGGCGAGAATCCGCACCAGGCGGCCGCGCTCTACGGGCGCCGCGGGAAGGGCATCGCGGGCGGAGAGCAGTTGCAGGGCAAGGAGCTTTCGTACAACAACCTGGTGGATCTGGACGCCGCCTGGCAACTGGTGCACGAATTCGACCGTCCGGCGGTAGCGATCATCAAGCACACCAACCCGTGCGGTTGCGCGGAGCAGGACACGCTGGGGGAGGCATACCGCAAGGCGTTCGAAGCCGACCCCGTTTCGGCGTTCGGCGGCGTGATCGGGCTGAACCGTCCGATGGACGAGGAGACGGCGCGCGAGATCGCGAAAACCTTCATCGAAGCGATTGCCGCGCCCGGCTACACGCCCGAAGCGCTGGCAGTGCTGGCCGGCAAGAAGAACCTGCGGCTGATGCGGGTCGAGCCGGGCGCGGACGCGGTGGTCCTCAAGTCCATTTCGGGCGGCTACCTGGCGCAGACGGCGGACCTGGCGCGGTTGGACCGCGCGCAAGCCCCGGTCAAGACGCAGCGCGCTCCCACGGAAGAGGAGTGGGCCGCGCTCGAATTCGGCTGGAAGGTGGCCAAGCACGTCAAGAGCAACGCCATCGTCTACGCGCGCGCCGGACAGAGCGTGGGGGTGGGCGCGGGGCAGATGAGCCGCGTGGATTCGGTGAAGATCGGGGCGGCGAAGGCGGTGCTGCCGGTGCAGGGCACGGTGGTCGCGTCCGACGCGTTTTTCCCGTTTCCGGACGACCTGGAGGAGGCCGTGAAGGCGGGGGCGACCGCGTTCATTCAACCCGGCGGCAGCGTGCGGGACGCGGAAGTCATCGCGGCGGCGGACCGGCTGGGCGTGGCCATGGTGTTCACCGGCGTGCGCCACTTCCGGCACTGACGCGCGGGCGCGGCAAGGGAAACTGGTAGGCCGGGAGGCCTACCCTACTGGAAATCGATGGCGATGACTTCGAGGCCGGCGATGGCGGGGACGGTCAGGGTCACGGCGCCGGCGGATTGCTGAAATGGCGCGGGCCGCGCGGCGGAGAGGAGTTGCACGCGGGCGGCGCGATGGCCTTCGGGGAGCCGCACCACCACCTTCTGCGCCGGCGCGGGAATGATCTCGCGCAAGGGCCCCTTCATCATCATGGGATTGGTGAGGTTCACGAGGTGGACCGTCATGGAATCCTTCTGCCGCCACACGGTGACATCGAGCACGCCGGGACCGGTGACGGTTACGGGCGGCGGCTCGTTAGCGGCCCATTCGACGGCGTTGCGCAGCAGGAGGAAGTGGTCGGGCGAGAGCACTTCCCAATAGGTGCGGTCGATGTCCCAGGGGAAGTAGACGACGCGCCCCCGGCCGGTTTCGCGCGCGAAGACTTCGGGGATGTTGGTTTTGGGCACGCGCGGGTAGACCTCCTCCATGGGCAGGTCGGGATAGGGGGGCACGAGGGTCAGGGGC
>JBBIQR010000327.1:0-2057 GCA_037442245.1 Candidatus Solibacter sp. | reverse complement strand
CAGGCCGCGGATGCTGCCGCCGTCTTTCAGGATGCCGCCGGCGCCGAGGAAGCCGATACCGGTGATGACGTAGGAGATGATGCGGGTGGCGCCGTCGAGTCCACGGAGCAGGGGATGGCGGTGTCCGGGCGCGCCTTCGAGCGTGAGATAGGAGTTCTGCATGCGCGGCACGAGTTCGCCGGCGTAGGATGCGCCGTAGAGGGAGGCGAGTCCGAAATCGGCGCGGCGCGCGCCCCATTCGTCGTAGAGCGAGGTTTCGTGAGTGGCGACGATGCTGCCGCCGCGGCGGACGTACTCGCCGAGTTGGGCGCACTGGGCGGTGGAGAGGGCGGCGATGTTGGGCAGGACGAGGACCTTGTAGCGATCGATGTGGGCGGCGTCGAGGAGGCGGTCGTGCACCATCTCGAAGGGGATGCGCGCCTCGATGAGCGCCTGGTAGAAGCCGAGGGTGTGGTCCTCGACTCTGCCGCGGGCGGCGGCGGCGCCGTAGTAGTGGGCGGTCTGCTGCGAGTAGACCATGGCGACGCGCGCAAGAGGCGCGGTGTTGCGCAGGTAGCGCTCATTGCGGAAGTGCCACTGGTAGACGTCTTCGACGACGGGCAGCCAGCGGGTGTCGCGCAGGGTGCCGGCGAACTTGGTGAACCAGGGACGCAGTCCGTTGGCGACGCCGTCCAGCACCCACATGCGGATTTCGGGCTCGCTCTGAACCGAGTCCTTCCAGCGGTAGGGCTCTTCGACGCCGACGCTGAAGATGCCGCCGATGGGCTTGGGTCCCATGGTGGCGCGGTACTCCTTGGCGTTCTTGCCGGCGGCCCAGAGGGGGGAGAGACCGCTGCGCGCCTGCCGGTCGGCGAACAGGATGGGGGCGCGCTCGCCGATGGTTTTCATGTCGAGTTCGCTGAGCGCGCCGCCGCCGGTGTTGGGGATAAAGCGCGCGGCGGGGTTGAGCTTGCGGATTTCGCCGTCCCAGAGCTGCCAGAGGTCGAAGAGGCGCTGCTGCTTCCACTCGATGTAGGCGCGGCGGGCGGGATCGTGCGGGTCCGCGGTGCGCGGGAGGTCGAGGCCGGTGGCGGAGCGGAAGTTGGCGCGGCAGTGTTCGCAGTAGCACATGCCGCTGCCGTTCCAGCGGTTGCTGAAGATGCCGTCGACCTGGTAGCGGGAGACGATTTCGCGGGTGACCGCGGTCATGAACTCGAAGTTATAGGGGCCGAGGCAGCAGGTGAGCCACCATCCGGGCATGGAGGGGTGGGGGCGGTGGCGTCCTTCGGCGTCGACGGCCATCCAATCGGGGTGGGCCTGGTACATGGCGGGATGGGCGGCGTGAGGATCGGTACGGGCGATCACCACCATGCCGAGTTTGCGGCATCCGGCGGCGAGTTCGCCGAAGCAGTCGCGGTCGCCGAGCCACTGGGAGCGGTAGTGCAGGGGGACCCGGGTCGGGTAGAAGGCGACGCAACCGCCGGCGCTCAGACAGGCGGCGTCGGAGTGGGTGCGGCGGAAGTAGTCGAGCCAGAAGTTGGGATCGTATTGACCGGGGTCGTCTTCGACGAGGGTGAGTTGCGCCCAGCGCATGGGGCGGTCGAACCACTCGGGCGGATCGGCGGCGAAGGCGGGCGCGGCGAGGGCCAGGGGCGCGGCCAGAAAGGTGCGGCGGTCGAGATCGGCCATGCGCCGATTATAGTAGGCCTCTCGCCGTTAGGTGTTGCGTCATGGCGGCGCGCGCAGCGGCGAGGTACGCATCGAGACGCTCGCCCTGCATGCCGAATTCCAGCGTGCCGTAGCCTTTCGCGGGCAGGCGGCAGATCTCGGCGGCGTGGAGCCGGACTTCGTCGTTGTCGGCGGCGCCCGTCATCGTATCGATCAGCCGGGAGATGCGCTGCACGGTGCGCAGGCGCGTGACCGGCAGAGGCGTCTTCGCGGTATTGGGCGCGTTGGGCACGGCCAGCGCTTCATCGATGAGGAAGCCCAGGTTCAGGGCGCCCGCGGGGTCGGTGTTGCCCATGATGGCGCGGATCTCGTCGTCGGTATCGGCGACCAGCCGGATCGGGAAATTGGAG
>JBBIQR010000326.1:0-5548 GCA_037442245.1 Candidatus Solibacter sp. | reverse complement strand
AATCGCCTCTCCGTCTGGCTCAAAAAGGAGGACCTCGTCTACCGCAGCGGCGAGGACATCCGTGCCGGTCTCGGCAACGGTCTCGTCCGCGCCCTCGACCGCCCCGCCTGGTTCGGCTACACCCTGCAACTCGATGGCGATTCCGCCTCCGAAGCCTCCCCCGCCGCCGTCGGAACCCTGATCTATGTCGCCTTCGAAACCCGCCGCCTCTTTGACGAGATGCACCCCCGCGGCGCCCGCTTCGAGCCCCTCGCCGTCACCAGCCTGGTGCAGCCCGAGGACAGCCTCCGCCTCAAAGGCCGCCCCGAGGCGCTCACCCACTGCTCCGGCCAGGTCTTCGACATCGACTACTCCGCCCTGCCCCCCGCCGAACTCGAGTGCCTCCGCTTCGTCCTCAGCGATCTCGGCTGGGAAGGCTACCTCGGTTTCGTCGAGGAGGGCATGGATAGCCTCCACATCGGCAGCGCCCCCGCCGCCCGCGACTTCTTCACCGGCGTCTTCCAGGACGCCGTCTCCCGCTCCGAAGACTGATCCCGCCGCTCCCTGAAATGCAAAACGGGGGGCGGACCACCCGGTCCGCCCCCCGTTTCCTTGCCGGTTCCTGCCGGCGCTATTCCTTCTCGCCTTCTTCGGCTTCGCGGCCTTCCCGCTGCGCCTTCAGACGCTCTTCCTTGCGCTTGGCGCGCTCCTCGGCGCGCTTCACCAGCTCGCTGCCCACCAGTTCGATCATCGCCTGTTCGGCGCCGTCGCCCTTGCGGGGTCCCAGCCGCACGATCCGCGTGTACCCGCCGTTGCGCTGCCCGAACCGCGTTCCCAGCGTGTCGAACAGCTTCTTCACCGACTTCGGCGTGTTCAGCACCGCCGCCGCCTGCCGCCGCGCGTGCAGCGTGTCCTGCTTGGCCAGCGTGATCAGGTGCTCCACGATCGGCTTCACCGCCTTCGCCTTCGGCACCGTCGTCACCACGCGCTCCACGTCGATCACGCTCGTCGCCAGGTTGCGCAGCAGCGCCTTGCGCGCTCCTACGTCGCGCTTCAGTTTATACCCTGCGTATTGATGTCTCATGCGCTACTCTCCCATGCGCTCCTGCGGGAGCTCTTCGTCCGGACCGAAATCCACCACCGGTCCCGTCGAGGGCGGCGATACCAGCCGGCCGTGCTGATCGATCCGCATGCCCAGCGACAGCCCCATGTTGGCCAGGATTTCCTTGATCTCGTTCAGAGACTTGCGCCCGAAATTCTTCGTCCGCAGCATCTCCGCCTCGGTCTTCTGCACCAACTCGCCGATCGTCTGGATGTTCGCGTTCTTCAGGCAGTTGTACGACCTTACGCTCAGTTCCAGCTCTTCCACCGACCGGTTCAGGACTTCGTTCATCTTGTCCATGCCCCGCTCGGCCACTTCCTCGGTCTGCTCCGGAACCTCTTCGAAGTTGATGAAGATGGTCATGTGGTCCTTGAGCAGCTTCGCCGCGTACCCGATCGCGTCCTGCGGCGATACCGCCCCGTTCGTCCACACTTCCAGCGTCAGCTTGTCGTAGTCCGTCATCTGGCCCAGACGCGCCGCTTCCACCGTGAAGTTCACCTTGCGCACCGGCGAGTGCACGCTGTCGATCGGGATGTACCCCAGCGCCAGGTCCTCGTCGAAATTCTTGTCCGCGCTCACATACCCGCGGCCGCTCTTCAGCCGCATCTCGATGTTCAGCCGCCCGCCTTCGCTCACCGTCGCCACGTGGACGTCGCGGTCCAGCACTTCGACGTCCGCGTCCGTCTCGATCTGCGCGCTGCGTACATCGCCCGGCTGCTCCACCACCAGTCGCACCGTCTTCACCCCTTCACCCGTGATCTTGAAGGGGATCTGCTTGAGGTTGAGAATGATGTCGGTCGCGTCTTCCACTACCCCTGGAATCGGGCTGAATTCGTGTTCGACGCCTTCGATCCGCACCGCCGTGATGGCCGCGCCTTCGATTGAGCTCAGCAGCACCCGGCGCAGACTGTTCCCGATCGTCGTGCCGAATCCGCGCTGGAAAGGCTGGGCCGTAAACATGCCATACCGCTCCGTAAGAGTTTCGGTATTGGCAACCAAACGTTTCGGTTTCTGGAAGCCCTTAAACATAAGAATCCTCGTTGGGGAGCCGCCCCGGGCGGCCCCGGTCCACAATCTTTTACTTCGAGTACAACTCGACGATGAGCTGCTCGTTCAATTGGATCTGCACCAGGTCCTCCCGCTTGGGCAGGCCCGTCACTCTGCCCTTCAGACCTTCGCGATCCACCTCGATCCAGTTCGGCGCCGGCGCGTGCGCCGTAGCGTCCCGCGCCGCCAGGATCGTCTGATTCTTCTGGCTCGATTCACGCACCGCAACTACGTCCCCGATCTTTACCAGAGCCGAGGGAATGTTGCACTTGCGCCCGTTGATCTCGATATGCCCGTGACGCACAATCTGCCGCGACTGCGCCCGGCTCGTGCCGAAGCCCATGCGGTAAATCACGCTGTCCAGACGCCGCTCCAGGTTCGCCATCAGGTTCTCGCCCGTGATGCCCTTCTGATGCGCCGCCTTCTCGAACCCGCTGCGGAACTGCCGCTCCAGCACGCCGTAAATCCGGCGCACCTTCTGCTTCTCGCGCAGTTGCAGGCCGTAGCCCACGATCTTCGCCTTGCGGTCCTTGCCGTGCTGCCCGGGTACGAAATTACGCTTTTCGATCGCGCACTTTTCGCTGTGGCAGCGCTCGCCCTTCAAGTACAGCTTCATGCCCTCGCGCCGGCACTGCCGGCAAACCGGGCCAATATATCTCGCCAAGTTGCTCTCTCCTTACCTTTCTTTCGCCGCGAGCCTCCCGGCTCGCGCTTCTTCTTCAAGGTGCGGTTTACGGCCGTTGGCAGGCCTTCCTCCCGCTTCCGTTCTCCTACACCCGCCGCTTCTTCGGCGGACGGCAACCGTTGTGCGGTATCGGCGTCACGTCGCGAATCATGCGGACTTCAATCCCCGCCGTCGAAAGCGCGCGCACCGCGCTCTCCCGCCCCGAGCCCGGCCCCGATACCCGCACTTCCACCGTGCGCAAGCCGCTCTCGCTCGCCTTGTTCGCCGCCGTCAACGCCGCCTGCTGCGCGGCGAACGGCGTCCCCTTCCGCGACCCGCGGAAACCCAGCGAACCCGCACTGCTCCAGGAAATTACCCCGCCCTCGGAGTCGCTGATCGTCACGATCGTGTTGTTGAAGGTCGCCTGAATGTGCACAACGCCCGAGTGGACGACGCGCTTTTCCTTCTTCTTGAAACTCTTCTTCTTGCTCGTGCTCTTCGCTGGTGCTTTCGCCATTCACATCACCTTATTTAAGTCTTGGCGCTCGCCTTCTTCTTGTTCGCCACAGTGCCGCGCCGCGGGCCCTTGCGCGTCCGCGCGTTGGTGTGCGTCCGCTGGCCCCGTACCGGCAGGCTGCGCCGGTGCCGCAACCCGCGGTAAGATCCCATCTCGATGTGCCGCTTGATGTTCATCGAGATTTCCTTCCGCAGATCGCCCTCCACCGCGCCTTCTTCTTCCAGAATCGTGCGGATGTGGTTGACCTCGTCCTCGGTCAGGTCCCGGACCTTTTTATCGAACGGAATCCCGCAGCGGTGAAGCAGCGACTTCGACCGTGTCCGGCCGATCCCGTAAATGTAGGTCAGCCCGATCTCCGCCCGCTTCCCGGGCGGCAAGTCCACGCCGGCTAATCGTGCCATAGTTCTCTTATCCCTGCCTCTGTTTGTGTTTCGGATTGACGCAAATGACCCGTACCACGCCTTCGCGATGGATCACTTTGCACTTATCGCAGATTTTCTTGACCGAAGCTCGCACTTTCATTCTGTCTTCCCTATCTTGCGCGTGATCCTGCCCCGCGCCGGATCGTGCGGACTCAGTTCCACCTCGACCCTGTCGCCCGGAACCAACCGGACGAAATTCCTTTTCGCTCCGCCCGCCAGGTGCGCCAGCACATTCTGCCGCGTATCCAATACCACCTGGTACATCAGGCTCGGCCGCTCTTCCACTACCGTCGCCCGGACCCTTACGGTCTCGTCAGCACCCACGGCCCGTTCTCCGTCACCGCGATACAGTGCTCGAAATGCGCCGAGTTCGACCCGTCTTTCGTCACCGCCGTCCACTTGTCCTTCCGGACCACGGCTTCCGGCCTCCCCGCGTTCACCATCGGCTCGACCGCCAGGACCATGCCTTCCTTCAATTTCGGATTGTCGTTCTTCCGGTCCACGTAATTCGGTACCTGCGGCTCTTCGTGAAGCTGCGTTCCGATCCCGTGTCCCACGTACTCCCGAACCACCGAAAATCCGTTGCTCTTGACGTGCTTCTCTACCGTCCCGCAAACGTCGAACAGCCGGTTCCCCGGCCGAACTTTCTCGATCGCCAGCTCCAGGCTCTCCTGCGTCACCGCCAGCAGCTTCTTCGCCGCCTCGCCGATCTCTCCGATCGCCACCGTCACCGCCGAATCGCCGTAATACCCGTCCAGCTTCACCCCGGTGTCGATCGAAACGATGTCGCCCGCCTTCAGCACCCGCTTCGCATTCGGCATCCCGTGCACGATTTCCTCGTTCACCGAAGTGCACAACACGAACTTGTACGCCTCGCCCGCCGCCGGCACGTAATACCCTTTGAAGGCCGGCCGCGCCCCGGCGTCCGCGATCATCTTCTCCGCGGCCTTCTCCAGGTCCATCGTCGTGGCGCCTTCGACCGCGATCTCCTTCATCTTCTGCAGAATCTGCCAGACCAGCAGGCCGCTGCGCCGCATCTTCTCCAGTTCCGCGGCGGTCTTACGTACGATCATGCGAACCCATCAACTGGCATACCTTGCCAAATATCTCTTCCGGCGGAGCCCCGCTCCCGTCCACTTCTTCCACCCGGTGTCCGTGCGCCCGGAAATAATCCAGCACCGGACGTGTCTGCTTCTCGTAGGCCTCCAGCCGCTCGCGAATCACACTCTCGCGATCGTCCTCCCGGATCACCAGCTTCGTCCCGTCCCGGTCGCACAAACCATCCACCTTCGGAGGCTTGGAAGCGATGTTGTAGAGCGTGCCGCAAAGCGGGCACACTCTCCGGCCGGTTAAACGGGCAATAATAATATTGTAATCCACCGCGAGGTGGATCACCACCTCCCGGATCCCCCGCGACCCCAGCCACCCGGCCAGATGCTCTGCCTGCTCCTTCGTCCGCGGATATCCGTCCAGGATGAACCCGCGTCCCGCGTCGCCTTCGCTCAGCCGCTGCTCGACCATCGCGTTGACCACGCCGTCCGCCACCAGCGAACCCGCCTGCATCTTCGCCGCCACCGCCGTCCCGGCTTCCGCGCCGGACCGGATCCGGTCCCGCAGCATGTCCCCCGTCGAAATGTGGGGTACCCCCATCTGACGGGCGAGCATCTTCGCCTGCGTTCCCTTCCCGCTGCCTGGCGAGCCGAACAAGACGATGGCTTTCACAATATTAGAAAGAACTCCGGCGTCCGCGGATACGGCCCGACCGCGGCGTGAACCCTTCGTAATGCCGCATAATCAGTTGCGCCTCGATCTGGTTG